>DASWIQ010000027.1:0-29260 GCA_036397615.1 Steroidobacteraceae bacterium
CCGAAATCCCGACATCGTCCTGAACGGCAACAGTTCTTGCCGTTCCATTCGCGATTCGTTGAGTCCGCTTTCCACGCGGTTCGCCTCTCAATTTCTCCTCGCTCGATAGCGTAAGCTTGCGCGGACGTCCTCGTCCGTGCGCGGTGCTTTTTTGATGCGACCGAAGTGTTACGCCTTGTGCGCACCGTGGCAGAGGCTGGCCGCCGTCCTTGTCGTAATCGTGACAACGATTGCCGCTGTCTCCTGCGGCGGCGCGGACGCCCCTCGCAATGCGACTGCTGGCGGCGAGCCGTTGGTACTGACACGCGGCCTGGGCGGTCAACCGGGCACGCTAGATCCGCAGCGCGCCGAAGACGCCTTCTCCTACGACGTACTGCGGGATCTCTATGAAGGCCTGACTTCCAGCACGCCGGCGGGCGAGGTCATACCAGCGACGGCGACATCGTGGCGTGTGGAAGACGATGGCAGGCGTTACGTGTTCCTGCTGCGCAGTGACGCTCGCTGGTCCAATGGCGATTTTGTGGTGGCCGCGAATTTCGTTGAAGGATTCCGGCGTGCGCTCGATCCGGCAACCGTTTCCGGTGCCGCCGATCTCTTGCGTGCGATCGAAAATGCGCCTGCGATCCTTCAGGGAAAAGTGCCCGCCGATCGTCTGGGCGTCCATGCACTGGATGAGCACTCGCTCGAGATCCGACTTTCCCATCCGGTCCCGTATTTTCCGGATATTCTCACCAACACGGTCGCCTCACCCGTACACCGGTCTTCGTTGTCGGCATCGGGCGGCTTCGCATTACCCGGTGTAACGATCTCAAACGGCCCCTATGTGCTTGCGGCGTTCTCGCCGGGCGCAAACCTTCGCCTCACGCGCAATCCGCACTACTGGGATGCGTCGTCAGTCGCATTCGATGAAGTGCGCTATGAGTTTGTCGCGGACGAGAATGCCGAGTTCACGCGTTTTCGCGCCGGTGAACTCGATGTGACGAACACCGTCCCGGAGCAAAGATTTCAGGAGTTGCTGATCGCGCCGGGTTCCGGTTTGCAGCATCGCGCAACGCTGGCGACATTTTATTTTACGTTCAACACCGATCGCGGCCCGCTGCGCGGTAAGCGCGCCCTGCGCGAGGCGCTCTCGCTGGCGATAGATCGTGAGGCAATCACCGCGTCGGTGACCCGTGCGGGCCAGATACCGGCGTACTCGCTCGTGCCTGACGATGCATGGAACTACACGCCGGCACGCTACGCCTGGCACAGCGAATCGCGACAGCAACGCGCGGCTCGAGCACTCTCGCTCTACTCATCCGCCGGCTACTCCGCCGAGCGGCCGCTGCGCCTGCGTTTGCTATACAACGAGAACGAGCTGGTGCAGAAGGTCTGCATCGCCATAGCGGCCATGTGGAAGCAAGCCCTTGGAGTCGAAACCGAACTGATCCAGATGGAGTTCAAGGCCTATCTGGCGGCCCGCGCCGATCCGGCGCAATGGGACGTAGTCCGCGTCGGCTGGACCGCGGACTACAACGACGCATCGACGTTTCTGGACACGATGGCACGCGATAGTCCGCAGAACTTCGGACACTGGTCAAGTGCGGAATATGCGCGTTTGCTCGAATCCGCAGCGACGGAAGCCAATCCCGAGCGGAGGCGCGACACCATGCAGCACGCGGAGTCGTTGATGCTCAACGACTACCCGCTGCTGCCGGTGTACTTCTACGTGACGAGAAGGCTGGTGCATCCTCACATCGCCGCACCCGCCATCAACCCGATGAACCGCACCTACTCGCGCTACTTCCGGCCGACAAAGTAGCGATCAGAGAGAGCGCTCGACCTCGGCCGTCTTGACCAGCTCCTTGAGGTGCGCCTCGAATTTCTTCTGATTGACCATCGGTCCGATCTGCGCCTTGACGGATTCGAACGGCGGCGGCGTGGTCGGGCGCTTCTCTTCGAGCTTGATGACATGCCAGCCGAACTCCGACTTGACCGGGGTGGCGGTGTATTTGCCGACCTCGAGCTGCTGTACGGCATCCGAGAAGGGCTTGACCATCTGGCCGGGATTGAACCAGCCGAGGTCGCCGCCTTCGGTTGCCGAACCGTCCTTTGAATTATCGGTCGCGAGCTTTTCGAAGCTTCCACCCTTGTCGAGCTGCGTGATCAGATCCTTCGCCAGCGCCTCGTCGTCGACGAGGATATGGCGCGCGTGAAATTCCTGCTTCGGCGCTTCGGCAATCCGTGCGTCGTATTCAGCCTTCAGTTCCGCATCCGTCGGCTCGGCGCCCTCGACGAACTTCTTGAACAGCAATTCGGCAAGCGCGCTTTTCCCGACGAGCTCGAGTCGCGCCTTCGGTTCGCCGTCGCCGAGTTTCTGCTTTTCGGCCTCCCGCGCGCCGACATACATGCCGATCAATTCCTCGAGCGCATCTTTCTGCTCCTCGGTAGTGAGGTCGCCGGGCGTCTTGCCGGCGTGGCGCGTCTTTACATAGAGCTCCCAGACGTCACGCGAGATCGGCGTTCCGTTGACGACCGCAACCGGTTTGGCCGCTGCATCGATGGGCGTTTCGGCCTTGGTGCAGCCGGTGGCCAGCAACAAGCCCAGGGTGGAGATTGCCAGGATCTGCGTATATCTCATTTTTTCCTCGATGGTTTGTCTTCGTCCGGTGAAAGCGCTTCAATTTTCAGGGCGTGAATCTCGCGCGGCAACATGCCGGCGAGCGCATCGTAGACCATACGGTGTCGCTCAAGGCGACTGCGACCGCTGAAAGCCTGGGACTCAATTCGCACGACAAAATGCCCGGCGCCGTCTCGTGCGCCTGCATGGCCGGCATGGCGCGCGCTGTCATCCTGCACCGATACTCGCGCGGCGGCAAAGGCAGATTCAAGCATAGTCCGTATTCGTTCAGCTCGCGGGCTTGTCATGATGCCGGGCTCGCGAAGAAATCCAGAAACCCTGTGCGACGATGAATACCAGGGTGAGTCCAAGCATTCCGAACAGCTTGAAATTGACCCATGTCGCCTCATCGAAGTAATGAAACACGGCCAGGTTTGCTGCGCCCATAAGCGCGAAGAACCCGATCCACATCCAGTTCAGCTGTCGCCACAGCACAGGACTGAGCTCGAATTCCGCGTCCGTCGCGCTCATCAGCCGCTGAATCAACGGCCGGTCGCCGAATCGCCGCCACAGGCTGACGAGGAAGGCCGCTGCGAACAGCCAGTTGACGACGGTCGGTTTCCACATGATGAACGCCGTATCGCGAATCCAAAGCGTCAATCCCCCGAAGACCAGGACGAGACCGGCGGAGACAATGTGCATCGGATTTACGCGCCGCGTGCGAAGCCAGTGAATCGACACCTGGATGACCGTTGCGACAATGATCACGACGGTTGCAACATATATGTCGGCGAGCTTGTAGGCGACGAAAAACGCGATGACAGGCAGAAAATCGAACAGGAGCTGCATGCGGCGAACCGATTTGAGGGGCGCCAATAATAGCGGAAGAAGCCCGGACTTGCGCCCGGTTCATAATGGACCATGGCTCAACGCCTCGAGTTGCATCCAACGACGCCGCAGCCGCGGTACCTCCGCGTCGCTGCGGAGTGCCTCCAGGATGGTGGCGTGCTCGTGTATCCGACCGATTCCTGCTACGCGCTCGGGTGCGCGCTTGGCGCCAAGGACGCGATGCAACGCATCCAGCAGCTGCGACAGACGCGAAAGCGGCATTTCTTTACGGTCGTTTGCCGCGACCTGTCGGAGATCGCCCGATTCGCACGGGTCGAGAACTGGCAATACCGGCTCCTGAAGAGCTTCACGCCGGGACCGTATGCGTTTGTATTGCAGGCCACGCGGGAAGTGCCGCGCCGTCTGCTCGATGCGCGCCGGAAAACGGTCGGCATACGCGTCCCCGATCACGCGGTCGTCCAGGCATTGCTCAGGGAGTACTCGGAGCAGCTTTTGAGTACGACGCTGCAATTGCCAGGAGACGATGTCCCGATGACCGACGGACGAGAAATCGAGGAGCGAATCGGCCACGCGGTCGACGTGATCCTCGATGCGGGGAATTGCGGCCTTGAGCCCAGCACGATTGTCGACCTTTCTGGTGGCGCGCCGCAGTTGCTGCGGGCGGGAAAAGGCGACCCGCGACCCTTTCAATGACCGGCAGCGCGTTGCTCTGCACCGTATAATCGCCCGTAATTCGCCGGGGAACGGCCCGCGCGCCTTCGGAACGGTTCATGGATCTGGCTTCGTTCTTCGTCACGGTTTCGATCGCTGCGATTCCCGTCGTGTTTGCAATCACGGTCCATGAAGTCGCTCATGGCTGGGTCGCGAAGTACTTCGGCGACCGCACCGCGGAAGCTCAGGGCCGGCTGAGCTTCAATCCGATTCGTCACATCGACCCGATCGGCACCGTGCTCGTGCCGGCGGTCATGTTGTGGCTCGGCGGTTTTCTGTTCGGTTGGGCCAAACCCGTGCCCGTCGACCCGCGGCACATGCGCAGTCCCCGGAGCAACATGGTCTGGGTATCCGCTGCCGGGCCGGCGGCCAATCTCGCAATGGCGACCATCTGGGCTTTCCTGATGATGCTCAGCCAGAGGATGGACTTGGGCATCGCGGGCCAATGGCTCGGAGCGATGGCGGGTTACGGAATCGGAATCAATGTCATGCTTGCCGTGTTCAACATGCTGCCGATACCGCCATTGGATGGCGGCCAGGTACTGACCAATCTGCTGCCGCGCGGTCCCGCAAGCGCCATGCTCGAGCGCATCGCTCCGTTCGGCCTATTCATCGTTCTTGGACTCATTGCCACGCGCATGCTCTGGCCGTTGGTGAGCGGTCCGATAGCTTTCCTGCAAAACCTCCTGGTCGCAACGTTTCGTCTGCAGGTGGGATAGGCCGCCGCGATGCCTGCCAAATCAGGACACAATAGACGCGTTGTCTCCGGCATGCGGCCGACCGGCCAGCTGCACCTCGGAAACTATCATGGTGCGCTGGCAAACTGGGTCGAGCTCCAGTATCGCTACGAGTGCTTCTTCTTCGTCGCCGATTGGCATGCGCTGACGACGGCCTACGAGAACACCGCCGACATCAAGGCCAATTCCACCGAAGTCATCATCGACTGGCTCGCCGCCGGCCTCAATCCAAGCGCCTGTACGATATTCGTGCAATCGCGCATCCCGGAACACGCGGAACTGCACCTCATCCTCTCGATGGTGACGCCCGTGTCCTGGCTCGAGCGCGTTCCGTCTTACAAGGACCAGATCGAACAGCTCAAGGACAAGGACCTGGGCACCTACGGGTTTCTCGGCTATCCGCTGCTGCAAAGCGCGGACATCCTGATGTACCGGCCGGAATTCGTGCCGGTGGGCGAAGACCAGGCGGCCCACGTGGAGATCACGCGCGAGATCGCGCGTCGGTTCAACAATATTTATGGACGCGAAGCTGATTTCGAGGCGCGCGTCGAAAGCGCCGTGAAGCGCTTGGGCGCGCGCAACGGCGCCCAGTATGCGGAACTTCGCCGGCAGTTCCAGGAACAGGGCGATGCGGATGCACTGGCACGCGCGCGGGCGATGGTCGAATCGGCCGCGCGACTGACGGTCGCGGACCGCGAGCGCCTGCTCGGGTACCTCGAGGGGGGTGGCCGGACGATTCTCCCGGAACCTGCGGTACTGCTCACCAGGACGCCGAGAGTGCCGGGTCTCGACGGGCGGAAGATGTCGAAGTCCTACGGCAATACGATCGGCCTGCGAGAGGACCCGGCCAGTGTGCAGAAGAAGCTGCGGGCCATGCAGACCGATCCCGCCCGCGTAAGGCGGAGCGATCCCGGCGACCCGGATAAATGCCCCGTCTGGGACCTGCACAAAATTTATTCGAGCGAAGAGACGAAAGCCTGGGTCCAGACCGGCTGCCGGACGGCCGGAATCGGCTGTCTCGATTGCAAGAAGCCCTTGATTGAGTCGGTCCTGAAGGAACTCGAAGTCATCCGTCAGCGCGCGCGCGAGTATGAGGAGAACCCGGAACTCGTGCGCGGCATCGTGACCGAAGGCTGCGAACGCGCGCGCGACGCGGCACGTGCGACAATGGCCGAGGTCCGTGAAGCCGTGCGCCTGGAGTACCGGTGAACGATACCGCTGACCTCGCGGTGGAAAACGAAGCCGATGCCGGCGCCGTCGAGCCCACGCCGCAACAGGGCGAAATGCCGTTCGCGATCGTGGAGGGCGAACCGGTCACGGAGATACCGCGCGACCTCTACATACCGCCGCAGGCACTCGAGGTATTTCTCGAAGCCTTCGAGGGTCCGCTCGACCTGCTCCTGTACCTGATCCGCCGGCAGAATATCGATGTTCTGGACATTCCGATCGCGGACATCACGCGCCAGTACATGGAGTACATCCAGTTGATGCAGGAGCTGGACCTGGAACTGGCGGGCGAATACCTGCTGATGGCGGCCATGCTCGCGGAGATCAAGTCACGCATGCTGCTGCCGCGAATCGGAGACGCAGGCCAGGAAGAGGAAGACCCGCGCGCGGAGCTCGTGCGCCGCTTGCAGGAGTACGAACGATACAAGCGCGCTGCCGAGGATATCGACCAGTTGCCCCGGCTCGATCGCGACGTGTATCCGGCTGTTGCCGAATTGACTCATCGGCAGGTCGTCCGCATGCTCCCGGAGGTCGCGCTCCAGGAGATGCTGGTCGCATTCAAGGACGTGGTGCAGCGCGCCACGATGTTTGCGCACCTGCACGTACAACGCGAGACGCTGTCGGTGCGTCAACGGATGTCGGACTTGCTCGCTTATCTCGAAGGCGTCGGCCTCGTCGAGTTCATCCGCCTGTTCCGGCCCGAAGAAGGCCGGATGGGCGTCACGGTGACGTTCGCGGCGATACTCGAGCTGATGCGCGAACGGCTGGTCGAGATCGTTCAGGCCGAACCCTACCAGTCGCTGCACGTGCGCCGCGTCGAGGGCAATCGAGACGCTGGCATTGTGGATGACCTCGAAATCACGACTGCATGACGAGGCACGGCATGGAAACCGGACAGTTGAGGGACATCATCGAAGCGGCGCTGCTTGCCTACGGCCAGCCGCTCAGCGTCGATCAGCTGCGCGAAATATTCGATGAATTCGAACGGCCGGAGGCCGCGGAAATCCGGCGGGCGCTGGCCGAACTCTCCCGCGACTGTGAAGGCCGTCCGCTGGAGCTGGTCGAGGTCGCGAGCGGCTGGCGGCTTCAGGTGCGAAGCCATTTTGCCGCGAGGCTGTCGAAACTCTGGCAGGAGCGTCCGAGCCGCTACTCACGTGCGCTGCTCGAGACACTTGCGCTCATCGCCTACCGGCAGCCGATTACGCGCGGCGAGATCGAGGACGTTCGCGGGGTTACGGTCAATCCGAACATCGTGCGGACGCTGACTGAGCGCGGCTGGATCCGCGTCGTCGGGCACCGGGAAGTGCCGGGTCACCCGGAACTCCTGGGTACGACCCGGGAGTTCCTGGATTACTTCAGCCTCAAGAGCCTCGACGAACTGCCCTCCCTTGCCGCGCTGAAGGACATGGACGACGTCGGCATCCAGCTTGAATTCGACGGTCCGGTGACGGTGCAGGCTGCGGCCGCGGGTCTCCCTGCCGCCAACGACGCCGAAGCGTCCGGTTGATCCGGCGCGGCAGCGCCGCGTCCGCTGTTCCGATGCGTGAACGAATCCAGAAAACCCTTGCCGCCCGCGGTGTCGGATCGCGGCGCCAGATCGAGGCGTGGATTGCGGCGGGTCGGATCACCGTCAACGGCAAGCTCGCGACACCGGGTCAACCGGTCGGCGAGCGCGATGACATCCGCCTCGACGGGCGCCGCCTGCGTCTCGCCCGCGGCGCGGACCGGGGACACGAAGGGCTCGCATATCACCGGCCGCCGCAGGAGGACATCCGCGCCGGCGCGACGGGAACGATGCCGAGTTCGATCGAGCGCCTGCCGAAGTCCGCCGGGCGGCGCTGGATTCCAGTCAGCCCCCTGGCTGCCCGCGATGGCGGACTCGAGTTGTTCATCACGGATGGAGAACTGGCGGCCGCGCTGACTCGTCGCGGAATCGGCATCCCGAGCGAGTTCAGCGTCCGCGTGCGCGGCGCATTCGACGAGTCGCAGATTGAAACGGCTTTGACGGCCGCGAGCGAGGCGGCATCCGCCAAGGGCCGGATCACCGCCGTGACTCCCGCCGGCGGCGAGGGGAGCAACCGATGGCTCCAGGTCCATGTCACCGGTCTGCGGCCGCGTGACCTTCGCGAGCTGTTCGAGCGCTGCGGGCTCGAGGCAAATCGCATCCTGCGCACGCGTTTCGGCCCGATCGCCATGGATCGCTCGCTCGCGCGCGGCAGGAGCCGGCCGCTCACCGAAGAAGAATTGAAGTCTCTGCGGGACGCTGCAGAGGCGGGCGCTACGGGCGATCGATCGCCTGACCGTTGACGCCCTGGCCTGCTGCACCGAGCAGATAGAGGAAAGGCCCGACGACCTCGGCGGGCTCCGGGTGCAGACCCGGATCCTCCGCCGGGAACGCCTGGCGTCGCATTGCCGTGCCAACCCGGCCCGGATTCACGCTGTTGACACGAATGCGGGTTGAGCCGGCCATCTCGTCTGCCAGCACCTGCATCAGGCCCTCGGTGCCGAACTTCGATGCCGCATAAGCACCCCAGAACGCACGGGCCCCTCGCGCGATATTGCTCGACGTGAAAACGACCGATGCATCGGCGGATCGCCGCAGGAGCGGAAGCAGCGTACGCGTCAGGATGAAGGGCGCCGTCAGATTGACGTGCAGCACCTTGCACCAGGTCGGCACGTCGTATTGCTCGACCGGACTGAGATCGCCGAGGATCCCGGCGACGTGCGCCAGGCCGTCCAGGCGCCCGAACTCGCGATCGAGTGCGTCGTGCACGGCGTCGTACTCGGGCGCCGTTGCTGTCTCCAGATTGAATGGGAGGAGGGCAGGCGTCGGACCGCCGGCTTCGACAATTCGGTCATAGGTGCGCACGAGTTTGCGCTGCGTGCGCCCGAGAAGGCCGACGGTTGCGCCCTGTCGAGCGAGCGCGAGGGCCAGTGCCTGTCCGATGCCATCGCCGGCACCGGTGACGAGAATGATGCGCCCGTCATGAGACCCTGCGGCCGGCGCGTAGGCCAGCGCCGACTGGGTCGTCATGTCTGCGGAACGCCAGTCGCCGCTCAATGCTCTTCAGGCGGGGCGAGCTGCGGCGTCGTCTCGTCGGTGAGACGCACGCTCACTTCGATTTCGACGAGATCTTCGATCGGCTTCTCGCCACGAACGCCGAGTTCCACGAATTTGCGCGCGCCGGGCAGGACATTGCGTTCCAGCGAGCCGACGGCCGCGTTGTAGGCTCGCAGACTTGCCTCGAGAGCATTGCCCAGTTTTCCGAGGTGATTTCGGAACGTGCTGAGGCGCGAGTAGAGGTCTTCGGCAAGCCTCCGGATTCGCTCGGCGTTTTCGGCGAGCCGGACATTCTGCCAGCCGTTGTAAACCGTCTTGAGCAGCGCGAGCAGCGTCGACGGCGTCGTGAGGATGATGTTGCTGCTCATCGCGCGATCGAGCAGGTCGGGTTGCTGGTCGAGCGCCGACGAGAGGAACTGGTCGCCCGGCAGGAACAGCACGACGAACTGCGGGGCCTTTGCGAACTGGGCCGAATAATTCTTCGAAGAGAGCAGCCGGACGCGGTCGGCGACATGCTGCGCATGCCTGCGAAGCGCTGTCGTGCGGACTTCGTCGGTCGGGGCTTCGGCCGCGGTCAGGTAGGCATCGAGCGGGGTCTTCACGTCGACGACGACGTCGTGACCTTCAGGAAGATGCACGACCATGTCGGGACGCAGCGCGCCATCCTCGCCCACGACATGAACCTGTTCCTCGAAATCACAATGCGCGGTCATGCCGGCCAGTTCGACCAGGCGGCGGAGCGCAATTTCGCCCCACTGGCCGCGAACCTGGGGCTTGCTGAGCGCCTGGACGAGGTTGCGGGTCTCCCGCTGCAAGGCGGTGTGCGTCTCGCGCATGTCCGTCAGGTTCTGCCGCAGGCTGCCGAAATCGCGCTGCCGCTCGACCTCGATTTCGCGCAATGCTTCGGATGTGCGCGCGAGCGACTCCTGGATCGGCTTCACGAGCGTCTCGATCGCCTGTTCGCGTTCCTTCAGCGAGTTCTGCGCGGTCTGCTGGTGCCCGCCGAGGTTCTCCTTGGCGAGGCGCAGGAAATTCTCGATGTTTTCCCGAAGTTGCCGGCCCGCGAGATCGTCGAAGCGGCGATCGAGTTGCTCCATCGCCCGATCCAGCGTGGCCGTCCGTTCCGCTGCGAGTGCGGCCGCGCGCCGGCGGCCCATCCACCATCCGGCCCCGAGGGCCAGCGCCACGGCGAACAGGATTACGATCAATGCAGTCAGATCGAGCGTCATTCGCGCAGTCCCAGCCAGTGGAGCAGGTCTTCCGGGCGTCCGAGCACGGCCTCGGGTTGCCAGGCGGCAGGATCCTCACCCTCGTTCAGGTACCCGAAGCCGGCCACCAGCGGAATCATGCCCGCGTTGCGGGCTGCCTGCACGTCGCGTTCCGCGTCGCCCAGGTAGACGCAGGCGCGCGGCTCGAGCCGCAGGAGCGCGGCGGCGTGCAGCAGCGGCATGGGATGCGGTTTGCGCTCCGCGAGCGTGTCGCCGCTCACGATGCAACCGCAGCGTGCAGCGAGGCCAAGCTCTTCAAGCAGGGGGTTCGTGAGCCAGCCGGGCTTGTTGGTGACGATGCCCCAGCGCATGCCCGCCCGCTCGATGGCGTCCAGGACTTCGTCGAAGCCCGCGAACAGGCGCGTGTGGACGGCGAGGGCTGCCCGGTAGAAGTCGAGGAATCGGGTTCGGAGGATTTCGTAGTTCGCGGGATCCGGCTCGCCGAAACCGAAACGTATGAGCCGCGGTGCGCCATGCGACACCAGCGGTCGAATGCGCTCAAACGGCAGTTCTTCCAGGCCCTCCGCGGCCCGCAGCCGGTTGAGCGCCTGCGCCATGTCTTGTGCGGTGTCGAGCAGGGTCCCATCGAGGTCGAGAAGCACACCGCGCAATTCGCGGCGGCGGTTCATGCGGCGGCCGCCGTCATCGGCCGTCTGAAGTGGACGAGGTAATTGACCGAGACGTCGGCGCTGATTCGCGCCTTGCGCTTGACGGGGTTGTACTCGATCCCTGCTAGCTCGACGAGTTCGAGCCCGGCCGTGCGGGCCCAGCGCGAAATCTCCGAGGGCCGGATCAGGCGTGCGTACTGATGCGTTCCCATCGGCAGCAATCGCAGCAAGTACTCGGCGCCGACGATGGCGAGCGCGAACGACCTGGCATTGCGATTGATCGTCGAGCAGATCACGTCGCCGCCGGGACGCGCGAGATTCGCGAGCGCCGCGACGACGGAGACCGGATCCGGCACGTGCTCGAGCATCTCGAGACAGGTGACGAGATCGAAGCGGCCGGCATCGGTACCGGCGAGCGCTTCGGCCGCGACCTGCCGATAGTCCACGTCGATGCCTGCTTCGAGCGCATGCAGGCGCGCGACCTGCAGGGCCTCCGGCGCCAGGTCGATGCCGGTTACCCGGGCGCCGCGCCGCGCCATCCCTTCGGCGAGCAGCCCCCCGCCGCAACCGACGTCGAGGACGCGCCGTCCCGCGAGTCCGGCGCGCGCCTCGATGAAGTCGAGCCGTGCCGGATTGAGGTCGTGCAGGGGCCGGAAGTCCCCATTCGGGTCCCACCAGCGCGGCGCCGCCGCATCGAATTTCGAGATCTCCGCGGGGTCGACATTCAGTCGATTTTGCATCCGGAAAGTATACGCGCTGTGCTAAAATTCGGCGCTTCCATGGGCCTCTGAAAACGACGAAATCCGCATGAGCGAGATCGCGCGCGAAGTCCTGCACGTCAACCTCGAAGACGAGATGCGCAAGTCCTATCTCGATTACGCGATGAGCGTGATCGTGGGCCGCGCGCTCCCCGACGTCCGTGACGGACTGAAGCCGGTGCACCGACGCGTCCTGTACGCGATGCGCGAGCTCGGCAACGACTGGAACAAGGCGTACAAGAAGTCGGCGCGCGTCGTGGGCGACGTCATCGGCAAATACCACCCGCATGGCGAAGTCGCGGTGTACGACACGATCGTGCGCATGGCACAGCCGTTTTCGATGCGCTACCTGCTGGTGGACGGGCAGGGCAATTTCGGCTCCGTGGACGGGGATCCGCCGGCGGCGATGCGCTACACCGAAGTGCGCATGACGCGAATCGCGCACGAATTGCTCGCCGACATCGACAAGGAAACGGTCAATTTCACGCCCAATTACGACAACAGCGAGCAGGAGCCGACGGTCATGCCGGCGCGCGTCCCGAACCTGCTGGTCAACGGTTCTTCCGGCATCGCGGTCGGGATGGCGACCAATATTCCGCCGCACAACCTGGGCGAGATCGTCGACGCCTGCATCGCGTTGATCGACACGCCGGATCTCGGGCTCGCCGAGCTGATGCGCCTCGTTCCGGGGCCGGATTTCCCGACCGCCGGCATTATCAACGGCGCGGCGGAAATCGCGCTCGCCTACAAGACCGGCCGTGGAAGGCTGTCGGTGCGCGCGCTTACCGCTGTCGAGGAAATCGACGCGCGCGGGCGCCAGGCGATCGTCGTGACGGAGCTCCCGTACCAGGTCAACAAGGCGCGCCTGTTGGAGCGCATCGCCGATCTGGTCCGCAACAAGGAGATCGAGGGCATCTCGGAGCTGCGCGACGAGTCGGACAAGGACGGCATGCGCGTCGTCATCGAATTGAAGCGCGGCGAAAATCACGAGCTGATCCTGAACCAGCTTTTCAAGCTGACGCCGATGGAATCCGTGTTCGGCGTCAACATGGTCGCGCTGCTCGACGGCCAGCCGAAGCTGCTTTCCCTCAAGGAAATGCTGGATGCGTTCCTGCGTCACCGCCGCGAAGTGGTCACGCGGCGCACTATTCACGATCTCGGCAAGGCGCGCGATCGCGCGCACGTCCTCGAGGGCCTCGCGGTCGCGCTCGCGAACATCGACGAAGTCATCGCCCTGATCAAGGCATCGCCGTCGCCACCGGAGGCCCGCGCAGCCCTCCAGGCGCGGACCTGGGGACCGGGTGCGGTTCCGCAGATGCTCGCGCGCGCCGGCAACGTTCCGACCCGTCCTTACGGCATCGCTGAAGAACTGGGCCTGCACGGCGACCAATATCGCCTGTCGGAAGTCCAGGCGCAGGCGATTCTCGACTTGCGCCTGCACCGGCTGACAGGACTCGAACAGGACAAGATCGTCACGGAGTTCACCGAACTCCTCGAGGTCATACGGGATCTCGGCGAGATTCTCGCCCGCCCGGACCGCCTGCTCACCGTGATCCGCGAGGAGCTCGTGTCCATGAAGGCGGCCTATGGGGATGAGCGGCGCACGCAGATCGTCGCGGACCAATCGGACGTCACGATCGAGGACCTGATCGAACGCCAGGACCTGGTCGTGACGCTGTCGCATGCGGGCTATGCGAAGACCCAGCCCGTCACGGACTACGAAGCCCAGCGCCGCGGCGGCAAGGGCAAGATGGCGACGACGGTCAAGGACGAGGACTTCGTCGACAAGCTGTTCATTGCGCACAGCCACGACACGCTGCTGTGCTTCTCGGACGGAGGCCAGTGCTACTGGCTCAAGGTGTACCAGCTGCCGCTCGCGAGCCGCGGCTCGCGCGGCAAGCCGATCGTCAATCTGCTGCAGCTCGGCGAGGGCGAACGCATCACCGCCGTGCTCGCAATCCGCGAGTTCGACGAATCCCACTTCGTCTTCATGGCGACGGCCCAGGGCACGGTGAAGAAGACGCCGCTGTCGGCATTTTCGCGGCCGCGCGCGAATGGAATCATCGCCGTTTCGCTCGACCAGTCGGACTGCCTCGTCGGAGTCGCGCTGACAGACGGCCAGCGCGAGATACTGCTCACGACCACCGACGGCAAGGCGATCCGGTTTGCGGAGGACCAGGTGCGGCCAATGGGTCGCGAGGCCGCCGGGGTTCGCGGTATCCGCCTTGACGACAGCCAGCGCGTCACTTCGCTGATCGTGCTCGGCGATGGCCCGATTCTCACGGTCTCGGAGCGCGGCTACGGCAAGCTGACCGAGATGGACGACTATCCGCGGCACGGGCGCGCGGGACAAGGAGTCATCGCGCTCCAGACCAGCGATCGCAACGGCTCGCTCGTCGGCGCGCGACAGGTGCGCCGCGACGATGAAGTGATGCTGATCAATTCGAGCGGAACGCTCGTGCGGGTGCCGGTCAGCGACATCCCGGTGCTCGGCCGGAATACGCAGGGCGTGCGCATCATGCGGCTCGAGGACGGCGAAAAGCTCGTGGGCCTCGAGCGGATCGCCGGGGACGATTCGCAGGGCGGCGAAGGGGCCGGCTGACGCCGGCCCGCGGGACTCTCGTGCGCGTCCACAATTTCTCCGCGGGCCCCGCGGCGCTGCCGCTTCCCGTTCTTGAACAGGCGCGCGACGAGTTGCTCGACTGGCGGGGCGGCATGTCAGTCATGGAGGTGAGCCACCGCAGCCGCGGCTTCATGGCAGTCGCGGAGCAGGCTGAAGCCGACCTCCGTGAATTGCTCACGATTCCGCCCAATTATCGTGTGCTGTTCGTGCAGGGCGGCGCGACGGCGCAGTTTTCCGCCGTTCCGCTCAATCTATCGAGCGCAGGCGCGACGGCCGACTACGTCAACACCGGGCACTGGTCGGAACGCACGATCAAGGAAGCGCGGCGATTCGTGACGGTCGGCATCTCGGCGGACGAAGCCGGGTCGCAATACACGACGGTACCTGAGCCGGCGGCGCTCCGTCTGACCCCCGGCGCCGCTTACTTCCACTACACGCCGAACGAGACGATCGGCGGCGTCGAGTTCCCGTACATCCCGGATACCGGCGCCGTGCCGCTCGTTGCCGACATGTCGTCCACGATCCTCTCACGGCCCCTCGATATCTCCCGGTTCGGCGTCATCTATGCCGGCGCCCAGAAAAACATCGGGCCCGCCGGGATTACAGTCGTGATAGTCCGGGACGACCTCATCGGGCATGCGCGCGCGGGGACTCCGATGGTTTTCGACTATCGCGCGGTCGCAGACGCAGGATCCATGTTGAACACGCCGCCGACCTTTGGCTGGTACTTCGCGGGACTCGTGTTCCAGTGGCTGAAACGCGAGGGCGGTGTCGCGGCGATGGCGAAGCGAAACCACGCCAAGGCCGAGGCGCTCTACGCAGCGATCGACAATTCGTCCCTCTATTCCAATCCGGTTGCGCGTCACTGCCGGTCGTGGACGAACGTGCCATTCCGGCTGGCGAAACCGGAACTCGAGAAGACCTTCCTGGCGGAAGCCGACGTGACGGGTCTGACGAACCTGGCGGGTCATCGAGCGGTCGGCGGCATGCGGGCCAGCCTCTACAACGCCATGCCCATGGAGGGCGTCGCGGCGCTCGTCGAATTCATGCGCGAATTCGAGCGGCGGTACGGCTGATGCGATTCAAGATCCAGACACTGAACAACATCTCGGCGAAGGGCCTCGAGCGGCTGCCACGCGACCGCTATGAAATCGCCTCCGAGATGGGGCATCCCGACGCGATCCTGGTCCGCTCCGCGGACATGCATGCGATGCAGATTCCTGCGAGCGTGCTCGCGGTCGGCCGCGCCGGAGCCGGCACCAACAACATTCCGGTCACGCTCCTGTCGCAACGCGGCGTGCCGGTATTCACGGCACCGGGAGCGAACGCGAACGCCGTCAAGGAGCTCGTGCTCGCGGGGATATTCCTGGCGGCGCGCCACATCTGCGAGGCCTGGGACTTCGTGCGCGGACTCGAACTGGCAGGAGAGGCGCTCGAGACCGCAATCGAACAGGCGAAGAGACGTTTCATCGGGCACGAGCTGCCCGGTCGCACGCTGGGCGTCGTCGGCCTCGGCGCGATCGGCGTCGAAGTCGCGAATGCCGCGCACCTGCTCGGCATGCGCGTGCTGGGCTACGACCCGCAGATCACGGTGCAGCGCGCGTGGCAGCTGTCCTCGGGCGTGGAGCAGGCCCTTAGCCTCGACGACCTGTTCGCCCGTTCCGACGCGGTCAGCGTTCATGTGCCGCTGACGGACGAGACACTCGGGCTGGTGAACGCCAGGCGTCTCCGCCACATGCAGGACGGCGGAACCGTGCTGAATTTCGCCCGCGCAGGAATCGTCGACGAACCCGCCATCGTCGCCGCGTTGCGCTCCGGGAAACTCGGCGCGTATGTCTGCGATTTCCCGTCGTCGACGATCCGGGGCGTGCCCGGCGTCGTCGCGCTGCCGCACCTCGGCGCCTCGACGAGCGAAGCCGAGGAGAATTGCGCGATGATGGTGGCCGATACGCTCAAGGATTACCTGGAGCACGGCAACATCCGGCATTCGGTCAACTTCCCCGAGGCGGCGCTGCCGCGCGTGCCGGCAACCGCGCGCATCGCAATCGCGAACAGCAACGTGCCGAACATGGTCGGGCAGATATCGACTCGCCTCGCCGAAGCCGGGCTAAATATCGCCGACCTGTTGAACAAGTCGAAAGGCGAGGTCGCCTACACGCTGATCGACATCGACGGAAAGGCGCCTGCGGGCCTGGTCGAGCGGATTGGCACGATCCAGGGCGTGTTGAGCGCCCGGGTCGTCTAGGAGAACAGGGTGAACCGGTTCGAGTCGCTTGCAGCGCCCGGGGTCCGTGAACTCTCGCCCTATCTCCCCGGCAAGCCGCCGGAGACGCTCGAGCGCGAGCTCGGGGTGAGAGACAGCATCAAGCTCGCATCGAACGAGAATCCGCTGGGTCCAGGAACGCTTGCGCGGGCTGCGCTCGCAACGGCGCTCGCAGGCGTCGGCATGTACCCGGACGGCAGCGGGCATGTGCTTCGCACGAAACTGGCTCGCAAGTATGGCCTCGATATCAGCCAGGTCACGCTCGGGAATGGCTCGAACGACATCCTGGTGCTGCTGGCCGAGGCATTCCTCACGCCGGGGCTCGAGGCGGTGTATTCACAGTACGCGTTCGCTGTTTATCCGAACGCGGTCCAGGCCTCCGGGGCGACGGCGCGCATCGCACCGGCCAATCGGTCGGATCATCCCATGCCGCTCGGTCATGACCCGGCAGCGCTCGAGGCCGCCGTCGGCCCGCGCACACGGATGATGTTCGTGGCCAATCCCAACAATCCGACCGGCACCTGGCTCGTCGCGCGCGAACTCGATGAGCTGCTTCGCGCGATCCCGCCTGACGTGATCGTCGTCCTGGACGAGGCCTATCACGAGTATTCCGCGAGGCTAGGGGTACCGGACGGCACGCAATGGCTCGCGCGACATCCGAACCTCGTGATCACCCGCACATTCTCGAAGGCCTACGGGCTCGCGGGTCTCCGGATCGGATATTCGTTGTCGCACCCCGATATCGCGGACCTCTTGAACCGGGTGCGCCAGCCATTCAACGTTTCGGTTCCGGCACTCGCCGCGGCTGCAGCGGCGACGGACGATCGCGAACATCTCGAGGCGACGATTGCCCTGAATCGATCGGGCATGGAGCAGCTGCACACCGGCCTGTCCGCCTTCGGTCTCCGGGTGCCGGCCTCCGCGGGCAATTTCGTCCTGGCCGATCTCGGGCGGCCGGCCCCGACGGTCAACGATGCGCTGCTCCGCCAGGGCGTCATCGTGCGACCGGTCGCGAACTACGGATTGGCCGATCACCTGCGGATAACGATCGGCACTGCGATTCAGAACGAGCGCCTGCTGAAGGCGATGTCTCGCGCGCTCGCCAGCGCTTCGTGAGCACGCGGACGGCAAGCTACTTTGCAACACCCGGCGGCCGGGTCGCGGGCGAAATCCAGGTTCCCGGCGACAAATCGATTTCGCATCGCGCGGCCATGCTCGGCTCGATCGCGAAGGGTGTCACTGACATCCACGGATTCCTCGAAGGCGAGGATTGCCTCGCGACACTCGCGGCATTCGCCGCAATGGGCGTGCGCATCGAGCGGCCCGGGCCGGGACATGTTCGGATCCACGGCGCCGGCATGCGTGGATTGCGGGCTGCGACGACCGCACTCGATCTCGGCAACTCCGGCACCAGCATGCGCCTCCTTACCGGCCTCCTTTGCGGCCAGCGCTTCGACTCGATCCTGATCGGCGATGCGTCCTTGATGCGCCGGCCGATGGAGCGCGTCGCCACGCCGCTGAATCGCATGGGTGCGAATGTCCTCACGAACGAGGGCAAGCCGCCAATCGCAATCGCGGGTGGCCGGAGTCTCCGGGGCTGTGAACACCGGCTCGAACTGCCGAGCGCCCAGGTCAAATCCGCGATCCTGTTGGCTGGTCTGCAGGCCATCGGGCGGACGACTGTCCTGGAGCCGGGTCCTTCCCGCGATCATACGGAAAACATGCTCAAGGCTTTCGGCGTCGCCGTAGCGCGCGAAAAGGGGTCCGTGTCACTCGAAGGACCGTGCAGTCTCGCGGCCACGCGGATCGAAATGCCAGGGGACTTTTCGTCGGCGGCGTTCTTCATCGTCGCCGGACTGATGGCGGGCAGTGCCCCGCTCCTGATCCGCGGCGTCGGAGTCAATCCGACCCGCACGGCCCTGCTCGATATCCTGCGGTCGATGGGCGGGGATATCCGTCTCCATCGTGTCGCAGATCACGGCGGCGAGCCGGTCGCGGATATCGAGGTGCGGCCCGGGGCGCTGCGCGGCGTCAGCGTACCGCCGTCACTCGTCCCCATCGCGATGGACGAGTTGCCGTGCCTGTTTGCCGCAGCCGCGGTCGCGGACGGGGATACGGTCGTGACCGGTGCAGCGGAACTGCGCATCAAGGAGACCGACCGTCTGGCCGCCATGGGTGAGGGCCTGGCCGCGCTCGGCGTGGCTGTTGAACCGCTTCCGGACGGCCTTCGCGTGCGCGGTGGCACCGTCACCGGCGGTAACGTCGACAGCCGCGGGGATCATCGGGTCGCGATGTCGTTTGCGGTACTGGCCGCGCGCGCACAATCCCCGGTCACGATCCGCGACGTGCAGAATGTCGCGACTTCGTTCCCAGGATTCGTGCCGACGGCCCGCGCTGCGGGACTCCGGCTGGCGGAGGAGGGTTGAATCTGGTTCCGGTCATCGCTATCGACGGCCCGAGCGGATCCGGCAAGGGGACGATCGCGCGCCAGGTCGCACGGCATTTCGGCTGGCACCTGCTGGACAGTGGCGCTCTGTACCGTCTGGTGGCGCTCGCGGGCATGCGGGCCGGCCTCGCGCCGGATGATGTCGCCGGTCATGGACGCATTGCCGAGACGCTCGACGTGCGCTTCGGCATGAATGACGCTGGCGATGAACAGGTGCGCCTGGCTGGCGACGATGTGACCGGCGATTTGCGCGCCGAGGCCACGGGCGAAGCCGCCTCCCGGGTCGCCGCCTGGCAGGACGTGCGATCGGCCCTGCTGGGCCGCCAGCGGGCCTTTGCACGGCCCCCCGGCCTTGTGGCCGACGGGCGGGATATGGGATCGATCGTTTTTTGCGATGCCGGGCTCAAAATCTTCCTGACCGCCAGCCCCGACGAAAGGGCCCGTAGACGCTATAAGCAGTTGAAAGAAAAGGGGTTGAGTGGTAGCCTTGCCGCCCTTTCCGCGGAGATAGCCGAGCGGGACAGGCGGGATACCACTCGAGCTGTGGCCCCGCTGATCGCCGTCCCGGAGGCCGTCATCGTGGATTCGACTGCGATGTCGATCGAGGAGGTCGTCGGGCGGGTGATTGAACTCGCACGCGAGCGGTTTCCGGAGGCGGCGCGCGGGAATTGAGCATGCCGGGCCTGGCCCGGCGCGGACGGCGGGGCAGGATGCCGCGCCGCGTTGACAAGGACCCGGAATGGCGGGATGCCGTCCGGAAGGTAACCCAAGTGGGCCCCGCGGCCCGGAAGACCCAATGACCGAATCTTTTCAACAACTGTTTGAGCAGAGTCTTGCGAGCCAGCAGATCAAGCCTGGCCAGATCCTTACCGGCATCGTCGTCGACGTAAATGCCGACGTCGTCATCGTCAGCGTCGGACTGAAATCCGAAGCGGTGATACCGGCGGAACAATTCCGGAACGAAAACGGCGAAGTCGACGTCACCATCGGCCAGGAAGTCGAGGTCGCGCTCGACGCGGTGGAAGACGGCTCGGGCGAGACCCGGCTGTCGCGCGAGAAAGCCAAGCGCGCCCGCACCTGGACCCGCCTCGAGGAAGCCTTCACGAAAGGCGAGATCGTCCGCGGCATCATCAATGGCCGCGTCAAGGGCGGCTTCACGGTGGAACTCGACAACGTCCGCGCGTTCCTGCCGGGTTCGCTCGTTGACGTGCGCCCGGTGCGCGACCCGAGCTACCTCGAGGGCAAGGAGCTCGAATTCAAGGTCATCAAGCTGGACCAGCGCCGCAATAACGTCGTCGTGTCGCGCCGCGCGGTCGTCGAGCAGGAGTACAGCGCCGAGCGCTCGCAGCTTCTCGACAATCTGAAGGAAGGCGATGTCGTCAAGGGTGCGGTCAAGAACCTCACCGACTACGGCGCATTCGTGGATCTCGGCGGCATCGACGGACTCCTGCACATCACCGACATGGCGTGGAAGCGCGTCAAGCACCCGTCGGAGATCGTCAAGGTCGGCGACGAAATCGACGTCCGCATCCTCAAGTTCGACCGCGAGCGCCAGCGCGTTTCGCTCGGCATCAAGCAACTGGGCGCCGATCCGTGGCAGAACATCGCGCGGCGCTATCCGCCGAACACGCGCCTGTTCGGCAAGGTCACGAACATCGCCGACTACGGCTGTTTCGTGGAGATCGAGGAGGGCGTCGAGGGGCTCGTGCACGTGTCCGAGATGGACTGGACCAACAAGAATGTGAATCCGGCCAAGGTCGTGCACGTCGGCGAGGAAGTCGAGGTGATGGTCCTCGACATCGACGAGGAGCGCCGCCGCATTTCGCTCGGCCTCAAGCAGTGCAAGGCCAACCCGTGGCGCGAATTCGCCGAGAGCTTCAACCGCGGCGACAAGGTCAGCGGCCAGATCAAGTCGATCACCGATTTCGGCATCTTCATCGGCCTGGCGGGCGGGATCGACGGCCTCGTGCACCTGTCGGATATCTCCTGGGACCGTCCCGGCGAAGAAGCAGTGCGCGATTACCAGAAGGGGCAGACGGTCGAGGCCATGGTGCTGTCGATCGATCCCGAGCGCGAGCGCATTTCGCTCGGCATCAAGCAGATGGCGAAGGACCCGATATCGGCCTATCTCGCCGACCACCCGAAAGGAAGCATCGTCAAGGGCACCGTCAAGGAAGTCGATGCGAAGGGCGCGATCGTGGATCTGGGGGACGGCATCGAAGGCAGCCTGCGCGCGTCGGAGCTCGCGCGCGAGCGCGTCGAGGATGCCCGCACGGTGCTGAAGGCCGGCGACGAGGTCGAGGCGCGATTCGTCGGCGTCGACCGCAAGAGCCGCGCTATCGTGCTGTCCGTGAAGGCGATCGAGGCCGAAGAAGAGGCCGAATCGGTGCAGCAGTACCGCGGCACTGATACGGCGACTGGTACCACGCTCGGTGACCTGCTCAAGGAGCAGATCAACGGTCAATGAGCCGGTCCGGGGCGCTGCCGGGGATGACGGCGGCGCGACCCGCAGTTGAGGACGGGAGACATGACAAAATCAGAATTGATCGAGATCATCTCCACGAAGCAGAAGCACCTGCCCGCGAAAGACATCGAGCTGGCCGTCAAGCAGATGCTCGAGATCATGAGCGACGCGCTTGCCGGTGGCGAGCGCATCGAGATCCGCGGGTTCGGCAGCTTCTCGCTGCACTTCCGTCCGCCGCGGCAGGGCCGCAATCCGAAGACTGGCGAAGCCGTCGCGCTCGCCGGAAAGTACGTTCCGCACTTCAAGCCGGGCAAGGATCTGCGCGAGCGGGTCAATGCGGGACAGTCCCACCCGATCCGGAATTAGTGAATCCTGAGTCAATCTGGATTCTCCTGGGAGTCTTGTTCCTCGGCGGAGCCATCGGCTTCTACGCGTCGCGGAAGCCCCGCCCAAGCGCGATCGGCGACGAGCGGCTGCGCGGCAACTATCTCGCGGGCGTGAATTTCCTGGTCAACGAACAGCCGGACCGCGCGCTCGAGGCATTCCTCAGGGCGGCTGAGCTCGACGACGACACCGTCGAAACGCACTTCGCGCTCGGCAGCCTTTACCGGCGCCGCGGGGAGGTCGACCGCGCGATCAAGATCCACCAGAACATCGCCACGCGCGAGACGCTCGAGCCGACGCAGCGCGAGCAGGCCGGATTCGCGCTGGCGCAGGACTACCTGAAGGCCGGCATGCTCGATCGGGCCGAGAAAATCCTCGAGCCGCTCGCGGCTTCCGGCACGCACCGCATGGCGGCGATGCGCAAGCTCATGCGCATTTACGAGCAGGAACAGGAATGGCTTCGAGCGATCGAGGTATTCCGCGAGCTCGAGAAAGCGGGGCGCGCGCCGCAGGAGAGCGCGATCGCCCATTACTACTGCGAGCTGGCCGAGGCCGCCCGTGCCCGCGGCGCGCTGGACGAAGCGCGCGAGCACCTGCGCGCTGCGCGCTCCGAAGTGCGCCGCTTCCCGCGCGGGGCGCTGGTTCGAGCCGACATCGCCATCGAGCAGCAGGATTTCGCTCTCGCCGAGCGCCTGCTGGGCGCCGTACTCGCGCACGATGCGGCGCTTGCGATCGAGGTAGTGCCGAGGCTCGTGCGACTTGCGCGCGCGATGGGAAGCGCGGGCGATGCGGCCGTCGCGCGCGTCGTCTCGGGGCGCGCCGATGCCGTGAACGAGGTCGCCATTGCGTCGATCATGGCGGATGCGCTCGATTTTGCGCCTCTCGAAGAGCGGGTGCGAGCCTGTCTCGCGCAGGACGAGGCGATCGCAGGTCTCGTTGTCGCGATCGGCCGCGATCCGGCGGCGCTCGATACGCGCGCCGTGCAGGGCGTCGCGGCGGTCCTGCGGAGACTCGCCGTCACCACGCCGCGTTATCGTTGCGCGAACTGCGGATTCTCGAGCATCGATCACTTCTGGCAATGCCCCGCGTGCAATAACTGGGACAGCCAGCGCCCGCTGCTGCGCTTCGACCTCGTCGCAGGTCTCGAGCGCGGCGCCAAGCCCTCCTGAATCTCGTCGAACACGCGCAATAGCCGGGCAGCGCCCGACGGACGTCCCGCCTACTCTGGCTGCGGGGCGCGGCGATGGTCGCCGCGCGCGAGAAAAGGGAGTGAAGTCATGATTACCAAGGGACTGGGTGCGGCCATCCTGGCCGCGTTGCTGCTCGCGCCGAACGCCATCGCCGGGCCCGTCAATGTGAACTCGGCCGATGCGAAGACGCTTGCCAAGGAACTGCAGGGCATCGGGATGGCGAAGGCCGAAGCCATCGTCAGTTATCGCCAGAAGAACGGCCCATACAAGAGCGCGGACGACCTGGCCAAGGTCAAGGGCCTCGGGAAGAAGCTCATCGAACAGAACAAGGCGAACCTGAAGTTCGAGGCCGAAAAAGCGGAAAGCTGAGACTCACCGGCCCGCGGCGCGGGCCGGCTCGCGACGCCTCCGGTATCATGGACGCGTGAGCCGACCCGCCCCCATCCGTTTTGCGGTCTTTCCCGTCGCCGGCCGTGGCACGCGGTTTCTGCCCGCCACCAAGGCGAGCCCGAAGGAAATGCTGCCGATCGTCGACAAGCCGCTGATCCAGTACGCGGCGGACGAGGCGCTCGCCGCCGGTGCGCGCCTGCTCGTGTTCATCACAGGCAGTTCCAAGCGCGCAATCGAGGACCACTTCGACAGCGACCCGGAACTCGAAGCGGCGCTTGCGGAGCAGGGCAAGAAAGAACTGGTGGACCTGCTGCGCGGCATCCTTCCGTCAGACGCCACCTGCATCTACATCCGGCAGCCGGCACCGCTCGGCCTCGGGCATGCGGTCCTGTGTGCGCATGCGGTCGTCGGCCATGAGCCGTTCTATGTTCATCTCGCCGACGACCTGATCGATGCCGATGAACCGGTTCTTGCGCAGATGCGGGACCGCTATCTGAAGTCGGGTGGCAGCGTGATCGGCGTGCAGCAGGTTGCACGCAGCCAGACGGGCAGCTATGGAATCGTTGCGACCGACGAGCCGGACGGCGAATACTCCCGCATCCTGCGCATGGTGGAGAAGCCGAAGCCCGCCGACGCGCCTTCGGATCTCGCGGTCGTCGGTCGCTATCTGCTGAGCGGTTCGATCTTCGATCGCCTCAGGACAATCGGACGCGGTGCGGGCGGGGAGATCCAGCTCACTGACGGCATCGCCGCCCTGCTGAATGACGAGCCCGTCTACGCGTACCGGTTCAAAGGCAAGCGCTACGACTGTGGCAGCAAGCTCGGGTATCTCGAGGCCACCGTCGAGTACGCATTACGCCATCCTGAACTGGGTGACCGGTTCGCGAACTACCTGCGGGAATACGTGGCGGGTCAGTTCAGAAAATAAGTCTCGGGCGCCAGCATGGCGGCCGGAGGTTCGCGGACCGGCTCGGAAATCGCGCCATGCCACCGTCTCGTATAGAGCTGCAGACGGACTTCATTGGCGTCCTCGCCGCGTACGCCTTCGAGCCGGACGCCCGCGACGGCGCGGTCAGAAACCCGCCACTCGACCGACGCGGCGATTCGCGCCGCAAGTCCCTCGCGCGAGTCGCCGGCATAACGCAGGTCGCCGTTGGCGGCCTGTAGTGCCGGGTCGGTCGGAAAGAAGTCGCTCCCCGACTCGCGTACGGCCTGCCAGGCCAGTCCGCCTTCGAATCGGAAACTCTTCACTTCATTGCGGCCGAGCAGCTCGATCACGGGACCGACGGAAACGAATTTCTCCGGGCTGAAGTAACCGCCGTGTCCCAGCGTGAAATGCGATCGATTAGTCGCGAAACCGGCAAGCTCCACGATGCCCCCGACACGCGCCGTCCAGCCTTCGCCGGAACCGGCGCGTCGCAGAAATCCCGCGTCGGCGCGCCACTGCGTATTGCTGTCGACGCGGTGCCCGTCGAACACGGCGCCGGACAGCGCGCCATAGACATGGAGTGCCTCGTCGCCGAAGCGGCCCCCGAAATAGGCGCGATCACGTATGACGCCGCCCCAGGTTTGTCCGCTCAGCGGATCGACGGTTCCGGCCAGCGATAGCAGCGAGTCGCGGACCATGCTGCGATCGAATCCGAAACTCCAGGGGCCTGCGGCCGATTCGACACGGAAGCGCAGCGCCCCGATCAGGTTATTGACCTCGAATGAAGTGGGCGTCGTGCCGAATTCCAGGACCACCCCATTTCGGGGTGCCCACTGCACGAGACCGGCGATTCCCTTGTCGGATTGCGACTCCGAGATGGCCGGCAGGGCAACCAGCGAGCCGAACGGTTCGCCGGCCGGCACGCGATCGGATTCCGGATAGAGGGCATCGGCCGAGAGTCGGATCCGGCCCCAGCGCGGATGACTTCCGGCCCACGCGATCTGCAGTTGCGGGTCGTCGAGGTGATCGTGGTCGACCTGACCACTGCGCCATCGCCCGCCGATGGCCGCTTCCAGGTGCGTCACCCAGTCGCGTTCGATCGCCTGAAGACCCGTGTCGATCGCGAGGCGCTCCGGCGCCATGTCGCGCGCGACGACGAAAGCATCGTACGGGCGATTCTGATCGAGCAGGGTGTCGACGAGCTCGCTCGCCGCCCCCGGTGCCTGGCGATCGACGGCGAGCAGGTCGCGCAGCGCCCGTTCGCGAGCCGGCGAGTCGCCGCGCAGGTTCGCGAGATCGGCGCGCGCCCTGAGCGTCGCCGGATGGCTCGGCCGCAGCTCGTCCAGGACCGAATACGCGCGGCCCGCGGCATTCGCGTCGCGAAGGTCGCGCGCAGTGACGAACTCGTGCAGCACGACCTGATAACGCGCGTCGCGCTCGAGTTCCGCGAGCGACGGGTCAAGACGCACGGTCGAACGTGCCGCGACGAAATGCACGAGAGCCTGGCGCGAATTCCCGCGTCGAACCGCGAGGATTGCCAGACCAGCCTGCGCCTGGGGATGGCTCGGCGTTGCCGGCGGCACCTCGCCGAAAAACATCGCCGCGAGCGGTTCGATGCCGAGATCGAGGCAGAGGTACCCAAGCGCCGTCTTGAGGCGTGCGCGCTCCTCGTCGGGCAAGTTCTTGAGTGCGACTGGATCCTGAAGGCCCGGCATCGCCTTCCTCGCAGATTCCGGATCGACCGCAGCGAGCGCCCGGACCCAGGCGTAGCGGGCCCAGGGGTCGGCTGGATCGAGCAGGCGCGCTTTTTCCGCGGCGTCGAGCGCACTGCGGAAATCGCCTTGCGCATAGAACGCGTCGGATTGCGCGCGCCAACCGGCCGCGTCGCGCGGTCCGTCGGCTGGCAAAGCGAGCGCAAGCGTCGCGACTAACGCGACCATCAGGCCCATGCGGCGGTCCCCTTGTTCAGCCGCGAGTAGTTCGTCGGTCGTCGTCCATGATAGCTGCTTTCAGGTTTGTCCTCACCTGCGATATTTGATGAGGGCTTTAGCTTTAGTGATTGATTTAACATGTACAAGTCCATAGCGTCTGGCGCGTGCCGAGCCCAGTCATTTATGCCATCGTCGTGCTGATTTGGGGCACGACCTGGTACGCGATCAAGTTCCAGCTGGGCGTAGTCGCCCCCGAGATCTCCCTCGTCTATCGCTTCGGCATCGCCGCGATCTGCGTATTCCTGTTCGCGCGGCTGACCGGCAACCCGCTCGGCCTTTCATGGCGCGATCACCGTTACGTCGCGCTCCAGGGGCTGACGCTCTTCTGCCTGAACTACTGGATGACCTATCTCTCGACGCAGTTCCTGACGAGCGGGCTGGTCGCCGTGATCTTCACCGGGATCATCTTTTTCAATCTCATCAACAGCCGCATGATCTTCGGAACGCCGATCGAACGGCGCGTGCTCGTCGCTGCCGGAGCGGGGATGGTGGGCGTGGCGCTCCTGTTCCTGCCGGAGCTGCAGGCGGCGATCGACGATCCGTCGATTGCGCACGGCGCCCTACTTGCGCTCGGCGCGACCTACGTCGCGTCGCTCGGCAACATGGCGGCGATGCGTAACACGCAAGGCGCATTACCCGTGTTGACCGTCAATGCCTACGGCATGGCGTATGGAGCAGCCGGTCTCGGCGTGATCGCCGCGATCCGCGGAACGCCGGTTGCATTCGATCCGCACTGGCCGTACGTGGTGTCGCTGCTCTACCTGTCGCTTGCAGGCACATCGCTCGCTTTCGGTCTGTACCTCGCGCTGCTGAGGCGCATCGGCGCGGCGCGCGCGGCCTACACGAGCGTGCTGTTTCCCGTCGTGGCGCTCATCGTCTCGACGCTGTTCGAGGATTACCGGTGGAGTCTGGCCGCATTCACGGGACTCGCCGTGCTGATCGCGGGCAATGCGCTCGCCCTGGTGCGTGCCCGGGAGTAAGGTACGGGAGATTGGAGGCGGCAGATGTCGACGTACCCTCTGTTTACACGGGCCGCTTTGGTCAGCACAGGAATCCTGCTCGCATTCTCCATTGACGCCTCACCCGACAAGAATTACTCACCCGGAGATAAGGTATCGCTTAACGAAAGCGATCTTCGGGCGATCACACTTCAAGTGATGGAGACACACCCGCTCCTGTCTTCAAGCCCAGGAATAAAATTTGCTGAGGCATATCGCGCCAATCCAACAACAGACCACGCACAGATCATTTACTACCCCCACTTGGAAAGCGCCGGCATCAAACAAGCGTTCCAAGTTCACTGTCAGCGACATATTCCAAGCGAGTTATGGGAGTGCTTCGCGGTTGAGATACGCCGCTATTTGCAGCTAGAAACGCAGGACTTTGAGGTGCGTGTGAAAGGCGATATTGGACAGGAATCGGCTCTCGCTCTCATTCAGGCGACCCGCGGCACCGCGCAGGCAAGCGTGACTGACGGTTCGGCGGTTCCTGACACTGCAATCATGATCTTTCCCGCGAACGGCAGGTATCTGGTTTCCTGGGGCACCGATGAGTGGAATTCGGGATTGGCTGTGGAGGCACAACTCAGGAAGGGAGGTAACCCGGCCAATTCGGAAGACTGGGAGACAGGAATTTTTCAGGCAGAGGAATAGCGACGCAGCTGTGGACTGGTCGCTGATCGTGGTGAGAGTGGCTCCCCGAGTTGGACTCGAACCAACGACCCACGGATTAACAGTCCGTTGCTCTACCAACTGAGCTATCGGGGAAGCAGCTTTTCAGGGCGCGGGATTGTCGGCCAAGGGCGAGCCCAAGTCAATTCAGGCGCGCTTCTTCGCTTTCGCGCCGGACAGCGCGCGCTGCATGCGCATAAGGGCGTCTTTCAAGGTCTCCGTCGCGGCAGCGAACGAGAGGCGGAAGTGTCCCGGCGCGCCGAAGGCGGAACCGGGCACGACCGCGACACCGGCGTCGTTGATCAGGAATTCCGCGAATGCATTGTCATCGCCCGTGCCCGCGATCTGCATTGCCTGTTCGACGTTTGCGAACGCATAGAACGTGCCCCAGCCGGGAATGCACTTCACGCCCGGCAGCGCGTTCAGTCCTTCCACGACGAAATCGTGCCGCGCCTTGAAGGCGCGATTCATCTCGGCCACGCAATCCTGGGACGCGTTGAGCGCGACGGTCGCGGCCTTCTGCGAGATCGAGGAGGCATTCGAGGTGCTCTGGCCCTGGATCGTTCCCATCGCCGTGACGACTTCCTCGGGCCCGCCGCAATAGCCGAGGCGCCAGCCCGTCATGGCATAGCTCTTGGAGCAGCCATTGATCGTCACCGTGCGGTCGTACAAGTTCGGGTTCGCAGTCGCGAAGCTCGTGAACGGCTCGGGCCCCCACCAGATGTGCTCGTACATGTCATCCGTGCCGATGACGATTCTCGGATGCTTCGTGAGCACCGCTCCGAAGGCCTGCAATTCCGTCTTCGAGTACGCCGCGCCCGTGGGATTGCTGGGACTGTTCAGGATGAAAAGGCGCGTGCGCGGCGTGATCGCCGCCTCGAGCTGCGCGGCCGTGATCTTGAAGCCTTCCCGGATGCCCGCAAATACGTGGACCGGCGTCCCATCGGCGAGCAGCACCATGTCGGGATAGGAAACCCAATAGGGCGCCGGGATGATCGCTTCGTCGCCCGGATCGAGGAGGGCGCAGCAAAGGTTGAACACCGTCTGCTTCGCGCCGCTCGAAACCAGGATCTGGGAACGCTTGTACTCGAGC
>DASWIQ010000028.1:0-1976 GCA_036397615.1 Steroidobacteraceae bacterium
CCAGATGGGTGGCACCGAGCTCCATCGACCCGGCGACGGTGACCCGGTCATTGGTGCGCACCGTGACCTCGGCACCGAGGGCGAGGAACGCCTGCACCAGGTTGTAGGTGAAGGAGTCGTAGTTGTCGATCAGGAGGAGACGCGGCGGCGCGCGCTCCGCCGCCGGATTCACGACGTCGGTCCTGAGAGCGGCAGCTTCAGGTAACTCCGGCCATTCGACTCGGCGGGCGGCGGGCGGCCGCCGCGGATGTTGAACTGCACCGCCGGGTAAAGAAGCGTGGGAACCTCGAGCCCCGAATCGCGGCGCCTACGCATCTCGGTGAACTCCTCCTCGCTGACGCCGTCGCGCAGGTGAATATTGGCCTCGCGCTGCGCCGCGATCGTCGTCTCGCAGCGGGCCTCGCGCCCGTCGGGCTTGTAGTCGTGGCAGACGAAGACACGCGTCGAACCGGGGAGGTCGTAGAGCCTGCGAATCGAGGCATAAAGGAGCTTTGCGTCGCCGCCCGGAAAATCGCAGCGCGCCGTGCCGCCATCCGGCATGAAGATCGAGTCACCGACAAATACCGCGTCGCCGATCAGATAGCTCATGCTGTCGCTCGTATGCCCCGGAGTCGCGATCACGCGGGCGCTCAGGGAACCGATCGTGAACTCGTCGCCGTCTACGAGGAGCTTGTCGAACTGGCGTCCGTCAACGGGGAATTCCGGCTCGAGATTCAGGATCTCGCGGAATGCCTTCTGAACATCCCGGATTCCCTTCCCGATGGCGATCTGCCCGCCGACGGCCGCCTGGAGATACGGCGCGGCACTCAAATGATCCGCGTGGGCATGTGTCTCCAGTATCCACAGGTTAGTCAGCGACTGGTCGCGCACGAATGCGGCGACGGTGTCGGCCGCCGTCGTCGAGCTCCTGCCCGACTTCGCGTCGAAGTCGAGCACGGGATCGATGATCGCGGACTTGCGCGTGCGCGGGTCTGCGACGACGTAGCTCCAGGTCTCAGTGGGCTCGTGCCGGAACGGATTGATGTCGGGCCGCATCGTTGCCTTCACGCTCCCCGGTCGTCGATCCAGCGCTGAACTTCGGATTCGAGCACTGTCAACGGCACCGCACCGGTCCGCAACACGAAATCGTGAAACTCGCGCCGATCGAAACGCGGCCCGAGCGCTGCGACCGCGCGCTCGCGCAATTCCACGATCTTCAGCATGCCGATCATGTAGGCGGTCGCCTGCCCGGGATTCAGGATGTAGCGCTCGGTCGCGCGAATCGCGGCGTCCTCGCCGGTCGGGCTGTTCTCGACGTGATAGCGGATTGTCTGCTCGCGCGTCCAGCGCTTCGCATGCAGTCCGGTGTCGACGACGAGACGCACGGCGCGATGCAGTTCCAGTGCGAGGCGTCCGAACTCCGACCACGGATCGGCGTAGAACCCGACCTCCTTCCCCAGGCGCTCGCTGTAAAGACCCCAGCCCTCGGAATACGCCGTATACCCGCCGAGACGACGGAAACGCGGCAACGCCGTTTCCTCCAGGGCAATCGCGTTCTGCATGTGATGACCCGGAATCGCCTCGTGGTACACGAGCGCCTCGAGCTCGTACTTCGGCATCTCCTTCATCTTGTAGAGGTTGCCGTAGAAGACGCCGGGCCGGCTGCCGTCGAGCGTGGGCCGCTGATAGAACGCCTTGCCCGCCGATTTCTCCCGAAACGGTTCCACGGCCTTCACGACGACTTCCGCCTTCGGCAGCGTGACGAAGAGTTCGGGGAGCTTTGCCCGCATCGCGACGATGCGCTCGTTCGCTTCCGAAAGCCAGGCTGCCCGTCCCTCCTCCGTGTCGGGGTAATAGAACTGCGCGTCATTGCGCATGAACTCGAAGAACGCGGATAGGTCGCCCTTGAATCCGACCTGCTTCATGATCCCGCGCATCTCGCGGTGCAGGCGCGCGACTTCGCGAAGCCCGATCTCGTGGACTTCCACTGCCGAAAG
>DASWIQ010000029.1:0-22962 GCA_036397615.1 Steroidobacteraceae bacterium
CGAACCACGGATCGTCGCCGCGGCCCCGCAGGCCACCGACACCCAGGCCGCTCCGCTGGCCGAGCGTATAGCGCTCGAGGCCGCGGTGCCGGCCGATGACGCTCCCGTCGATCGTCTCGATCGGCCCCGGCCGGGCCGGCAGCCAGGTCCCGATGAAGTGGCCGAAGGGCCGCTCGCCGATGAAGCAGATGCCCGTCGAGTCGCGCTTGTCCGCCACGGGAATGCCGCGCTCCCGGGCGATGGAGCGCACTTCGGGTTTGCGCAGGCCGCCGACCGGAAACTCGCACCCGGCGAGCCGCACAGAATCGAGCGAATGCAGGAAGTAGCTCTGGTCCTTTTCGTCATCGACGCCGCGCAGGAGCTCGCCACGCGATCCGATCCGCGCGTAGTGCCCGGTGGCGAAGCGCTCGGCCCCCAGGCGATTCGCATAAGCGAGCCCGACGCCGAACTTGATCTCGCGATTGCAGAGCACGTCCGGATTGGGGGTGCGGCCGGCTTCGAGTTCGGACAGGAAATGGGCGAAAACGCGCTCCCGATACTCGCGCGCGAAACTCGCCTTGTGCAGCGGGATGCCAAGCTCACCGGCGACGCGTCGCGCGTCCTGGAAATCCGCCGCAGACGTGCAATAGCCGTCTTCGTCCTCCTCCCAGTTCGACATGAACAGGGCCTCGACGCGGTGACCCGCGTCCTGCAGAAGCGACGCCGCAACCGCCGAATCGACGCCGCCCGAGAGCGCGATGATGACGCGGGCCATCGCGGTCAGCCCGCCGCCGCGTGATTGAGCAAATCGAGCGGATAGCGGATGCCGCGCAGATAGTCTTCGATGCAGAGGAGCACGAGCGGGCTTCGCAGTTCGCCGCCGCGCGCGCGAAGCTCCTCGCGTGTCTCCCGTATGACTGCCTCGATCAGCGATTCCCCGTTCTCGAGATGACCCGCCGGCTGATTCAGCACGACCCGCCGCGCGGCGCGCTCCTGCACGCACAGGAAGCGGCCTGCGCGCTCGGCGATCGCCGCAACGGTGAGATCGAACTTCAGGGACATGAGCCGATTATAGAACGCTGAAGGGGACGTTCACCTTTTAATGCCTTCATCAAAGGTGAACGTCCCCTTCAGCGTTCGGGCCCATCAGAGATGTTGCTGGCGCGACTCCGCTTCGGGTTCACTCGCGATCCAGATCTCGTCGAAATAGTTCAGATAACGCCGAGCGACGAGTGGGTCGTTCATCTCGACGATGCCCTCCCACCGCGACGCCTGGAGGCGATAGACGAGCGCCCGATCGTCGGCAATCAGGAACGCGGACTGGTTGTCGCGGCTCTCCGACTTCACGCGGCGAATTTCGATGTGACTCGTGATCCGGCGCGCAAGATGCACGAACTTGCTGCCCTCGTAGACGACGCGCGAAGGATCGGCCAGCAGTACACGCACCTTGGCGTAGCTCTTGGCGAGCACGAGCTTCTTCACGGTCTCGAGGAACTGAGGCTGGTCGTAAACCGCCGGTTCGAGATCCTGCGTGTACATCGTGAGCAGACGGCGGGCGGCGAACGCCACCTGTTGCGTGGCGGAGCGCGCCTCGTCGAGAGTCCCTATGATAGAGCGCGTACCGGTCACGCTCTGCCGCTGGGTCTGCACCGATGTCACTCCAGGGCGTGCGTCATCCTCACGTGAAGAATGCCCGCCTCGTCGAACACTTCGCCCTCGCTCGCGAACCCGAGCTTTTCGTAGAAGGGCACGGCCTGCAGTTGCGCGTGCAGGTATGGCTCGCGGATGCCGTGGTCACGCGCCGCTTCGAGCAGGCGGCGTAGAATCAGTGCGCCGATACCCCGTCCGCGCAGCCCGGCAATTACCGCTATGCGGCCGATCTTACCCGCGGGGTTCACTCGCCCGGTGCCAACTGGTTCACGGTTCAGGCGGGCGAGGACGTGAATGCTCACGGCATCGTCATCGTCCCACTCGTCGGATTCGGGGACTTGCTGCTCCTGGATGAAGACTTCGCGTCGAATGCGCGCCAGGACAGCGTGATCCGCGTCCCAGGTGGTCAGCACACATTCTAATTGGCCCTCCGCCATGGCGGGCAGTCACAAGGCCCTGGCGAGCGCCTCGGCGAGACCGGTGTATGAGGAGGGCGTCAGTTTCTCGAGCCGGCTGCGCGCTTCCTCGGGCAGCCCGAGGCCCGCAACGAATGCCTGCAGCTCCGCAGCGCCGACGCCGCGTCCGCGCGTAAATTCCTTGAGCTTCTCGTAGCCGCCGGCGATTCCGTGCGCGCGCATGACTGTCTGGATCGCCTCCGCCAGCACTTCCCAATGCGCGTCGAGATCGGCCGCGATCCGCGCGGCGTCGGGCTCGATGCGCGCGAGGCCCGCGAGCGCCGAGCGCCAGGCGATGGCGCTGTGCGCGAAGGCGACGCCGAGATTGCGCATCACGGTCGAGTCGGTCAGGTCGCGCTGGCCGCGCGACACAGGCAGCTTGTCGGAGAAATGCCGCAGCATCGCGTTCGCGAAACCGGCATTGCCTTCCGCGTTCTCGAAGGCGATCGGATTCACCTTGTGCGGCATGGTCGAGGAGCCGACTTCGCCGGCGACTGGTCTCTGCGCAAAATAGCCGAGCGAAATGTACGACCAGAAATCCCGACACAGGTCGATGAGGATGGTGTCGGCGCGAGCGAGCGCGTCGCAGTACGCGGCGATCCAGTCGTGCGGTTCGATCTGCGTCGTGTGCTCGTTCGGGGAGAGGCCAAGACTCCCGATCAGCCGCCGCGACTCTGCTCGCCAGTCGACTGAAGGGTGGCCGGCCACGTGCGCGTTGAAGTTGCCGACCGCACCGTTGAACTTCCCGAGCACCTCGACGGCCTGCAACGCGTTTGCGGCGCGCCGCAGGCGCGCGGCAAAGTTCGCGGCCTCCTTGCCGAGCGTGGTCGGAGACGCGGCCTGACCATGCGTGCGGGCCAGCATCGCCGTCGCGGCATGGCGGGCGGCGAGCCCGGCGAGGTGGTCCGCGACTTCGGCGATCGCGGGCAGCAGGACGCGCTCGCGGGCGGCGACAAGCATCATCGCGTAGCTCAGGTTGTTGATGTCTTCGGACGTGCAGGCGAAGTGAACGAACTCGACTTGAGCGGGCGACGCTCCGGCCGCGGCGAGCTGCTCGCGAACGTAGTACTCGACCGCCTTGACGTCGTGGTTTGTCTGCCGCTCCAGCTCCTTGACGCGGCGCAGGCCCGCTTCGTCGATGCCGCGCGCCAACGATGCGACGCGGCCGTCCACGGGCTTCGGTATGCGCTCGAGCGCGGGAAACGTCCCGGAATTCGCCAGCTGGCGGAACCAAGCCGCTTCGATGCGCACGCGATGCCCGATCAGGGCCGCCTCGCTGAAGAGCGCGGCCAGGTCGGCGCATTTTTCGGCGTAGCGTCCGTCGAGCGGCGACAGCGCGGTCAGGCGAGAGTCGGTCATGGGGCAGGGGCGCGAATGATAGAATGTCTATGTTACCCGTGAGCGAACACGACCGCATCGAAAAGGACAGTCTCGGCGAAGTCCGCGTCGCCGCGACGGCGCTTTGGGGCGCCCAGACGCAGCGCGCGCTCCTGAATTTCCGCATCGGCCGATCAGCGATGCCGCCGGAGCTGATTCGCGCGATCGGACTCGTCAAATGGGCCGCCGCGGAAACGAACGGCGAGCTCGGCGAACTGCCTGAGGCGTACTCCGCCGCGATATCCGAGGCAGCGCTCGAAATCGCTGCTGGCCGTCATGCCGACCAGTTTCCGCTCGGCGTGATGCAGACGGGGTCCGGCACCAGCACCAACATGAACGTCAACGAGGTCATCGCACGCCTCGCGGGCGGCAGACTTGGCAAGCCGGTTCATCCGAACGACCACGTCAACCGCTGTCAGAGCAGCAACGATGTGATTCCGACCGCCATCCATCTCGCCTCGGCGCTCGCCGTGCGGGACTCCTTGCTGCCGGCGCTCGCGCGGCTCGGACGGGCGATCGAGGTCAAGATCCGCGAAGTCGGCGGACAGGTGAAGCCCGGCCGCACGCATCTCATGGACGCGCTGCCGATCACCGTCGGCCAGGAGATGCGCGCCTGGCAGACCCAGGTCGAGGATTCCGCGATCCGCATCGACGCCGTGCGTCCGCGTCTTCATCGGCTCGCGCTCGGCGCGACCGCGGTCGGGACGGGAGTCAACGCGCATCCGGAATTCGCGGCTCGCGCGATCGCGCGTCTCGCGTCGCACACGGGGCTCAGCCTGACGGCGGCTCCGGATCGATTTGCGAGCCTCGCGTCGCAGGACACGGCGGTCGAGCTCTCGGGCGAGCTCCGCGGCGCCGCTGTCGTCTTGCTCAAGATCTCGAATGACCTGCGCTGGATGAACTCGGGCCCGCTCGCGGGCCTCGCGGAAATTTCCCTGCCGGCGCTTCAACCGGGTTCGAGCATCATGCCGGCCAAGGTGAATCCCGTGATTCCCGAGGCGGTCGCGATGGCGGCGACCCAGGTGATGGCGCATGACGCCGCCGTCGCTATGGCGGGCGCTTCCGGAAACTTCCAGCTGAACGTGATGCTGCCGCTCATCGCCCACGCGCTCCAGGAGGGAATCGCGCTCATCGGCGACTCCGCGGATGCGCTGGCCGAGCGCGTGATTCCGGGAATCACCGTTCACGCGGCCCGAATCTCGGAGACGCTTGCGCGAAACCCGATGCTGCTGACCGCGCTCGCGCCCAGGATCGGCTACGACCGCGCCGCGGCAATCGCCAAACGCGCGGCCTCCGAGTCGCGCCCGATACTCGAAATCGCCGCCGAGGAGACCGGCCTGCCCCGCGATGAGCTCGCGCGCCTGCTCGATCCGGCGCGGCTTGCGCGCGGCGAGAGCTCGGGCTCGTGAACGCCGCGACCGCCCTCGAACTGCATCGGCTGCCGATCGCGCTGCTTCGCGCGGAACTTCGCAGCCGCCTCGCAGGCGGCATGGCCGACTCGTCTGAGCCGCGGATCGGCCATTACGCCAACCTGACGAGGACGCGTGTCGCGCAATTGCTGCCTGCCGTGACGACGCGCGCCGCGGTGCTCATTCCGGTCATCGACCGCGGCGACGACTTGACCGTGCTGCTCACGCTGCGCGCCGATGATCTGAAGCATCACGCGGGCCAGATTTCCTTTCCCGGCGGCCGCGTCGAGCCCGAGGACGCCGACGCCGTTGCGGCCGCATTGCGCGAGACCGAGGAAGAGATCGGGCTTCGCCGGCAGTACGTCGAAGTCCTGGGCCTGCTCCCCGATCACGTCGTGATCACGGGCTACCGGGTCACGCCGGTCGTGGGTCTGGTGCGCCCCGGATTCGAACTCGTCCTGGACCCGACGGAAGTCGCCGGAACGTTCGAAGCGCCGCTGCGCCACCTCCTCGATCCCGCGACGCGCGCGCGCCGGCGTCGCCGTTACGGCGACGAAGAGGTCGAAACCTTCGATCTCCCCTGGGGCAGCTTCGATATCTGGGGCGCCACGGCGGGCATGCTGCTCACGCTCAGGGAAGTCCTCGGCGGGCCCCGCATTCATGGCGATTGAGCGACTGCTCGCAATCATGGCGCGGCTCCGCGATCCCGTGCGGGGTTGTCCCTGGGATCTTCAACAGGATTTCCGTTCGATCGCCCCGCACACACTCGAAGAAGCCTACGAGGTCGCCGACGCGATCGAACGCTCGGACCTGCCGGCGCTGCGGGACGAGCTGGGCGATCTCCTGTTCCAGGTCGTCTTTCATGCCCGGCTCGCGAGCGAGCGGGGCGCTTTCGCGTTCGATGGCGTCGTGGACGCGATCTGCGACAAGCTCACGCGTCGCCACCCGCATGTCTTCGGTGACGCCGTCGTGACCGATGCCGCCGAACAGACGCGCGTCTGGGAAAGGATCAAGCGCGAGGAGCGCGCGGCCGCGGGCGACGACGGCGCGCTCGCGGAAGTGCCAAAGGCGCTGCCGGCTCTCACTCGCGCCCGAAAGCTGGGTGCGCGCGCCGGCGACGCGGGCTTCGACTGGCCCGACGCGACCGGTCCGCGCGCAAAGATCGACGAGGAGCTCGCGGAGTTCGACCGCGCGATGGCCGCTCCGGACCCTGCGCGGCGCGAGGCTGAACTGGGTGACCTGCTCTTTTCGATCGTCAATCTCGCTCGCCACCTCGGGCTTGACCCGGAGACCGCGCTCCGGCACGCGAATGAGCGCTTTGCACGCCGCTACCGCCACCTGGAGCAGTCCCTGGCGCGCCTGGGCCAGCCGACGGGCAGCGCGGCCCCGGAGCTCCTGGACCGGCTCTGGGCCGCCGCAAAAGCCGAGAATCCCTGACATATCGCTGCCGGCGAGCCCTGCCGGCGCGTTCAGGACGCATTCATTTGACCCTCCGTAGATTGGCACCGTGCCAACAGAGGAGGCGCATCATGTCACGCTCAATCCGGTCACTCGTCGCGGCCGTCGGCATTGCCCTCGCGTCGGGCGCTGCCCTGGCCGATGACCACAACGGCGCATACGACAGTCGCTATGACCGCAATGGCGATTACGATTTCGCACGGGTGCTCCATGTCGAGCCGCTACGCCGCCAGGTGCGGGTCAGCGAGCCGGTCCGCGAATGCTGGGAAGAAACGAGCTACGCGTCGGACGGCCCGTTTTCCTACAACAACATCGGCGGCACCCTGATCGGCGGCGCTCTCGGCACGGTAGTCGGCAACCAGATCGGGCACGGGCGTGGCAAGGACGTCGCCCGCGTCGCAGGCGCCCTCATCGGCGGGGCGATCGGAGCCAACGTGTCGCGCGATCGCCAGCGGCAGCTCTACGGCAATCAGCGCCGGGTCTATGAGCGCTGTGACGTCCGCTATCGCGACAGCTGGGAAGAGCGTATCGACGGCTACGAAGTCACCTACGAATACGCCGGGCGCGAGTACGTCACCCAGATGCCTTACGACCCGGGTGAGCGCATCCAGGTGCGGGTGGACGTCACCCCGACGACCGGCTGAGGCAAGCGCCCGGGCCGCGGGTGCGGCCCGGGCCGCTTGTTCCTCTAGAATGTCAGGATGGCGATGAAGCGGACAACCCTGCTCGCAGTGTTCTGCCTGGTGCTTGCATCCGCCGCGCTCGGCGCGACGGATGCATTCGCATCCGACCGCCATCGCGGGCACGACGGCGGGCGCGATCGGGCCTATGCGGATCGGGCCATCTCCCTCGATGAGGCCGTGGCCCGCGCCGAGCGCCAGTACAAGGCGCGCGCGGTTCGCGCGGAGGAAAAACGCCACGGCGATCGGATCGAGTACCGCATCCGGCTGCTCGGCGATGACGGCCGTGTCTTCGAGGTACGCGTCGACGCGGCGTCCGGCCGCGAGAACTGACCCCATGCGCCTCCTGGTCCTCGAGGACGAGCCGGCGCTTCGCGAAACGCTCGCGCAGCAGTTCCGCGGCGCCGGGTTCGCCATCGACGAGGCCGCGGACGGCGTCGAGGGAGAGTTTGCCGGTCTCGAGTATCCGATCGACGTCGCGGTCGTCGATCTCGGGCTTCCCGGGCGCTCCGGTCTCGATGCGATACGCGCCTGGCGCAAGGCGGGCAAGTCATTTCCCGTACTCATCCTGACAGCCCGCGACAGCTGGCAGGAGAAAGTGGCCGGTCTCGACGCGGGCGCCGACGACTACGTCACCAAGCCCTTTCGCTTCGAAGAAGTCCTGGCGCGGGTACAGGCCTTGCTGCGGCGCTCCGGCGGCTGGTCGCAACCGCTCCTGAAGAGCGGTGCGGTGGAGCTCGACACGCGCGCACAGGAAGTCCGCGTCGGCGGCGTCGCGATCGAACTGACGGCCTTCGAGTACCGTCTGCTCGAATACCTGATGCTGCGCGCGGGCCAGGTCGTTTCCAAGGCCGAATTGACCGACAAGCTCTACGAACAGGACTTCGAGCGCGACAGCAATACGATCGAAGTCTTCATCGGCCGGCTCCGCCGCAAGCTCGATCCCGATGGAACGCAACAGCCCATCGAAACCTTGAGGGGCCGCGGCTACCGGATTGCGCGCGGCTGACCGTGGCGCCGTCGTCCCCATCCCTCCAGACCCGGCTGCTCCTCACGCTGGCCGTGCTCCTGCTCGCGGCCGCGGTGATCGCCGCCTGGTCGCTCGATTCGCTCTACCGGAATCTCGGATTGCGGGCGCTCGAGGACGTGCTCGACGCGCAGGTCATCGCGCTCATTTCCACCGCGGACATCGACGCCGAAGGCCGGCTCGTGCCGCAGAATCTCGCCGAGCCGCGCCTCGCGACACCCGGATCGGGTCTTTATGCGGAGATCGTCGGCTCTCACGGCAGCTGGCGCTCGCCGTCTGCGCTCGGCAGCGGACTCAATCTCGCCGCGGAGCCCTTGCCGGGGGAGCGCCGGTTCGAGCACGCCCGGCTTGCGGACGGGACGCGCGTGATCGGACTCTCGCTCGGCATCCGCTGGGAGCCACTCGAGGGCGGAACGCGTGATTTCGTGATCCGGGCCGCGCAGAGCCTCGAGCCATGGTACGAGCAGATTTTTCGCGTGCGAACCTGGCTCATCACCGGCTCGATGCTGCTCGGCCTGCTCCTGCTGGGCGGACTCGCAGTCGCACTTCGAGTTTCCCTCAAGCCGCTCAGGCGGCTCGAGCACGAGATCGTGGACATCGAGGCGGGCCGACGCGAGTCGCTCGGAGCGGGCTGGCCGCGCGAGCTGTCCGGCGTCACCGGAAACCTGAATGCCCTCCTGATCGGCGAGCGCAAGCGACTCGAACGCTATCGCACGACGCTCGGCAACCTCGCGCACAGTCTCAAGACTCCGATCGCGGCCATGCGCGGATTGATCGAGGGCGGCCAGGCCGGACCGCAGGCGCTTGTGCCGCAGCTCGAGCGGATGCAGGCAATCGTGCAGCACCAATTGAAGCGCGCGGTGTTCGGCGGAAGCGGAACGACCGTGACCGATCTGTCGGTCCAGGAACCCCTCGAGCAGCTACGCGCTGCCCTGGCCAAGGTCTACGCGGACAAGGGCGTGCGCGCGACGCTCGCAGTCGCGCAAGGCACGGCATACCCGATCGATGCCGGCGATTTCCTGGAGCTTGCCGGCAACCTGATGGACAACGCCTGCAAGTACTGCCGCAGCGCGATCGCCGTTCGCGCGACGCCCTGGACCGCGGCGGAGTGGCGCCGGCCCGGCCTCGTGCTCGACGTCGAGGACGACGGCAGCGGCATACCGCCCGCCGAGCGATTGCGGGTCCTGGAACGCGGCGCGCGGGCCGATGAAAGCGTGGCGGGGCAGGGGATCGGTCTCTCGGTCGCCCGTGAGATCGCCGCGGCGTATTCCGGGACATTGGAGATCGGCGAGAGCCGCCTCGGCGGCGCGCGGATCTGCCTGAGGCTGCCAGGCCGCTGAGCGTCCGATTCCGCCGCCTTGCCGCCGCAAGGCGCCGACTCAGTCCGCGGGCTCGAACTTTTTGACCAGCGGGCTCAACAGATCCATCGGCATCGGGAACACGATCGTATTGCTGCGCTCGTTGCCGAGCTCGGTCAGCGTCTGCATGTAACGCAACTGGATCGCGCGTGGATCGGCGCCGAGCAACTTGGCGGCTTCGACCAGCATGGCTGCCGCCTGTTTCTCGCCTTCGGCGTGGATGATCTTGGCGCGCCGCGAACGTTCCGCTTCCGCCTGCCGGGCCATCGCGCGGATCATGCTTTCGTCGAGATCGATGTGCTTGATCTCGACATGCGATACCTTGATTCCCCAGGCGTCGGTGGAGGTGTCGAGGATCTGCTGCACGTGGGCATTGAGCCTGTCGCGCTGCGCCAGCATTTCGTCGAGCTCGTGCTGACCCAATACCGAACGCAGCGTCGTCTGCGCAAGCTGGCTGGTCGCTTCAAACGGGTTTACGACCTGGATGATCGCCTTGCCCGGTTCGACGATGCGGAAATAGATGACCGCGTTGACTTTGACGGAAACATTGTCGCGCGAGATGACGTCCTGCTTCGGCACGTCCAGCACGATCGTGCGCAGATCCACCCGAACCATCTTCTGGATGACCGGCCACACCAGAACGAGTCCCGGTCCCTTGATGCCGTCGAAGCGGCCGAGAAAGAAAACCACGCCCCGCTCGTACTCGCGCAGCACATTGATGGCGCTGCTCAGCAACACGAATGCAAGTACTGCGATGACGCTCCAGAAAATTGGTGTGACTAGCATTTCGAGTCTCCTGTCATTCTGCGGGCGAGACGTGGAGCGTCAGGCCATCCACGCGGTCTACACGCAGGCGCTGCCCGCGCGTCACGGGCACGCTGCTGATCGCGTTCCACTCTTCGCCGTAAATGCGGACCTGGCCGTGGCCGCTGAAGTCGCTCATCGCCTCGGCTGTGTCACCGACCAGTTGTTCCACTCCGGTCACTACCGGCCGCCGGCGCGCGCGCATCGCCATCCACATCGTCGCGAGCATTGCGAGGCCGGCGAATGTCGCGATACCGCCGATCAGTCCGCGGCTCGCCTCGAATCCAGGCGTCCCCACATCCATCAGCACGACCGAGCCGATCACGAAGGCAGCCAGCCCGCCAAAGCCGAGCGCCCCGAAACTCGGCACGAAGAATTCCGCAACCATCATTCCGACACCGAGCATCACGAGCGCGAGACCCGCGAAATTGACCGACAGAACCTGCAACGCGTAGAGCCCGAGGAGCAGACAGATTGCGCCGACTACGCCCGGCAGCACGGCGCCCGGGTTGTACCCCTCGAACATGAGGCCGTAAAGACCGACGATCAGCAGCCCGTACGCGACAACCGGATTGGTCAGAACCGCGAGCAGCGACGTGCGCCAGGTCATTTCGACGCGTTCCAGCACGACCCCGGCCAATTTCAGTGTACGAGTCCCATGGGGCATCTTGATTTCGCGGCCATCGAGCGCCGCCAGCAGCTCCGGCACGTCAGTCGAAATCAGGTCGATGACGCCCCGTTCGAGTGCCTGCTGCGCGGGCAGGCTCGCTGCTTCGCGGACCGCGGCCTCGGCGAATTCCGGGTCCCGGCCGCGGAGGTCAGCCAGGCTTCGAATGTAGGCGACAGCGTCATTGACCGCCTTGCGGTCGGATGCGCCGCCGGCGGGCACCGCGTCCGGCTGCTTGGCGCCGGCCTTCGCCGCATCGTCTTTCCGGTCTGACGGCGGCGAACCGCCAATCGGCACCGGCGTGGCCGCGCCGAGATTCGTGCCGGGCGCCATCGCCGCGATGTGGCTCGCATAAAGGATGTACGTGCCCGCACTCGCCGCGCGCGCACCGGAAGGCGAAACGAACGTCACGACCGGGATCCTGGAGGCCAGGATGCCCTGGATCATGTCCCGCATCGACGCATCGAGCCCACCCGGTGTGTCCAGCGTCAATACAAGCAGTTCTGCCCCGGTCTCCTCGGCGTGCGTCAGTGCGGCCAGGAAATGGTCCTTGGTCGCCGGCCCGATCGCGTCTTTGATCTCAACCAGGACCGCGGTGCCACTGTCAGTCTGCGCCGCCACCGTGGGCACAAACCAGGCGGCCCAGGCCAGGACGGCCAGCAGCCCAACGCAGCGGCGCAATGGCGACATCAGGTTATTCCCCGCGTCAGCCGCTTATCATAGCAGGGTGGTTCACACTCGATTGCCGGGAGACTCCATGCTGAAATACGTCGGTTGTGCGCTGCTCGCGGCTATCTCGAGCGTCTGCTTCGCCCAGAATGCGCCGGAAGTCACGGTGCGCGCCGAGCCGGTGGCGCCCGGTGTATATGTCCTCTACGGCAGCGGCGGCAACATCGGCGTCTCCGTAGGCGCGGACGGCGTCTTCCTGATCGACGACCAGTATGCGGTGATGACGCCCAAGATCACCGAAGCGCTTGCCAGGATCAGCCCGCAACCCCCGCGCTTCGTGCTCAATACGCACTGGCACGGCGATCACACCGGGGGAAACGAGAACCTTGCCGCGATGGGCAGCGTGATCGTCGCTCACGACCAGGTCCGCGTGCGCATGAGCGCGGACCAGTTCTCCGAGTTCTTCCAGCGCAAGACGCCGGCGTCGCCAGGCTCCGCCCTCCCGGTCGTCACGTTCAACGACAGCCTGTCACTTCACGTGAATGGCGACGAGCTGCGCGGCAACTACGCGCCTAACGCCCATACGGACGGCGATGTCTTCATTCATTTCAGGAAAGCGAACGTGATTCACACGGGCGACCTGATGTTTGCCGGCTTGTATCCGTTCATCGATCTGGATTCCGGCGGGTCCGTGAACGGGCTTCTCGCCGCGGTCGACCGGATGCTTGCGCTCGCCGACGACAAGACCCGCGTCATCCCGGGGCATGGCGGCGAAGTGACCGACCGTGCCGAGCTCGTCGCTTACCGCGAGATGCTCGCCGTCACCAGCCAGCGCGTGCGCGATCTCGTGAAGGCCGGCAAGTCGGTCGACGAGGTGCTCGCGGACAAGCCGAACGCCGACTACGACGCGAAGCTGGCCTGGTCCTTCATCACGACCGAGCGGTACCTGCGGATCCTGTATCGCGACGCGGCTTCGCTCAAATGACGTCGAACTTGATCCCCTGCGCGAGCGGCAGGTCGCTCGAATAGTTGATCGTGTTCGTCTGGCGCCGCATGTAGGTCTTCCAGGAATCGGAGCCGGCCTCGCGACCGCCGCCCGTGTCCTTTTCGCCGCCGAAAGCCCCGCCGATTTCCGCGCCCGACGTGCCGATGTTCACGTTCGCAATCCCGCAGTCGCTGCCGGACACCGACAGGAACCGCTCGGCGTGCTGGAGCCGGTCGGTGAAGATCGCCGACGACAGGCCGTAATCCGTGTCGTTGTGCATCGCGATCGCCTCATCCAGCGTTTTGAACGGGATAACGTAGAGGATCGGCGCGAAGGTCTCATGGCGCACGACCGGCATGTCGTTGCGCGCCCGGACGATCGTCGGCTCGACGAAATAGCCCGGCCCGGGCAGGACGCGACCGCCGCAGAGGATTTCCCCTCCCTGGCTCTGCGCGTCCGTGAGCGCGGCCTCGTATTGGCGGACCGCCGACGATCCGACCAGCGGCCCCATCAACACCTGCGGCTCGAGCGGGTTCCCGATCCGGACCTGGCGATAGCTCGCGACGAGCCGCCGCTCGACCTCGGCGATCCGCGATTCGTGGACGAGCAGACGGCGCGTCGTCGTGCAACGCTGTCCCGCAGTGCCGACCGATCCGAACAGGACGGCCGGAACGACGAGGTCGAGATTCGCGAACTCGTCGACGATGATCGCGTTGTTGCCGCCGAGCTCGAGCAGGCTGCGGCCAAGCCGGGAGGCCACGCGTTCGCCCACGCGCCGCCCGACGCTCGTCGAGCCCGTGAAACTCAAGAGAGCGATGTGCCGATCGTCGACGAAGCGGTTGGCAAGCGCGTTGTCGGCCGGTATGAACAGCTGGAAGATCGGCGGCAGGCCCGCGGCCGCGATGACCTCGTTGCAGATGCGCTGCACCGCGATCGCGCAGAGCGGCGTGTGATGTGAGGGCTTCCAGACACAGGTGTCGCCGCAGACCGCGGCGAGGAAGGCGTTCCAGGACCAGACCGCGACCGGGAAATTGAAGGCGGAGATGATTCCCACCACGCCCAGCGGATGCCATTGCTCGTACATCCGGTGCCGCGGGCGCTCTGATTGCATCGCGAGACCGTAGAGCATGCGCGACTGGCCGACGGCGAAATCGGCCATGTCGATCATTTCCTGGACCTCACCGTCGCCTTCGACCTTGATCTTGCCCATCTCCAGGCTGACGAGGCTTCCGAGCAGATCTTTCCTGGCGCGCAGTGCCTCGCCGATCAGACGCACGGCTTCGCCGCGCCTCGGCGCCGGCACGTCGCGCCAGGCGGTGAATGCGGCCGCCGCGCTCGCGACGACACGCTCATAGTCGTCGGCGCCCGCGGCGCGAATGCGGGCGATGACTTCGCCCGTCGCGGGATTGATCGAATCGATGAGCGGCGCATCGGCCGCGGCATGCCATTCCTTGCCGGACCATGCGCCGGGATTGACGGCCTGCAATCCGAGCCCTGCCAGGATTCTGCCGGCATCGACCGTATTGCTCTCACGCATCGGCTTTCTTTCCGTATTCATCGTACCGCTCCTGCGCGGCTGCGCTGCCCGCCTGCCTTGCCCTCGACGACGATTCGCGCCGAAATCGACTTGTCCGTGCCATGGCTGTACCACGCGCCGAATCGGTTGGCGAGGACCTCCGGCAGGCTGAACTGCTCCTGCCGCACGAAGCCGCGATAGGCCTCAGGGCCCGTGAGAACGAGGTCCACGACGGCCGCGATTCCGGCGGCGGTCGTGACCTGGATCGCCGACCAGAGGCGGCCGAGGATTTCCTGCGGGTAGATCTTGTTGACGTAGTTTTCCTCGCGCAGCTCGCCGTCCTGGCGGCCGCTGACGGCGACGTAGACGATCACGACGTCTTGCAGAGTCTGCGGCACGGCATTCTCGAGAATGCGCTTGAGCGTCGCACGGTCCTGATTCAGCTTGAGGTCGTTCATCAGGAGGCGGACCTGCTCGCAATGCCCCGGATAGCGGATCGTCTTGTAATTCATCTGCTCACAGCGCTCCCCGAAGGTCTCGCCGAGCGAGCCGAGCCCGCCGGAAGTATTGAACGCCTCGTACAGCGTGCCGTCGATTTCGATCTCCTCGAGCCCCTCGAGCGGCGCCGCTTCGACCAATCGACGGTCCGCGATCGCGAAGCAGGGATTGCCGTACTCGTTGATGAGGCCTTCGGTCGACCAGGTCAGCGAGTACTTGAGCACGTTGTTCGGGTGCTGGGGGAGGGCGCCGACCCGCATGCGGATGCTCCGCAGCTCGTCGAAGTGGCTGATCAGCTCGTTGGCCGCGATCGAGATGAAACCCGGCGCCAGGCCGCACTGCGGAACGAAAGCACGGTCCGAACCCTCGGCAATGGCGCGCACTGCGCGCGTGACCTCGACGTCTTCGGTGAGGTCGAAGTAATGCAGGCCCAGGTCGCGCGCCAGCTTCGCCACGCCGGGGTTGCAATAGAATGGCAGCGAAGAAACGACCGCGTCGCAGGGATGCTCCGAAACATGCCGCGCCAGGGCGACGGCATCGGTCGCATCGACGGCATGCGCCGTGAGGGTCCGCTTGCCATGGGCACGCACGACGGCGCGCGCGGCTTCCGGGTTCGCGTCCGCCAGCTGCACCTGATAATTGCCGGCATCCGCCAGCAGTCCGGAGATCAGCGCCCCGATCTTGCCGGCGCCCAGAACGAGTACGCGATGCATGCGAATTCCGCCTGAAATTGGGTGGCGCATTCTGCCCATTCCGCACACCATAAACCACCCCTTGAAGCGCATATTTTTGCAGTGCGGTGAATCCGTGTACGATGATTCGACCGATGAATGTCGCGGTCGAAACCAGCGGCTGGACGCCGGACAGCTGGCAGCGGCTGCCGGCGCTGCAACAGCCCCATTACGCCGACCAGCCACGGCTCGCCCGCGTGCTCGGCGAACTCGCGCGCCTGCCCCCGATTGTCGTGTCCTGGGAAATCGATCAGCTGAAGGACGAGCTGGCCGCGGCGCAACGCGGCGAGCGATTCCTGCTCCAGGGCGGCGACTGCGCCGAAGGCTTCCCGGATTGCGATTCCGACACGATCGCGAGAAAGCTGAAGATCCTGCTGCAAATGAGCGTTGTGCTGCTGCACGGGCTCAAGAAACCCGTCATCCGCGTCGGTCGGATCGCGGGCCAGTTCACCAAGCCTCGCTCGGCGGATACCGAGACCCGCGATGGCGTGACATTGCCGAGTTATCGAGGCGATCTGGTCAATCGCGCGGCATTCACCGCATCCGACCGGGAGCCGGATCCCGAACTCCTTCTCCGCGGCTACGAGCGGGCGGCGTTGACGCTCAATTTCGTGCGCGCGCTCGTCGACGGCGGATTCGCCGACATGCACCATCCCGAATACTGGGACCTCGGATTTCTCCAGCACGCGAAGCTCAAGGACGCCTATCAGAAGATCATCGACGCGATCGCCGATTCGCTCGATTTCTACGCCGCGATCTCCGGCTCGCCGGTGCACGAAGCGTCGCAAGTGCGCTTCTATGCAAGCCACGAGGGGCTGCACCTGCTGTACGAACAGGCGCAGACGCGATACCTGAAACGGCGCCAGCGCTGGTACAACCTTTCGACGCACATGCCGTGGATCGGAATGCGGACGGCGACTCCAGGGGGCGCGCACGTCGAATATTTCCGGGGCATCGCCAATCCGATTGGCATCAAGGTCGGGGAAAGGATGGACGCGGCGACCCTCGCCGAACTCGTGCGGATCCTCAATCCGGACAATGAACCCGGCCGACTGACACTGATCCACCGCTTCGGCGCGAAACGGATCGAAACTGCCCTGCCGGCGTTAGTGCGCGCAGTGCGCGAAAGCGGCCGGCAGGTCTTGTGGGTGTGCGATCCGATGCACGGCAACACGGAGACGACGCCGCAGGGCGTCAAGACCCGCCGCTTCGAGAACATCCTGTCCGAAGTGGAGTCGGCGTTCCGGGTCCATCACGACACCGGCTCGATCCTCGGCGGCGTGCATTTCGAACTGACCGGGGACGACGTCACCGAATGCACGGGCGGCGCGCGCGGACTATCCGATGGCGATCTGGCGCGGGCGTATCACACGACTGTCGACCCGCGGCTCAATTACGAACAATCGCTCGAACTCGCGATGCTGATAGGCCGTCAACACGGACAAGTCTGATATCAAGTGATATCAGGGAGTTATGATTGGAACCTAATACGTTTTCGCGCCGGGGTCCGGGGGGGCGGACGGAATCCGCGCCGGCCGAATGGCGCGAAGTCCTGACTCCGGAGGCCATTGCCTTCGTCAACGATCTGGCGGACCGCTTTTCCGACGAACGCCTGGCCCTGCTCACGCGCCGCGCGGCCCTCCAGCGGCAGTTCGACGCGGGTGCGCTGCCCGATTTTCCGGTCGACATGCGTTCGGTGCGCGAATCGGAATGGCGAGTCGGTTCCATACCCTCCGACCTGCGGGACAGGCGCGTCGAAATCACGGGGCCGACTGAACGCAAGATGATCATCAATGCGCTGAACTCCGGCGCCAATGTGTTCATGGCGGATTTCGAGGACTCCCTCTGTCCGACCTGGAGCAATGTCATCGAAGGACAGGCAAACCTGATGCGGGCGGTGCGCCGCACGCTGACCCATGAAAGTCCCGAAGGAAAGCAGTACCGGCTGAACGACGAGACGGCCGTGCTCATCGTCCGTCCGCGCGGCTGGCACCTGCCGGAAAAACACTGGTTGCACGGCGACGAGCCGATCGCGGGCGCATTCGTCGATTTCGGCTTGTACCTCTGGCACAACGCCGCGGAATTGATGCGCCGGGGAAGCGGACCGTACTTCTATCTTCCCAAGCTCGAGAACCGCTTCGAAGCCCGGCTCTGGGCCCGCGTCATCGAGCACAGCGAGAAAGCGCTCGGGCTGCCGCGCGGCACGGTCAAGGTCACCGTCCTGATCGAAACGATCACCGCCGCATTCGAGATCGACGAGATCCTTTACGAGCTGCGCGACTGGATCGTCGGGCTCAATTGCGGGCGCTGGGACTACATATTCAGTTTCATAAAGAAGTTCGGCCATCGCCCCGATTTCGTGCTGCCGGATCGCGGCGCGGTGACGATGACGACCCATTTCCTGCGCTCGTATTCACAACTCGTGATCCAGCGCTGCCATCGGCGCGGGGCCTTCGCGATGGGCGGGATGGCCGCGCAGATTCCGATCAAACATGACGCCGAGGCGAACGAGCGCGCGCTTGCACGGGTGCGCGCCGACAAGGAGCGCGAGGCGGGCGACGGCCACGATGGCACCTGGGTCGCCCACCCCGGCCTCGTCGGCATCGCGCGCGAGATCTTCGACCTCCTGATGCCGGGCCCGAACAATCTTCATCGCCTGCGCGACGACGTGAAAGTGAGCGGCGCGGATTTACTGCGGGTTCCGGAGGGGAAGGTGACCCGCGCGGGGCTTCGCAACAATGTCGATGTCGGCATCCGCTACCTCGCAGCCTGGCTCGGCGGAAACGGCTGCGTGCCGATCCATCACCTGATGGAGGACGCAGCGACCGCCGAGATCTCGCGGGCGCAGCTCTGGCAGTGGGTGCGCCATTCGACGCCGCTCGAGGATGGGACCGCCGTCACGCTCGAACTCGTGCGCGAGGAGGCAAAGTCCGTGCTGGCCGAGATACGCCGCGAGAGCGGGGATGGAGCCTTCGACGCGGGCCATTACGCGCGCGCCGCGCAGCACCTGGACCGCCTGACCGCGAATCACGATTTCGAGCCGTTTCTGACGCAGAACGCCTACGAAGACATCGATTGACCCGGGAGCTTTCATGACATTGCAGTCCGCTGCTCAGATCGAGAAGAACTGGATCGAAAGCCCGCGCTGGAAGGGCATCACGCGCGCGTATGGCGCGGCGGACGTCGTGAGGCTGCGGGGCAGCGTGCACGTCGAGCATTCCCTGGCCCGGCATGGCGCGGAAAAGTTGTGGCGATACCTGCACGAGCTGCCATTTGTCAATGCCCTCGGCGCGCTGACGGGCAACCAGGCGATGCAGCAGGTGCGCGCCGGCCTCAAGGCGGTTTACCTTTCGGGCTGGCAGGTGGCGGGCGACGCGAATCTGGCCGCGGAGATGTACCCGGACCAGTCGCTCTATCCCGCGGATTCCGTCCCTTCGGTCGTGCGGCGCATCAACAACACGCTGCTGCGGGCGGATCAGATCTGCCATGCGGAAGGAGACGACAAGGTCGACTGGCTCCAGCCGATCGTCGCGGACGCCGAAGCGGGCTTCGGCGGCGTGCTGAATGCATTCGAGCTCATGAAGGCCATGATCGCCGCGGGCGCCGCCGGCGTGCATTTCGAGGACCAGCTCTCGAGCGCGAAGAAATGCGGCCACATGGGCGGGAAGGTCCTGGTCCCGACGCAGGAAGCGATCAACAAGCTCGTGGCGGCGCGTCTCGCCGCGGATATTTCGGGGGTTCCGACCGTGCTCGTCGCGCGGACGGATGCCGAATCGGCGACTCTGCTCACCGCGGACTGCGACGAACGGGACGAATCGTTCATCGAGTCGCGCGAACGCTCGGCCGAAGGCTTCTTCCCGGTTCGCGCCGGCATCCCGCAGGCGATAGCGCGCGGGCTCGCGTACGCTCCTTATGCCGACCTCGTCTGGTGCGAGACCGGCACGCCCGACTTGCAGGAGGCGAAGGAATTCGCCGAGGGCATGCACCGGCAGTTTCCGGGCAAGCTCCTGGCCTACAACTGTTCGCCGTCCTTCAACTGGCGCAAGAAACTCGACGACACGACCATCGCCAGGTTCCAGCGCGAACTCGGCGCCATGGGCTACAAATTCCAGTTCATCACGCTGGCCGGCTTTCATGCCCTCAACTTCTCGATGTTCGAACTCGCCCGCGGCTACCGCGATTCGCAGATGAGCGCCTATGTCGCGCTCCAGCAGGCCGAGTTCGCGGCCGAATCGAATGGATACACGGCGACCAAGCACCAGCGCGAGGTGGGCGCGGGGTATTACGACGACGTCACGCAGACCGTCACCTCGGGGACCTCGTCGATCACCGCCATGCGAGGCTCGACGGAGGAAGCGCAGTTCAAGGCGCGCTGAGCGCGCCGCCGTGCGAGGGAAGGGCGCGCCCTTCGACCCGGATTGCAGGCTTTGCCCGCGGCTCGCGGGCTTTCTCGACGCCGTGCGCCGGCGCCATCCGGAATATCACTGCCGCCCCGTAGCGCCTTTCGGCAGCGCGCGCCATCGCCTGCTCGTGGTCGGGCTCGCACCGGGCCTGCACGGCGCAAACCGCACCGGACGGCCGTTTACCGGGGACCATGCCGGGATCCTGCTGTATCGCACGCTGCACGCGCAAGGATTCGCGTCGCGCGCCGATTCCGTCGCAGCCGGCGACGGGCTGCGTCTCGTCGATTGCCGGATCAGCAATGCGGTGAAATGCCTGCCGCCCGGCAACAAGCCGCTGCCGGCCGAGATTCGCCGCTGCAACCGGTACCTGGAGCGCGAACTCGCGGAGCTGCCGAGAGGCGCGGTGGTGGTTGCGCTCGGCGGCATCGCGCACGCCGCTGTCCTGCGCGCCTCCGGATTGAAGGCCGCTGGGTTCGCTTTCGCCCATGGCGCCGAACATCCATTGCCTTCCGGCGGGAGGCTCCTCGACTCGTACCATTGCAGCCGGCTGAACACCAATACCGGCCGCCTGACCCCCGCGATGTTCGACCGCGTCTTCTCCAGGGCCCGCCACTTGCTTGACCGCTGACGAACCCCACACCATGTCGCGGTGAGCGACTTCGACATCAAGGCCTTCGTCAAGAGCCTGCCGGGCCGGCCGGGCGTCTACCGCATGCTCGATGCGGACGGGAGGATCGTCTACGTCGGCAAGGCGCGCAACCTCAAGTCGCGGGTCGGAAGCTATTTCCGCGCGGACCAGCTGCAGCCGAAAGTCCAGGCATTGGTCCGGGTCGTGGACTCGATCGAAGTGACGGTGACGAACTCCGATACCGAGGCGCTCCTCCTCGAACACAACCTGATCAAGCGTCACCGGCCGCGCTTCAATGTCATCCTGCGGGACGACAAGAGCTTTCCCTACGTGCACCTGTCCGCGCACCAATTTCCGCGCCTTTCGTTCTACCGCGGGTCGCGCCGCCTGGCCGGGCGCCTGTTCGGTCCGTATCCCTCGGCGAGCGCGGTGCACGAAACCCTCAATCAGCTTCACAAGCTCTTCAGGCTCCGGAGCTGCAAGGACACGTTTTTCGCGAACCGCTCGCGACCCTGCCTCGAATATCAGATCGGACGTTGCTCGGCGCCCTGCACGGCGTACATCTCGGCGGAAACGTATGCACGCGATGTCGATTCCGCTGTCATGGTGCTCGAAGGGCGGGCGCAGGACGTGACGACACGGCTCGGAGAGAACATGGACCGGGCGGCGGAGCGGCTCGATTTCGAGCGGGCGGCGTCGCTCCGCGACCAGCTTGCCGCGCTGACCGACATCCAGTCGAGGCAGGTCGTCACGCGCGCGCGCGGCGGGGCCGACACCGACGTGCTCGCGGTCGCCGAATCGGCCGGTGAATTCTGCGTCGCCCTGATGTTCATCCGCGGAGGGCGGCTGCTCGGGACTTCGACCTTCCATCCGCGCGCGCCGATCAGCGACGCGCCGGAAGTGCTGTCGGCGTTCGTCGCCCAGCATTACCTCGAGCGCGACCCGCCGGCCCGGATTTACCTGTCCCATGCGATCGAGGATGCGGAAGTGCTGGCTGCGTCGCTTTCCGAGCGCTCCGGGCGCAAGGTCCGAATCGGTCCGGCCAGACGCGGTTTTCCGCAACGCTGGGTCGCACTCGCGATGCAAAACGCGACGAACGCCATGCGCATGCGGGATGCGAGCCAGTCGAATCTGGCCGATCAGTTCGCCGACCTGCGCGACTTTCTCGGGCTCGAGAAGCCGATCGAGCGCATCGAATGCTTCGACGTCAGCCATACGCAGGGGGAGGCGACGAATGCCGGCTGCGTCGTATTCGATCCGTCGGGTCCGGTCAAGGCGGAATACCGCCGCTACAACATCGAAGGCGTCGAACGCGGCGACGACTATGGCGCGCTCCGGCAGGCGCTCACGCGTCGTTACCGGCGGCGCAAGCAGGAGGACTCTCCGCTTCCGGATTTTCTGCTGATCGACGGCGGCCCGGGCCAGCTCGCTGAAGCCGCGCGCGTGCTCACCGAACTCGAACTCACGCTGCCCGCGGTTGCCGGTGTCGCGAAAGGCGCGGACCGGCGCGCGGGACAGGAGCGCATTTTCTTGTTGGGCCGCCGCACGGCCTCTATACTTCCGGCCGACTCGAAGGCATTGCACCTGATCCAGCGCGCGCGCGACGAGGCGCATCGGTTTGCGATCAGCGGCCATCGCAGGACCCGCGCGCGGGCGCGCCAGACCTCCATGCTGGAAGCGGTCGCGGGGCTCGGTCCGGCCCGCCGCCGTTCCTTGCTGAAGCAGTTCGGAGGATTGCAGGGCGTCTTGCGTGCGGGCGTCGAGGATCTCGGCCGCACACCCGGCATCGGTCCGGCGCTCGCTCAGGCTATATTCGAGCATCTGCACCCGGGAGCCGGATGACAAACCCCTACACGATCCCGAATCTCCTCACTGCAATCCGCATCGCGTTCATACCGGCGATCGTCGTGCTGTTCTACCTGCCGTATCACTGGTCCGACATGGCTTGCGGCGTGGTGTTCGCGCTGGTCGGCATCACCGATGCCTTCGACGGCTATCTCGCGCGCAAGCTTGGCCAGGTCTCCCGTCTCGGCGCCTTCCTCGACCCGGTCGCCGACAAGCTGATCGTCGCGACCGCGCTCGTCCTGATCGTCAGCAGAAACCCGGTCTGGTACGTGACCCTGACGGCCGCGGTCATCATCGGCCGCGAGATCGCGATCTCTGCGCTGCGCGAATGGATGGCCGAGATCGGCGCGCGGCACAAGATGAAAGTCTCGGTCATGGCAAAATTCAAGACTATCGTGCAGATCGTCGGACTGTCGATGATGCTGTTTCGCGAGGACCTTTTCGGATTGCCGATTTACCAGTTCGGACTCGGGCTCACGGTGCTTGCTGCAGTTCTCACATTGTGGTCGATGGCCGCCTATCTGAACGTGGCAGGCCCCGATTTGCGCGGTTCCCGTCAAACTTGACACCCGGGACCTCGCTCCTAAAATGTCGCCTCCTGATTGGCGCTGGCCGTGCGGGAATAGCTCAGTTGGTAGAGCGCAACCTTGCCAAGGTTGAGGTCGCGAGTTCGAGCCTCGTTTCCCGCTCCAGATTTACCTGAAACCCCGGGACGGAAATCCGGGGTTTCGTGTTTAATGCCCCCGATGGCTAGGTGGCAGAGTGGTCATGCAGCGGCCTGCAAAGCCGTGTACGCCGGTTCGATTCCGACCCTAGCCTCCAT
>DASWIQ010000030.1:0-4838 GCA_036397615.1 Steroidobacteraceae bacterium
GAGGTCAAGGGCGCAGTGAGCCTGCCGCAGACGGATTGACGGCGCGCCCGATTCAGTGGCCCAGCTCCGCGAGCAGTCGCTCGATCATTGATTCGGCCTGCACCGCGTAACCGCCGCCGAACAGATTGAAGTGGTTCAGCACGTGGTACAGGTTGTACAAGGTGCGACGCGTACCGGCGGCCTGGTCCAGTGGCCAGGCGGACTGGTAGGCGGCATAGAACGCAGGGCCGAACCCGCCAAAAAGGCGCGTCATCGCGATGTCCGTTTCACGGTCGCCGAAGTAGACCGCCGGATCGAAGATCACGGGTTCGCCTGAATCATCCGTGCCCCAGTTGCCGGCCCACAGGTCGCCGTGCAGGAGCGAGGGCACGGGCCGGTAGCTCGAGAACAAGGCGCCGGCCTGCTCGCCGAGCTCCCGGCCGCGATCGAGCAGGCGCGGAGCGACGCCGTTGCCTTCGGCCAGCGCGAGCTGAGCGTCCAGGCGCAGCGCGACGAAGAACCGCACCCAGTCGGCGTTCCAGTCATTGCGCTGCGGTGTGCTGCCGATCGTGTTGTCGCGATGCCAGCCGAAGCGCGGTGCGCCGACCCGGTGCAGCATCGCCAGCCGCTCGCCGAGCCGTGCCTCGCTGCGGCGCGTGTTGGGGCCGAACTCGATCCACGACAACGCAAGCCAGGCCTGTCCTCCCGCCGTGCCGGCGGAAATCACCTCCGGCACGCGCAGCGCCGCGGCTGAGGCCAGCTCCCGCAGACCCGCCGCCTCAGCCTCGAACATGGCCAGACGCTCGGCCGGCGCGAGCTTGACGAAGAGGCTTGCGCCGTCACCGTTCCACCGGACGCATTGGTTGATGCTGCCGCCCGCCACGGCCGCGGCCGGGGCCGGTTGCAGCGTTCGGCCGAGTGCTTCCTGCAAAGCCTCGTGGACGGTCGCGAACGCCCGGTCCCTCGACACGATGGCCTCGGTCAGCCCCGCGTGCGTACGGCGATGCGCTTCGCCTGCTCGCGCAGCATGCGTCCAAAGCCTTGCGCCTCGCAGAAGCCGTCCATCGCGGCGAGATCGGGCGAGCGCCGCTCGAGATCGCCGAGTTCCGCGTCGATCGGCATGTCGCAGGCGATCCCCGTGAGCTGCCGCGAGAGAAACGCAGACTCGCGATGGTCGCGCAGGCTCTGGGCGACGAAGCTCGCGCCGCGGAACTTGAGGCTGGAGATCCCGTCGAGATTGTCGAACACGCCGGGCAAGGTGTCGTAGTGCTTCAGCAGCTGTACGGCCGTCTTGCGGCCGACGCCCGGCACACCGGGGATGTTGTCCACGCTGTCGCCCATCAATGCGAGGAAATCCGCCATGCGCTCCGGCCGCACGCCGAAGCGCTCCTCGATGTCGTCGTAGCCGTAGCGCACGTCGGCGATCGCGTCCCAGTAGGTGTCGGCTGCCGTGACGAGTTGCGTGAGATCCTTGTCGCGGCTCGCGATGGTTACCGGCCGCCCGGCGGCCTGCGCCTTGGCCGCGAAGCTACCGATGATGTCGTCGGCCTCGTAGCGCGGGCTCGCGAACTCGGCGACGCCGAGCACGCGGCAGAACTCGCGGCACAGTGCGAACTGCCTGACCAGCTCGGCCGGCGCCGGTTCGCGGTTCGCCTTGTAGGCTGGGTAGATGTCGTTTCGGAAAGATTGCGAGAGGCTCTGGTCGAACGCGACCGCGATATAACCCGGCGAGAGCTTCTCGACGAGATCGCCCAGGAAGCGCGCGAAGCCGTGCAGCGCATTGACCGGGTTGCCGTCCGGATCGGCGATCTCGATCGGCACCGAATAATAGGCTCGGAAAATGAATACGCTGGCATCGACGAGGTAAAGCACCCGGCGACCATACCGAATTGCGGCGGCCCGGCCTAGCGGCGCGTCGAGGCGACGGACGCCTCCGGGCATCCGGTGTAGCATCCGGCCACAGCCGCCGGGGAGCGGCGGACGGGAACAGTCACGGGGAATCGCCCATGTTCAATCTGAACCTGCCTGCGGCGGCCGTCGCAGCGCTGGCCACGTTCCTGATCGGTGGCCCGTGGTACTCCAATGCGCTGTTCGGCGAGCGATGGCGGCAGGCGATGGGTATTTCGGATGCAAAGCCGGGGCACCCCGCCAAGGTGTTCGGCTTTGCCTATCTGTTCAGCCTGATCGCAACCGGGTTCCTGTCGACCTTGATCACGCCCGGCGCGGGCGCGCTGGCCGGGTTGCAGACCGGCGTGACCGTCGGCTTGTGCTTCGTCGCGACCAGTTTCGGCGTCAATTACATGTTCGCCAATTGGCCGGGGGCAGCGCTGCTCATCGACGGCGGCTATCACATCGCGCAGTTCGCGGCATTCGGCCTGATACTCGGGCTGTGGCCCGCGTGAAAAAGGGAAAAGGGGTCAGATCTATTTTATATGTCGTCATGTCCACGGACAGCGCGTCCTGGCGCCGCGGAAAATAGATCTGACCCCTTTTTCGGGAGGAACATCGATGGGTAGTCTTGACCAGGCACGCGAAACGCAGCTGCGCAACATCGAGGCGAAGACCGGCCGCACGCTCGATGAGTTGCGAACGTTGATCGCGCAGAGCGGGCTCGCGAAGCATGGCGAGATCCGCAGCATGCTGATGGAAAAGCTGGGGCTCGGCTACGGCGACGCCAACTCGCTCGTACACTTCGCGCTGGCCTCGGACGGCCAGACTGCGGCCGTGGCCGCCGGCAAGTCATCGGACAAGGTGCTCGACGAGATTTACTCAGACAAGAAGGCGCCCCTGCGACCCATTCATGACAAGCTGATGACCGCCATCAGCAGGTTCGGCGAGTTCGAAATTGCGCCCAAGAAGGGTTATGTCAGCCTGCGACGCAAGAAGCAGTTCGCGATGATCGGCCCAGTCACGGCCGCGCGGATCGAAGTCGGGCTCAACATGAAGGGCGTGCCGGTGACGGACCGGCTCATTGCCGAAAAGCCCGGTGGGATGTGCCAGTACAAGGTAAAGGTCAGCGACGCCGCGCAGGTCGACGCGGAACTCGTCGGCTGGATCAAGCACGCGTACGAATCGGCGGGCTGAGCCCGTCGGTCCGGCCAGATCGGTGCGCATCGCGCGTCGCGCGGCACCTGGGTGGTGCATGCGCGAAAAGGCGCGCGACCGCGCCGTGCGCCGGCGATCGCCCAAGTGCCCGCCGCATCAGGCATTTGCCAAATCCGCGAATCCGCGACCCGGCACCGTCCGGGTGGCACGCAAGTTGCTAGGTATTACCCGGGTGGGGTCGATTTCACTGGGATGGGAAACGTCAAGACACCGCCCTTGCGGCTGCTGCGCGCGTTCTACTTCGCGGGGAAGCACTCGAGCTTCAAGTCCGCTGCGGAGCGGCTCGCGCTCACGCCGTCGGCCGTGAGCCACCAGGTGAAGGAGCTCGAGGAGCAGCTCGGCGGCGTCGCGCTCTTCCAGCGGCGTACGCGTTCCGTGGAGCTCACCGCGACCGGGCGGCAGCTGCTCGAGGAACTCGAGCCCGCGCTGGCCGCGCTCAACGAGGCGGTGTTGCGCGCCTCGCGCAGCGGCGCGCGGCGGCAGCTGCGCGTGGTGATGCCGCCCTTCTTCGCGAGCGAGCTGTTCGCGCCGAAGCTCCACGACTTCCACGGCCGGCACCCGAATATCGACATCCAGGTCGACACGCGCGACCCGCGCCCCGACCAGCACCCGAATCACAGCGACGTCTCGATCCTGCTCTCGAACCGCGAGCCGGAGGATGGCGTCGAGGCGGTGAAGCTGTTCCGGCTGCGCCTCGTCGCCGCGTGCTCGAAAGCGCTCGCCGCCACGCTCGGGCGCGTCGATCGCGAGCTGCTGCGCAAGCATGCGCTGATCATGCATCACACGCGACCGGATGCCTGGGAACGCTGGGGGGCGCAGCTCGGATTCGATGTGGCGAACGCGAAGAACATCGTCGAATTCGACAGTATGTTCGCGGTGGTGCGCGCCGCGGAACGCGGCGCGGGAATCGCGCTCGTGCCCGCAGTTCTCTGCCAGCCGTGGTTCGACACCGGCGCGCTCGTCCGCCTCGAGTCCCTCGAGGTCGAGACCGACGACGCGTATTACCTGGTCGCGCGGCGTGACGACATCGCGCGCCCTGAGGTGCAGGCGCTGACAACATGGACGTTACAACAGTTCCAGATGGCCGCATGACGTTCGATCACGCATCGCGTGATCAGACTTCGTTTGTCGCAAACGATCCCGCCGCGTAGCTTCGATCGCGGATCATCAAGGAGGCTACGCAGATGAACTACCGAATTCGAACCTTGACGGCGTTGGCATTGCTCGCCGCAGGCGGCGCCGCCTCTGCACCCGCGATTGCCGAGGCTGCGCGACCGGTCATGAACTTCTATCGCGATGTCGCACCGACTTCGCAGTTGAAGCGCAGCACGGCCAACTGCGTCGAGCTGACGCAGCACGGCCTGTTCCAGCAGGCCCTGCCCCACTGCAATAGTTCCGTCGCGCGCGCGCAGGCGCTTCCGACCGGCAGCGCACCGAATGTCGAGCTGGACGTCGCGATCGCGAGATCGAACCGCGCCGTCCTCTACTGGTTGATGGGCCGCGAGCGGCAGGCGGCAATCGATATCGCGGAGGCTGCCATGCTCGCGCCCGACGCGAGCTTTGTGCGGAAGAATCTCGCGGCGATAGGCGAGGGGCCGCCGGCAGAGACACTGGCGCACGGCGAGGCGGACTGATCGGCTGGAGCTGGTCGGGGCGGGTTCGTCCTCGCACTCCCCCTGCGAATCGAACCCGCTCCGGCGGCTCATTTACCGGCTAGGCGTTGGCCCGCTTCAATCGCTGGTGGAGCGGGCTGG
>DASWIQ010000031.1:0-2356 GCA_036397615.1 Steroidobacteraceae bacterium
CTATCAGGCGAAGAACTGCGAATCTGCGAATCTACGACCCGGCACCAATGGGTTCGTCGTCCGCAGGGGCGGCGGGGGTTTCGGCTTCCGGCGCTTCGCCGATGTAGGGAACGGGGCCGGTCGCGATCTCGGCGGCGAAGGCTTCCGGTTCTTCGGTGCGGCGGATCATTTCGCTCGCAAGCGCGAGGTAGGCGAGCGCCCCGCGCGAATCCTTGTCGTGAAACATCGCCGGCACGCCGAAGGACGGCGCCTCGGCCAGGCGGACATTGCGCGGGATGATGGTCCGGAACACCCGATCGCCGAAATGCTCGATGAGCTGCGCGGCGACGTCGTTCGACAGGTTGTTTCGCGGATCGAACATCGTGCGGAGGATTCCCTCGATCGCGAGCCGCGAATTGACGGAATCGCGGATCTGCTCGATCGTGCTGATGAGTCCCGAGAGCCCTTCGAGCGCGTAATACTCGCACTGCATCGGAATCAGCACGGAATCCGCGGCGGTCAGTGCATTCACCGTCAGGATGTTGAGCGCCGGCGGACAATCGATGACGACGAGATCGTAGCGGTCGCGCACCGGTTCGAGCGCGCGCGAGAGGCGGTGCTCGCGACCCGCGAGCATCGTCAGGAGGCGCACTTCCGCCGCGGTCAGGTCCTGGTTCGACGGCAGGAGATCGAAACCGGCCGATTCTACCCGCACGATCGCATCGACGATGTTGCAGTCGCCGAGCAGCACGTCGGTCGCCGAGCGTTCCAGCGCGCGCTTGTCCACGCCGCAACCCATCGTGGCATTGCCCTGGGGATCGAGGTCGATGAGCAGCACGGGGCGCTGCATCGCTGCAAGCGACGCAGCGAGATTGACGGCGGTCGTCGTCTTGCCGACGCCGCCTTTCTGGTTCGCAACCGCGATGATCCGTCTCATCAGGTCAAACCCTAGCAAGTTCGACGAGGCAGCGCTCGGCATCGAGGCCCGGCACCCGGATCGGGTGCACGGCGACCGCCTTCCAGCCGGCCGGCAGGACTTTCAGCTCGTCTTTGGGAAGGCGGCCTTTCATGGCGAGCAGCCGCCCGTTCCGCCCCGCGAGATGCCCCGCCATCCGCACGAAATCCGCGAGCGACCCGAGCGCGCGGGCGACGACGCTGTCAAACGGCCTTGGCGGGCGCATCGCCTCCGACCGGCCCAACACGACCTCGACATTGGCGAGGCGGAGCTTGCCGACGACGTGGCGGAGGAAACCCGCCTTCTTGCCGGTCGATTCCACCAGCGTGAACCGCCGGTTGGGGCTCACGATCGCGAGCGGCAGGCCCGGAAAGCCGGCGCCGGTGCCGATGTCGGCGATCCGCAGGCCGCGCAGGTGCGGCAGCACGGCGAGCGAATCGAGCAGGTGCTTGTCCACGACCTCCGCGGGCTCTCGGATTCCCGTCAGGTTGAATCGCGTGTTCCATTCCGCAAGCTCGGCGACCAGCGCGAGGAGCGCCGCCGTCTGCGGCGGCTCGAGCGCGATGCCGAGCGCTTTTGCGCCCACGGCCAGCCGGGATTCGAGCGTCTCGCTCAAATCAGGCGATCTTCACGACCGTGCGCCCCATGACGCGGCCCTTGATGTAGTCGTCGAAGGCGCCGGGCAGCTCGTCGAAGCCGAGGGTGCGCGTCACCAGGCGGTCGAGATGACGCGGGCGCAGGTCCGTCGAAAGGCGTTTCCAGACCGCGAGCCGCAGGTCCCGCGGCGTATTGGATGACGTGATGCCGAGCAGGCTGATCCCGCGAAGGATGAACGGCAGCACCGTCGTTTCGAGCTTGGGGCTTGCGGCAAGCCCGATGCTCGCGATGTTGCCCCAGAAATCCACGGTGCGGGTGAGCCAGGTCAGGAGCTCGCCGCCCACGCTGTCGATGCCGCCGCCCCATTGAGTCGCTTCCATCGGCCGCTTGCCGAGGTCGATTTCCTGGCGGCGCAGAATGCGCGACGCGCCGACTGCCTTCAGGAACTCGTCGGCTTCCGGCTTGCCGCTTACGGCGACGGCTTCGTAGCCGCGGCCGGCGAGCAGGTCGCAGGCGATCGAACCGACGCCGCCGCTCGCGCCCGTCACGACGATCGCGCCCTTCTTCGGCGTCTGTCCGTTCTGCTCCATGCGATGGATCGCGAGCGCGGCCGTGAAGCCCGCGGTGCCGATCGCCATCGCGTTCCGAAGATCGATGCCGTCCGGCAGCGGGATGACTGATTCGCCCACGATGCGCGCGACTTCGGCGTAGCCGCCGTCGATGTTCTCGGAGAGGCCGCATCCGGTCACGAGCACCGGCTGGCCCGGCTTGTAACGCGCATCCGTCGAGCTCTCGACTTCGCCGGACAGGTCGATCCCGCCGTTC
>DASWIQ010000032.1:0-58057 GCA_036397615.1 Steroidobacteraceae bacterium
GTGCAGAAATTCCAGGGATCGCTCGCCGCGGTGTTTCCGGAGAAGCAATGCCAGCGCATCGAAGCGCTGTTTGCGGATCCCGCGAAGCTCGACTCGACGCCAGTCGACGGACTCGTCGCGCACCTGGTGCGCAACTGACGCCGCGGCCCGGGCTCGATCAGTCGTCGAAAATCGAAAGCTGGTTGGTATCGCTGGCCCGCGCCTTCCGCGCCCGGCGCTCGCCATCCGATTTCCGGCCCCGGCCGGGACGCACCGGGCCGGCAAGACTCGCGATGTAAACAGCGAGTTCCTTGAGAGCCGGACGCTGCAGCGAGTAATGGATGAATCGCCCGGCCGGGCGCGCCTCGAGCACCCCGGTCCGGCTCAATTCCTTGAGATGGAAGGACAAGGTCGAAGCGGGGCAACGGATCGACCGCGCGATCTCCCCTGCCGCCACGCCCTCGGGACCTCCTTCCGCGACCCGGTCCAGGATCTGGAGCCGGGTCGTCTGGGCAAGGGCTGCCAGGATCGGCACCTGCTTCTCGACGGTCTGGTCTGGCATGGGCCCTTCCTGGACGACAATCCTGGAACTATAGAACCCAATTTCTTGACATAGCGCAAGAATCGAGTCCGGCGGCCCTTCCCAAGCATAGAAATCGCGCTATATTCGGCCCGTATCGATTTGAAGTAACGGGGAACTTTATGTCGGTGCGCGGTGTTCGACTTCGGGGTTTGGTTACCTTTCCATCGGACTAGAACTAAAGAGATCCATCAGGGAGCTACGGACACCGTGAGTGCTGCCGCCTGGGAGAGTCTGCACAAGGCCACGCTCGAGCTGGCCCGTTCTTCTGCCTTGAAACAACGCCTGACCGACGCGTACACGCGTCATCTGCGCGACCTTTCGCCCAGCGAGATGCCGGGAGAGCTGCGTCAGGATTTCGAAGCCCTGCGCCAGTCGATGACGCGGGTAAGACCGCAGCACGGGGAATGCCCGGTCGCCGCCACCGTCCGCAAGATGTCGATCGGCGAGGCTGACGCCTGCGCCGCGCGCATCGTGGCGCTCCTCGATTCGGTGCATCGGACTTCGGCCGCCGCGCCGCCCAAGGCCAATGGCCAAGCGCATGGCCGCGGCACCGGAGACACCGGCAGCTCGCGGATCCCGACGCTCATCAGCGTCAATCGAGCTTGAATTCGATTACATCCCAGCGCGTCGTATCCTCGTGACGCGCCTGGCGGCGGATCGCATCGGCCATCTCGCGGCCATTCCACGGAACGACCTCGTCCGCCATTTCGCGAAGCTTCGCCGGCACCGGCTCGGTCGTGCCGAACGGCTCCATGACGATCAGCGGCTTGTCGCAGGACTGGGCATATAAGCCCTGGTACTCGATCGTGACCGGGTCGCGCAGATACAGGGACGAAAGCACGATGACCACTTCCGCCTCGGTCATCTGGCGCCGCAAATCCTCGCGAATCGCCTCCTTTTCCTTGCTGCGAGGCGGCTTCTCCGGCGCGGCGAGGTTCGTGTAGTAGAAGTTCGGCTGGCTTTCGAGGTACTCGAAGACCCGGAAGTAGGACTCATCCGGCGCGTACAGATGAGTGACGAAGAGCCGGATCGGGTTACCTTCCGTCACGTGTGCCGACCCCATTGCCGTCCAATGCCTAGAATACGTCTTTTCCAGGGCCTCTGTAACCGGCGCCATTCATGCGATTGCTCGTCTACAACATCCGCTACGCGACCGGAACCGGGCCGGCGTTTCACCTCCCGGTGCCCGGCGCGGGCTATCTGCGCAGCAGCCGCCAGATCCTGGAACGCATCACCGACTTCATCAAGGAGCGCGACCCCGACATCGTCGGCCTGATCGAAGTGGACACGGGCTCGATCCGCAGCGGGATGATCAACCAGGCCGAGTTCATCGCCAGCCACCTCTCCCATTTCTCGACTTACCAGTGCAAGTACGGCGAGGACTCGCTCAATCAGTTCATGCCGATCGTGCGCAAGCAGGCCAATGCCTTTCTGGCGGCGCCGCGTGTGCACGGCGAGCGGTTTCACTACTTCGAGACCGGGATCAAGAAGCTGATCATCGAGCTCGAGCTCGAGAACGTCGCCGTGTTCCTCGTGCACCTGTCGCTCAAGTTTCGTCATCGCCACTACCAGCTCCGGCACCTGCATCAGCTCGTGGGGCGCCAGACGAAACCCGTGATCGTCGCGGGAGACTTCAATACCTTCTGGGGCGAGCACGAGATCTACCTGTTCATGCAGGCCGCCGGATTGCGGAGCGCCAATATCGCAAGCCTGCCGTCGTACCCGAGCCGCTGGCCGCGCAAGGAACTGGACTTCATCCTCTACGGCCAGGGCATCGTGCCGAAGGGATTCGATATCCCGACGGTTCCCCTCTCCGACCATCTCCCGCTCGTATTCGATTTCGACATCGATCCGGATTTCGTCCGCGCGCCGGATGCGGAGGCGACCGCCAAGGCGTGAACCCGTCGAGGGGGGCATAATCCCGCTCAACGCTCCAGAAGGTATCGCGAACGATGTCGAGCCCTCCGCTGCACTGGCGCCTTGAAACCGATTCGGACCGCATTGCCTGGCTGACCTTCGATCTCCAGGGCAGCGGCACCAATACGCTCGGCAGCGCCGCGATGCGGGAGCTGAACGATCGCCTCGCGGAGATCGAGACATCCCGCCCGCGGGCCGTCGTAATCCGCTCGGCCAAGGAGAGCGGATTCGTTGCCGGAGCGGATATCTCGGAGTTCAGCGGCCTCTCGGACCTCGAGCAGGCATACCGGCTCGTCCGCACCGGCCAGCAGGTCTTCGACCGGATCGAGGCGCTGCCCATGCCGAGCGTTGCGGCGATCCACGGATTCGCGCTGGGCGGCGGACTCGAACTCGCGCTCGCCTGCGACTACCGTGTCGGAGCCGACGACGGCAAGCTCAATATGGGACTGCCCGAAGTGATGCTCGGCATCCATCCGGGTTTCGGCGGCACCGTGCGCACGCCGCGGCTCGTCGGCGCACCCGCCGCGCTCGACATGATGCTCACCGGGCGATCGCTGCGCGGTGAAGAAGCCCTGAAGCGCGGCTTGATCGACCGTCTCGCGCCGCGGGACAGACTCGATGCCGCGGCACGCGAGATCGCGCTCGCCGCGCCGCCTGTGCGGCGCCCGCCGTTCGGGAAACGGTTGCTCGCCTGGCCGCTCGTCCGCTCGTTCGTGGCGGCGCAGGCACGCAAGCAAGTCGAGCGCCGCGCGAAGCCGGCTCACTACCCCGCGCCTTTCGCGATCCTCGAACTGTTCGCGCGTTTCGGTGCCTCCGGTTCCGCTGCCTATGAAGCCGAGGCACGTTCGATCGCACGGCTGTTCCTGAGCGAATCCTCGCGGAACCTGGTCCGGGTCTTCTTTCTCCAGAACCGGCTCAAGGCGCTTGGCGGCAAGTCCACTCGCCGGGTCGGACATGTGCATGTGGTCGGCGCCGGCGTCATGGGTGGCGACATCGCGGCCTGGTGCGCCTCGCGCGGCCTGACGGTCAGCTTGCAGGACCGCGAGATGAAGTACGTCGAGCCCGCGCTCGCCCGCGCGCGCGAGTTCTTCGGCAAGCGCGCCCGGGATCCCGGCAAGGCCGGGGAAATGGCCGCCCGGCTCAAGGCCGACGTCGAGGGTGCCGGCGTGGCGCGCGCGGATATCGTCATCGAGGCGATATTCGAGAATGCCGACGCGAAGCGGGCGTTGTACGCGAAGCTCGAGCCGGCGATGAAACGCGAAGCCGTGCTCGCAACGAATACGTCGAGCATCGTGCTCGAAGAGCTTGCCCGCGGGCTGTCCGATCCCGGCCGCCTGGTCGGGCTGCATTTCTTCAATCCGGTCGCGAAGATGATGCTTGTCGAGATCATCCGCTCGGAGCAGACGCGCGCGGACATCGTCGAGGACGCGCTCGCCTTCACGCGCCGGCTCGACAAGCTGCCCCTGCCCTGCCGGAGTTCTCCCGGCTTCGCCGTCAATCGCGTCCTGATGCCCTACATGACCGAGGCGATGCTCGCCGCGGACGAGGGCGTGGCGCTCGCGTCGATCGATCGCGCCGCCGTGGAGTTCGGCATGCCCATGGGGCCGATCGAGCTCGCGGACACCGTCGGGCTCGATGTCGCCTCGCATGTCGGCAAGATCCTCGCCACGGCCTTCGGCCTGCCCGTGCCGCGGGGCACGGCCGAGCTCCTTTCCGCTGGACATGTCGGGCGCAAGTCCGGACGCGGCTACTACGAGTGGCGCGACGGCAAACCCGTCAAGCCGCAGGCGGCCGGCCGCGCGCCGGACGACCTCACCGACCGTCTCGTGTTGCAGTATCTCAATGAAGCCGTCGCGTGCCTGCGCGAGCGCGTCGTCGACGATGCAGACCTGCTCGATGCCGGGATGATCTTCGGCACCGGTTTCGCGCCGTTCCGCGGAGGGCCGCTGCACTATGCACGCGCGCGCGGCGTGCCTTCGATCGTCGCGCGCCTCGAGGAACTTGCCGCGACACATGGACCGCGCTTCCGTCCGGATGCCGGCTGGGCAGCGCTCGGAGCGGCTCCGTGAGGCTATGATTGGATTCGCGCCCGCATGGGCCGGCCGTTGCCGCCGCGGATGCGCTTAACAAGATGTCAGAAAAGCCGGTCGAACTCGATGTGCTTCGAAGTTTCAGTCCGCTCGATGGACTGAAACGCGAAAACCTGCATGCGCTGTCGCGGAAGACGCGATTGCAGGAACTCGATTCCGGCCGCGTGCTGTTCAAGGAAGGCGAATCGGACAAGCGCACGATCTACCTGGTCGGCGGCGAGCTCGAGCTTCGCGTCGGCGATCGCACGGTTTCGATGCTCCGCGCGGGCACGCCGGAGGCCCGCATCGCCATCGCGCCGGGCCAGCCGCGGCGATTCACCGCAAGGGCGCTTTCGGATGTGACCTTCGTCGCGATCGACTCCGATCTCCTCGACGTGATGATCACCTGGGACCAGACCGGCTCATACGAGGTCAGCGAGATCGCCGGCGGCGGCGGCGCCGGCGGCGACGACTGGATGACGGTGCTGCTGCAGACCAAGGCCTTTCACCGCATCCCGCCGGCGAATCTCCAGGCGCTGTTCATGCGCATGCAGCATGTGGCCTGCCGCGCAGGCGAAGTCGTCATCAAGCAGGGCGACGACGGGGATTATTTCTACGTGATCACGAAGGGCACGGCGGTCGTGACGCGCGAGACGCCCATGAATCGGGACGGCCTGAAGCTCGCCGAGCTCGGCGTCGGCGAGTCATTCGGCGAAGAGGCGCTGATCTCGGATGCGAAGCGCAATGCGACCATCACCATGCAGACCGACGGCGCCCTCGTCCGGCTCGGCAAGGGCGATTTCCGCGAGCTCCTCAACGAGCCGCTTCTGCACTGGGTCGATCTCGCGCATGCTCGCGAACTGGTCGGGCGCGGCGCCAGGTGGCTCGACGTGCGCCTGCCGAGCGAGTTCGAGACGTTCCATCTCGACGACGCATTGAACGTGCCGCTCTATTTCATCCGGCTCAAGGTCAAGACGCTCGACACCAAGATTCCCTACATCGCCGTCTGCGATACCGGACGGCGGAGCTCCGCGGCGGCGTTCCTGCTGAGCGAACGGGGATTCGAAGCCTACTGCCTGCAAGGTGGTATGTCGGGCAATCAGCTCGGACCCGAGTGATGCGCTGAAGGGGACGTTCACCTTCAGCGGATTACATCGTGTGCGTCGCCTTGTCTCCGCCGAGCGCGCCGGCGAGATAGGACTCGATCTTCTTCTGCGTCGTGCCGCGGTCCTGTTCGCTGAACTGCACGCCGATTCCCGCCGTGCGCTTGCCTTGCGCGCCTTTCGGCGTCAGCCAGATGACGCGTCCCGCGACCGGCAGTTTCTCGTCCTCGCCCATCAGGTTGAGGAGCATGAAGACTTCGTCTCCAAGGCGATAACTGCTGTTGGTCGGGATGAACAGTCCGCCGTTCTTCACGAACGGCATGTAGGCGAGATACAGGGCGCTCTTGTCCTTGATCGTGAGGGTCAGGAGGCCCGGCTTGGTGGATGGCGCCCGCATTTTCAATCCGTTCACTCCCCCGCCTTGCCCTGTGGCTTGCCGACCAGGGCTGCCAGTGCGACCCAAAGCCCCTCGAACAGGAGCAGCGTGTTCAGCGGGCCGCCCACCTGTCGTCGCGCGTCCCGCAACTTGTCCAGCAGGCCATAGCCCGCTCGTATCTTCGTTTCCAGGGCGGGCGGCCGCAACCATGGTAAACGATTATTGTTAACCAGATCACTAGCCAAGGCGGCATCCTTCAAGCTGCGCGTAAGCCAGGATTCGAGCCATGCGAGACGCGCCGCGGGCGTCTTTTCGGCACATGTCCTGGCGAATCCGACGAGATCGAGCCGTCCAAGCGTGGCGGCCGCGATGGCCTCCTGCATCTCCGCGTCGAGTTCACCGAGTCCTTCCCCGGCGTAGTCCACCGCCAGCAAAGGCGCGCCATTCGCAAGTGCGAGAAGCGCCTTCCAGTCACTCCGCCCATCCACGCCGGCAAGGAATTCGATCGCCTGGTCCTCGGATGGCAGCGGCAATCGCAACCGCGTGCAGCGGCTCGCGATCGTCCGCGGAATCCGGTCGATGCGACTCGTCGCGAGAACCAGGAAGGTGTCGTCCGGAGGCTCTTCGAGCGTCTTCAGCAATGCATTGAAGGACTTCACGTTCATGGCCTCGGCCGGCGCGATGACCGCGATCTTGGCTCCGCCGCGGTAACTCCGCATCGACAGGGCCTCCGAAAGCGCGCGCATCTGGTCGATGCTGATGTCCTTCTTGTCGGGCTCGACGCCGATCCAGTAGTAATCGGGATGGCTGCCGGCGAGCAACAGCCGGCAGTCCGCGCAGGTGCCGCAGGCGTCTTCCAATCTGTTACGGCAAAGCAATCGCGCAGCAATCCACGCGCCGAGTTCCGGCTGGCCCGCGCCCGGCGGCCCGGCAAGCAACAAGCCGTGCGGCAGGCGCGCTCGATCCTGCATCGCGGCGAGGCGCGCCCGGAGCGGCGCGAGCCACGGCACGCCGGCCCGGCGCAGCATCGGGGCGGCTTGCGGTATCAGGATTTCTGTTGCTTCGCGTTCCGCTGCCGCCATGGGTCAATCGCTCCGCTCGCTCACGGCCGAATCGAGCGCCCGTGCCACGCTGTCCGCCACCTCGGCCGCGGGGCGGGTGGCGTCGATGACGCGCACTCGCCCGGGTTCGCGCGCCGCAATCGCGAGATAGGCCTGGCGCACGCGCTCGAAGAACTCGCCATCCTCGGCTTCGATGCGGTCGTGACCCGTGCCGCGGCCGGTCACACGCGCGGTCGCGACGGCGGCCGGCGCATCGAAGATGAAGGTCAGGTCGGGTGTCAGGCGCGGATGTGCGATCCGGGCGAGCTGGCGGATGGCGGCGGAATTCACGCCGCGGCCTCCGCCCTGATACGCCTCGGTGGCATCCGTGAACCGATCGCAGAGCACCCAGCGCCCGCGCCGGAGTGCGGGACGTATGACATCCGCGACGTGGCTTGCGCGCGCCGCAAACATGATGAGGAGTTCCGCGGTCGCACCCACGGGCGCGTGCTGCGGCTCGAGCACGAGTTCGCGGAGTTTCTCGGCGAGCGGAGTGCCCCCGGGCTCACGCGTGACCAGCGGTTCGATGCCGCGGCGGCGCAGGTGCTCGGCGGCATGTGCGATCTGCGTCGACTTGCCGACACCCTCGACTCCCTCGAATGTGATAAAGCGGCCGCGCATCGGAGGATCCTTAGCGTACCTGAACGCCGCTGCCGCCACGCAGGTTGGAAAGGTGGCGCGAGACGTTCGCATTGTGCGCAACAAGCGAGGTGGCGAAGAAATGCCGGCCGTCGCCTAGCCCGGTCGCCACGAAGTAGAGCGCGTCCGTTGCGGCCGGCCGCACGGCGGCTTCGAGCGCAGCGCGACCCGGCAACGCAATCGGTGTCGGCGGCAGCCCCGCTCTCGTATACGTGTTGTACGGCGTGTCATTCACGAGATCGCGGCGGCGCAGGTTGCCGTCGAATTTTTCGCCGAGACCGTAGATCACGGATGGATCGGTCTGTAGCCGCATGCCTTTCCGAAGCCGGTTGATGAAGACGCCCGCGATCAACGGCCGCTCGTCGGCTGCGCCCGTTTCCTTTTCGACGAGCGACGCAAGGATCAGCGCATCGTACGGCGATTCGAGCGGCAGATCCGTCGCGCGGCGATTCCAGGCCGCCTGCAACTCCCGCTGCATCCGCGCGTGCGCCTGCAAGAGCAGCTCGCGGTCGCTCGTGCCGCGCGGAAAGCGGTAGGTGTCCGGAAAGAACCTTCCCTCCGGCTGAGCGTCCTGAATGCCGAGCCGCGCCATCAGCTCCGCGTCGCGGAGGCCGCGCAGCTCCACTTTCACCTGCGGGTGCGACTGGATCGCCGCGAGTCCCAGACGCAGCGTCCAGCCCTCGGGCAGCGTCAATGCGTGCAGGACGATGTCGCCCGCGACGAATTGCGCGAGCATGGCCGCCGGCGAGGTGCCGGGCACGAGCCGGTATTCGCCCGCCTGGATGCGCGTCGCGCCGCCCGTGCGCTTGGCCAGGCGAATCCAGCTTCCCGGCCGCTCCAGGAGGCCGCGTTCTTCGAGATCGCGGGCGACGGCGCCAAGCGACGCTCCGGGCGCCACCTCGATAGTCACGGGCTCCCGCAGCGAGGCGATCGGCTCGCCGAGCCAGCGCAACTCATATTGCCTCCAGCCGAGCCACGCGGCGATGGCCACCACTGCGAGCAAGGCGAGCCATTGCCTGCGCCGCGTCATTGCCCCGCGATCCATTCGTTGAATTGCGCCGCCCTGGAATCGAGCGCAAGCCGGCGTCCCGCGATTTCCCGGACGGGCCAGGCGCCGATCAAGGCATTGGTCAGGATGCAGTGGGTCGCCCGCGCCAGTTCCGCGGCCGGCAGCGCGCGCTCGATGACCGGATCCCCCGCTTCCGCCGACCAGCTCCGGAAAGCACGACGCATGACGCCGGCGACGCCGCATTGATCGAGCAGCGGCGTCGTCCACTGCCCGTCGATCCGCGCGAACAGGTTCGCCTGCGTCGCCGAAATCACCTGGTCCCGATCGTCCTGCATCAGGCCTTCGTCCATGCGCCCATCATCCCATTCCGCCCGCGCAAGGACCTGCTCGAGGCGGTTCAGGTGCTTGATGCCGGCAAGCGCAGGATTCCGGCCATATCGTGTCCGGCACCAGCCGATCCGCACGCCATCCGACCACGCGGCCGGCGCCCAATCGGGCCACGGCGCCCCGGCGACAATGCGGGTCGGCTCAGGATGGCTCGGCGGCCGGTACCCACGCGGGCCGACGCCGCGCGTCACGATCACTTTGACGACGCCGCGCGGTTCCGCGCAAGCGGTGGCAATCTCGGCGCGGAGTCGTTCGAAGTCGGGCAGGGGCAGGCCGAGGCGCGTCGCCCCCAGGCCCAGGCGCTCGAAATGCCAATCGAGAAAACGGGGGCGTCCGCCGACGACGGCCAGCGTCTCGAACAAGCCATCGCCGTAGTGCAAACCGCGATCCCGGGCGTCGAGCGGTTCGTCCGTGCGACCGTTGATCAGGACGCGCATCAGTCCAGACTCCCCAGGGCGCGTAGCAGTCCGCGCGCCTTGGCCCGCGTTTCGTCCAGTTCCAGCAGAGGATCGGAATCCGCGACGATGCCGGCGCCTGCCCGCAACTCGATCTGGCCGTCACAGACCGTCATCGTGCGAATCAGGATATTGAGATCGAGGCTTCCGTCGAGCGCGAGATAGCCCATCGCGCCGGTATAGGCGCCACGACCCACACCCTCGAGTTCGCCGATCAACTGCATGCAGCGCACCTTGGGACAGCCGGTGATCGTTCCGCCCGGAAACAAGGCGCGGATGACGTCGCCCGGCGCGACATCCGCGCGCAGCGTTCCACTCACGTTCGAAACGATATGGTGCACGTGCGCGTAGCTCTCGACGACCATGAATTCGTCGACCTTGACCGAGCCCGCCACGCAGAGTCGGCCGAGGTCGTTACGCTCGAGGTCGATCAGCATGACGTGCTCGGCGCGCTCTTTGGGGCTGCCGATCAGTTCGGCAATCGCCGCCGCATCGCCGGAGGCGAGCCGCGGACGCGTGCCCGCGATCGGCCGCGTATCGACTCGCCGCCCCTGTACGCGCACCAGCCGCTCCGGCGAGCTGGAGAGGATCGTGACGCCCGGCAGCGCGGCAATGCCCGCAAAAGCGCCGGGGTTCGCGGCACGAAGTCGCGAATAGAGGGTGGCAGCGGCGGTTCCTTCCGGCAGCGGCGCCCGCCAGCTACGCGCCAGATTGGCCTGGTAGACGTCGCCTGCGGCGATATGCTCGAGCGCGCGCCGGCAGGCGGCCAGATAGGCCACGGGATCGTCCTCGACGACGGATTCCGCAGGGCACGGAATTTCGCCGCCGGTGCCCGGTTGCACGCCCAGGAAATCGGCATGAATCCGCTCGACCGCCGCTTCGCTGCCCAATTCCCCGATGACGACGCTCTGGCCGGTCGAATGATCGTGCAGGATCGCCGCAGGCATGCGCCAGGCGCAGGCGACGATCTCGAGTGGCGATGCCGGCAGATCGAGCGTCGGTTCCACCTCGGCGGCGAGCTCGTAACCGAGGTACAGGAACCAGCCTCCGCCGAAGGGCCAGGAGACGGGTGGTTCATCGCCCTGCTCCGCCCGCCACCAGTCGTTGAGCCTCGCGCAGAAGCGCGCGCCTGCGCCCGGTCCCGTCAAACGACCGTCGCGGCGCAGGCAAAGCATTTCGCCCGGGGCGCCGAGGAGCAGGCTGTGACGGCCGAGTGTGCCGCCAGTCGCGGCGCTGTCGAGCAGCACGGGATAGCGGGCGGGATCGCGCGCGTGCAGCGCCAGCATGCGCGGGAGCGCATCGGCGACGGCCGGCAGCTCGCGCATCAGTTCAGGCAGCCGCCGCATGCCGGGGCCGATAGCGGCTTCAACGCAGCGCGCGAAAGATGAGCGTGCCGTTGGTGCCGCCAAAGCCGAAGGAATTGCTGACGGCCGTATCGATCTTCATCCGGCGTGCCGTGTTCGGGACGTAATCGAGGTCGCAACCGTCGCCCGGATTCTCGAGATTGATGGTCGGCGGCGCGACCTGGTCGCGGATCGCGAGCACGCTGAAGATGGCTTCGACCACGCCCGCTGCGCCGAGCAGATGGCCGGTCATGGACTTTGTCGAGCTCACCGCGAGCTTTGCGGCATGCGCGCCGAACGCATTCTTGATCGCGATCGTTTCCGCGACGTCGCCGATCATCGTCGAAGTCGCATGCGCGTTCACGTACTGAACCGAGTCCGCATTGATCGCGGCGTCGCGCAGGCTGTTTTCCATCGACAGTCGGGCGCCCGCGCCGTCGTCCGGCGGCGCCGTGATGTGGAACGCATCGCCGCTCATTCCGAACCCGATGACTTCGGCGTAGATCATCGCGCCGCGCGACCTGGCGTGCTCGTACTCTTCGAGCACCATGCCGCCGGCGCCGTCGCCCATGACGAAGCCGTCCCGGTCGCGGTCCCAGGGGCGGCTCGCGCGCGCGGGCTCGTCATTGCGGGTCGAGAGCGCGCGAGCCTGGCAGAACCCACCGACCGCGGTCGGCGTCTGGGCCATTTCCGCGCCACCCGCGACGACGACGTCCGCGTCACCATACTGAATCGTGCGCATGCCGATGCCGACCGCATGGGTCGAGGTCGTGCAGGCCGTGATGACCGCCAGATTCGGTCCGGTGATCCCGTACATGATCGACAGATGCCCGGAAATCATGTTGACGATGCTCGCCGGAATGTAGAACGGCGAGATCTTCTTGGGAGTCCTGGTCTCGAGGTACTTCGCGTAGTTGTCCTCGATCGTCGCGAGGCCGCCGATGCCGGCCCCGAAAACGAGGCCGACCCGCGCCCGATTGGCGTCGGTGATGGCAAGGCCCGAATCGGCGATCGACTGCGCGCCGGCCGCGACGCCGTACTGCATGAAAAGATCCATGCGCCGCGCTTCCTTGGCCGGCATGTACTTCGTGGCGTCGAAATCGGGAATGCTGCCGGCGATCGTGCAGGGGAAACCGGTCGTGTCGAAGCGCGTGATCCGACCGATCCCGCTCTTGCCCGCCAGGGCGGCAGCCCAGCTTTCGGCGACGGTCTTGCCGAGCGGGGTGACCATGCCGAGACCGGTGACGACGACGCGTCGCTTGCTCATGGCATCAACCTCAGGCTGGGGGACCGCCATGACGCAACGAGCCCCGGCCGCCGGGCCGGGGCTCGCGCGCGAATGATCTCAGGACTTGGACTGGTGCTGGACGATGTAATCGATCGCCTGCTGCACCGTGGTGATTTTCTCGGCATCCTCGTCGGGAATCTCAGTCTCGAATTCCTCTTCGAGCGCCATCACGAGCTCGACCGTGTCCAGTGAGTCGGCACCCAGATCGTCCACGAACGACGCGTCGCTGGTGACTTCCTCGTCTTTCACCCCGAGCTGCTCGGCAACGATCTTCTTTACTCGTTCTTCGACTGTGCTCATCGGTTTGCTGTCCCTCACCTTGTGATGCCCATGGGCACTCGCCGGCCCTCGGGGGTCGCCATTCTATGCCACGGACCCCCCACTGGCTACCAGAAGCCCGTCTTACACGCTGTTTCTGATGGCATTTTTCATGCCATGTGCATGCCGCCATTGACGTTCAGCGTTTCGCCCGTGATCCAGGACGCCGCAGGACCCGCGAGAAAGCACACGGCCGCCGCAATGTCCTGAGGCTGGCCCAGCCGGCCCAGCGGAATCTGGGCCGCAAGTCCCTCGCGCTGCGCGTCGGAGAGCGCCTTGGTCATGTCCGTGTCGATGAACCCCGGCGCGACCACATTCACCGTGATGCCGCGCGAGGCGACCTCCCGTGCCAGCGAGCGCGAAAACCCTCCGATACCCGCCTTGGCCGCGCAATAGTTGGCTTGGCCCGGATTTCCGATCAGGCCGACGACCGATGCGATATTGATGATGCGGCCTTTCCGGGCCTTCATCATGCCCCGCAGCACGGCCTTGCTCAGGCGAAACACCGAACCGAGGTTCGTGCCGATCACCGCGTCCCAGTCTTCCGGCTTCATCCGGAGCAGCAAGGTGTCGCGCGTGATGCCCGCGTTGTTGACGAGGATCGAAACGGCGCCTTCGTGCGACTCGATGTCGGCGACGGCGGCGTCGCCTGCCGCCCCATCCGCGACGTCGAGCACGATCCCGCGACCCGTAATGCCCGCCGATTTCAGCGCCTCGCCGATGGAGGCCGCGCCCGCCGCGCTCGTCGCGGTGCCGACGACGGTCGCGCCTGCGCCACCGAGCGCAAGCGCGATCGCCTGGCCGATGCCGCGCGAAGCGCCGGTTACCAGAGCGATTTCGCCGGACAGTGGCCGTGTCGTCATGATTCCCCGCTCCCTTGTGCTGCCTGCAACGCAGCCTCGAGTGATTCCGGCGACTCGATCGTGAGCAAGCTCAGGTCGCGACCGCCGGACGCGCGCCGCGCGAGTCCCGTCAGGACCTTGCCGGGCCCGCACTCGACCAGATGCGTCGCCCCGGCCTGGATCATGGCGGCCACGATAGCGGACCAGCGCACCGGATTGAACAGCTGCCGATACAGGCCGTCCCGGATCGAATCGGCGTCCGAGTAGACTCCGGAATCGAAAGAGTGCACTCGCATGAGCGGAGCGCGGATCGTCGACGCGCGCAAGCGCTCGCGCAATTCTTTCGCCACGGGTTTCATCAAGGCGCTGTGCGAGGGCACGGACACCGGCAGCAGCACGGCGCGTTTCGCGCCGCGTACTTTGCAGGCTTCGATCGCGCGCGCAACCGCCGCGGCCTGACCGGCGATGACGAGTTGCCCCGGCGAGTTGTAATTCACGGCTTGCACGACCTCACCCTGCGCCGCCTCCGCACAGGCCGCCTCGATGACGGCATCATCGAGCCCGAGTATCGCGGCCATCGCGCCGCTGCCGGCCGGCACGGCGCGCTGCATTGCCTCGCCGCGAAATCGCACGAGCGCGATCGCGTCCGCGAACCCGAGCGAGCCGGCGCATACGAGCGCGCTGTATTCTCCCAGGCTGTGGCCCGCCAGGATTTCGGGCGGCCGGCCTCCCCGCTTCTGCCAGGCGCGCCAGGCCGCGATCCCGGCTGCGAGCATCGCGGGCTGCGTGCGTTCCGTTTCCGACAGGCGTTCTTCCGGCCCGCTCTGGCAGAGCGCCCAGAGGTCGTAACCCAGGACCGCCGAGGCCTCTGCAAACGTCCCGGCGATGACCGGCTCCGAAGCCGCAAGCGATGCGAGCATGCCGACGGATTGCGAGCCCTGACCCGGAAACATCATCGCCAGCTTCAATTCCGTCTCCTTCCTGCGACTGCCCGGATTATAGGTTGAGCGCAGCGTCACAACGGCTGCCCGGGCAGGCAGGGGCCGGGGAACCGCTCTGTTATCATCCGGTCAGGGCAGGAGAGCCGCATCATGCTGATTTCACGCCGCGAATCCGGATTTACGCTGATCGAGATCATGGTCGTGCTCGTGATCATCGCGATCCTCTCCGCGCTGATCGCCCCGCAGATTCTCGGCCGGGTCGACGAGGCCCGGGTGACGGCGGCCAAGCAGGACATCCAGACGATCGGCACGGCGCTCGATTTCTACCGGATGGATAACTTCCGCTACCCGAATACGGACCAGGGCCTCGAGGCGCTGGTCAAGAAACCCGACGATCCGACCGTGCGCAACTGGCGGCCCGACGGCTACCTGAAAGCCCGGTCCGTGCCGAAGGATCCCTGGGGCAACGACTATCGCTATCTCGAGCCCGGCAGCCACGGCGCCGGCTACGACCTCTATTCCCTGGGCGCCGATGGCGAGACCGGCGGCGAAGACGTCGACGCGGACATCGGCAGCTGGAATCTCGAGTGACTTCCTGAAGTCCGCGGCAATGACCGTCGCCCGTTCGCGCCGCCGAGAGAGCGGCATGACGCTGATCGAGATCCTGGTCGTTGTCCTCATCATCGGCATCCTCGCGACTATCGCCACGCTTTCCGTCGGACTCCTCGGTGAAGACCGCGAGATCGAGCGCGAGTCCGAACGCCTGACCGACGCCATCGCGATCCTCCAGGAGCAGGCGCAACTCGAGGGCCGCGACTACGGAATCCTGCTCGAAACGACGCGTTACGAATTCCTGCGATTCGACGGGTTCGAGCAACGCTGGGCCGAAGTCGAGAACGATCCCGTCCTGCTCCCGCGCCAGCTGCCGCCGGACCTCGCGTTCGAGCTCGTCATCGAAGGCCGGCCGATACTGTTGCGGCGCGAGCCACGGCCGGAAGCCCGCCAGCCGCAGCTCGTCGCCTGGGCAAGCGGCGACATGACGCCCTACCGGCTTTCGCTCGTCCGCAAGGGAGCCGGACGCGTCACGCTCGTCGGGAACGCGGATGGAACGATCGAAATCGAGCGCGGCGATGCACGGCCCTGAGTGCCGCGGCTTCACGCTGGTCGAGGTCGTGGTCGCGCTCGCGATCGTCGCGATCGGCATGCTCGCCGTATTCAAGACGATCGGCGATACGATCAACAACGTTTCATACCTGCGCGACCGGACTTTCGCGGGCTGGATCGCCGACAATCGCATCACCGAAATCCGTCTGTCCGGCGAGATGCCGTCGGTCGATGAAACCGCGGGCGAGCTCGAATACGCGGGCCGCCGCTGGCGCTGGGTCACGAAGGTCTCGCAAACCCAGGTCGAAGGACTGCGTCGCATCGACGTCAGCGTGCGGCGAGAAGGCGACGCCGAAGACTCCGCCCTCGTGAGTCTCGCGGGATTCGTCGGCGCGACGGCGACCGCCGCACCGCGGGCGCGGATCGACTGGAACGGCAGCGGTGAGCCGGGCGGCGGAGGGCCGGGCGAGGACGAAGACGAGAACGATGGCGAAGACGGCGGGGACGAGGAATGAAGATCCGGGTCCGGGAACGCGGTTTCACCCTGCTCGAAATCCTCGTGGCGACCGTGATTCTCGCCGTCATGGGCCTGATGGCCTATCGGGCGGTCAGCGAGACGCAGATCGCGGTTGCCTCCGCCGACGGCCACATGGATCGCCTGCGGGAGGCGCAGCGGGCCGTGCACCTGCTCGTCACGGATTTCCGCACGCTCGCGCCCCGTCCGGTGCGCGAGACGATCGGCGACGGCTATCGCGCCGCGCTCCTGCGGGATCCAAACTCGATTTCCCTCGCCGAGCTGTCGCATGGCGGCTGGCCGAACGGCGCCGGCACTCCCCGCGGGACGGTGCAGCGCGTCATTTATCGCCTCGAGGAAGGCAAGCTGATCCGCGAGCACTGGACCGTCGCGGACCCGACGCTTGCGACCCCGCCGATCAAGCGCGAATTGCTGGATCGCGTCGAGCGAATCGAGATCCGTTACATGAACTCGGGCCGCGAATGGATCGAGCAGTGGCCGCCCTTCAACAATACGCAGGATTTCGGCTTCATCGAGCGTCCGCTCGCCGTCGAAATCACGCTCGTGCTTTCGGACTACGGCGAGCTGCGCCGTCTGGTCGAGGTGTCCGGATGAAAGAGCGTGGCGTCGCGCTGATCACGGCGATCGTCCTCGTCGCCATCGCGACGGTGCTCGCGGTGCATGTCGGCACGCGCGCAGCGCTCGATCTGCGCCGCACGGCCGGGCTCGTGGCGCTCGACCAGGGCTGGCACGTCGCCCTGGGCGCCGAAGCCTGGGCGGCCGAAGTCTTGCGCGACGACTACGACGACGACCCGGCCATCGACCACCCAGGCGAAGCCTGGGCCCAGCCGTTGCCGGCGCTTCCGGTGGACGGCGGCGAGGTTCGCGGAGCGCTCGAGGACATGCAGGGCCGGTTCAACGTCAACAACCTGGTCGACGACGGAATCGTCGATGAAGAAAACGTCGAACGTTTCGAGCGCCTGCTCGTGCTCGTCGGCGCGCAAGCGCGCTGGGCACGGATCATGGCGGACTGGATCGACTCCGACACCCTGCCGGGCATTCCGGAAGGCGCCGAAGACGGGACTTACCTGTCGCAGAACCCGCCCTACCGCGCCGCGAATGTTGCCGTGACGACGACGACCGAGATGATGGCGTTGCCCGGCATGACACGGGACGAGTTCGAACGCATCCGGCCCTATGTCGCTGCGCTGCCGGCCGGCACGGCGATCAACCTCTGCACGGCGAAGGCCCCGGTGCTCGCCGCCCTGATCGAAGGCGGCACGGATTTCGGCGATGCCGAGCTCCTGGCCGCGAACCGGAAGGACGGCTGCTTTCCGACGCTCGCCGACCTGCAGGCGACACTGAGCCCGGGTGCCTACCAGGCGCTGGGCGAATCCATCTCACAGAATACGGAATGGTTCCGCGCCGTAACGGCCGTGCGTATTGGCACCTCGGAACTCACGCTGTACAGTCTGATGCTGCGCGACGGCACCGGCGGCAGCCGGACTGTGCTGCGTTCGACAGGCGCCGAGTAATCCGAATGAATCAATTCCTGGTCCTGCGGCTCGCCGATCCGATCAGCTGGGTCATCACCGGCGCGGACGGCGGCCGCCTCGGTCCGGTCTCGACCGGCAATCTTCGCGACGCCGCGCCGATCGCTGCGGAGCGTCCGGTCGTCGTCATTGCGCCGGGATCGAGCGTGACACTCGCGCGCCCGGAACTCCCGGTCAGGAGCGGCGCGCGCATCGCCCAGGTCGTTCCCTACGCGATGGAAGAATCGCTCGCAGGCGAAGTCGAGCAGTTCCATTTTGCGATCGGGCCGACGGACGATGCCGGCGCGACGCTCGTCGCAGCGGTCAGGCGCGAGGAAATGCGCGGCTGGCTGGATGCACTCGCGGCCGCGGGCATCGAGCCGCAATCGGTCGTTCCCGATACGCTCTGCGTGCCCGCGAATCCGGTCAAGATCGTCGCGGTCATCGACGCCGGGCAGTTGCTCGTGCGCGCGCCCGGCGCGCTGCCGGTCGCGCTCGATGCCGAGCCGCTGACGGAATCCTTCGCGCTGGCAGGCCTCGAAGGCGACGACCGCCACGTGCAGCTCTACGTCTCCCAGCACGACTGGCAGCACTCGCGTGAAATGATCGAGGCGCTGCGTGAAGTGACGGGCAGCTTCGACCTGCAGATTCTTCCCGACGGCGCGCTGCCCCTGCTCGCGTCGGCGGCCGTGAAACCGGAGACGACGTCCCTGATGCAGGGCGAGTTCGCGCGGCGCAGCGGCTGGCGGGCCGACTGGCAGCGCTGGCGCGTCGCGGCATTCCTCGCGCTCGCGGCGCTCGCCCTGCATCTCGGCGTCCGCGGCTACGACCTGGTCCGGCTTCACAACGAACAGCGCCGGCTCGATGTCGCGATCGAACAGGCGGCACGCATTGCGCTGCCGGATGTGGAACGCATCGAGGATGCGCGAGCTCAAGTCGAGCAACGTCTCGCCGGGGGCGGAGCCGGCGACCCGGGCGGCCTGCTCGTCCAGCTCGCCGCGGTCGGCGGCGCGCTCGCGGGTGCGCCCGGGCCGAAACTCGAGTCGCTCGGCTGGCGCGATCGCGCGCTCCAATTGCAGATGATCGCGCCGAACACAGACTCGATCTCGCGATTCGCCCAGGGCGTCAACGCGCGCGGCCTCACGGCCAATGTCGCGTCGACCACGAATAGCGAGAAAGGAATGCAGGCCCAGGTACTGATCACCGCGGGGCCGCCGCAATGAAACTGCGCGACTGGTATGAGGGGCTCGCCGAGCGCGAACGGCGCCTGGTGCTCTGGGGCGGCGGCGCGGCGGCCCTGTTGCTCCTCGGCGCGCTGATCTGGCAGCTCGGTGCTTCGGTCGCCGTGGCCGAGGAGCGGGTCGAGCGCCGCCGGCAGGATCTCGCCTGGATCGAGTCGGTCACGCCGCGGCTTCAGGCGGCGCCCGCCGCGCGCCCCGGCGAGCCGCTCACGATTGCGGTCGATCGCATGGCCCGCGAGGGCGGACTGGCCGACAAGCTGGCGTCCGTGGAGCCGGCGTCGACTGGCGCGCTCCGCGCGAGATTTACGGCGGCCTCCTTTGATGCGCTGACGCTGCTGCTCGCGAGGCTTCAGAAGGAGCGCGGCGTCGTCACCGAATCCGCGAGCGTGGCCGCGACCGGTGAGCCCGGCCTCGTCGATGCCACGCTGGTGTTGCGCGGCCCCTGATCCGGATGTCCCGCCGCAGCAAGCTCGTCGCGGCAGGCATTGCCGCCTTTCTCGTGTTCCTGGTCGCCCTGATGCCCGCGGGCCAGCTGACTCGCCGCCTGCCGCCCAGCATCGTCATGACCGGTGTCGGCGGCACGATCTGGTCCGGCCGCGCGAGCGGCCTCGCCTACGATGGCCGGTCGATCGGCGGAGTCCAATGGTCCTGCCGGCCCTGGCGGCTCGTGCTGCTCGAATGGTCCTGCGGCGTGACATTCCGCCCTTCCGGGGGCGAGGTGTCGGCGGACCTCCGGGGCGATTTCGGCGGTGAAGTCGTCGGCCGCGAGATCGCGGGCCAGGTGCCAATCTCGGCATTCGAGGGTCTCGTCACGCCGATGGGCTGGACCGGCGTGCTCGAGCTCGATGTCCGTGAATTCCGCATCGTCGAACGCCGGCCGGCGGAAGCCGCCGGCACGCTCATCGTGCGATCCCTGCGGGCCCCGGGCGCCGGCGGCCAGATGCTGGGCGACTTCGAATTGACCGTCGGGGAAGGCGCCGTCGGCACCGGATCGCTCGCCGGGCGCCTGCGGGACCTCGGCGGGCCGCTCCGCGTACGCGGCGCGATCGAGTTGCAACGCGACGGCCGCTACCTGATGAGCGGCGATGCCGCGCCCGGTCCGGGCGCGGGGCCCGCGATCTTCGACACGCTCGCCTTTCTCGGGCCGCCAGACAGTCAGGGGCGCAGGCCGTTCACGATCGAGGGCAGCTTCTAGAGTTCGCGCCAGGCATCGAGCAACGGAAAATAGAGCCCGACCTTCAGCGGGCGTTCCGGGTCGAAGAGCCGCATGACGCGCTCATACCGCTCGAGCTGCACGCGATAGCGTGCGAGTTCGTTGTCGAGGAACGCCTCGCGATCGCCGCCTTCGTGCGTGCTCGTCTTCCAGTCGACCACCCATCGCACCCCGTCGGCATCGACGAAGCTGCGATCGATGCGCAGGCTCTGCAGGACGCCGTCGACGACGGCGGTCAAGGCAAGTTCGCTCACGCCTTCCAGCGCACCCGGATCGAGCAGCCGCCGCGCCCGTTCGCTGCCGGCAATCGCCGACATCGCGCTGCCGATCCGCGCGAGCGCCGCAGGCTGGTGCGCCCCGTCGATGCCCAGTTCGCGGAGCTGGCGTCGCCAGCGGGCCGCAGTGGCATCGTCGTTTCCCACGATGACGCCGCCGTCGGCGATGCGTTGCAGTTCGAGATGGACGACCAGTCCGACGGCTTGCGCGATGTCGCCCGCCCAGTCGAACTCGGGGCGGATGGAGCCTTCCGGTTCGCCCGAGATCCGCAGCATCGGCGCGCGCGCTGGCGACGGCGGCGTCGGCGATTCGAATCCGGCGACCAGCCGCCGCGGCGGCGGCGCCGTGAGCCGGCGCCTGCCGTCTTTCGGGCGATCTGGCAACTCCGCTGCCGCCGCCACCCGCGCCGCGAGTGCCCTTTCGAAATGGGCCGACAGCACGGGCCAGAAAAATGCGAGCAGGCTCGCCGGGCGCGGACGGCGGAGCACGGCGCCGTCCCCGGTCTGGCGGATGGCCGCCGTGCCGACCAGGTGCAGGCGGCGGCGCGCGCGCGTGGCCGCGACATAGGCGATGCGGCCGAGTTCCAGCGCCTCGCGATCGGCGCCAAGCTTGCGCATCCAGCGTTCGAGCGCGTCCGCAGTGCCGTCGCCTTCCATCGCATCGGCGCGGCTTGCGAGCACGATGCCGCGCTCCCCAGGACCGGTTGCGACCGGCGTCCAGTACAACAAGGGACGCTCGCTCCCGCGCGGGCCACGCTGCAGGTCCGGCAGGATGACCACGTCGAATTCGAGCCCCTTGGCGCGATGGATGGTCATGACCTGCACGCACGCGCTCTCGCTGCCGACCGGCGAGGCCATGACCCCCGCGACGGCAGCGTCGATCGCCGTTGCCTCTGGCGTGCAGCCCGCTTCCAGTTCGAGACGATCGAGCGCGCCGAACAGGAGTTCCGCATTCGTGATGTCCGATGCGTCCGCGATCGTCGCGGGTCCGTCGAGTGCGAGCCACGCTGCCTTGACCCAGCCACCGAGCGATCGTTCTCCGCGCCCGGCGATTGCCGCCTCAAGCGCCGCGTGCAGGCGCCGGACGCGCGCAGCGGAATCGGCCGGCAGCGACTCGAGCAGCCTCGTGTCGCCGATGCGCTCGCGCACCGAAACGCGACCGTCGTCCCCGGCGAGCAACAGCAGGTCGGAAATCGTGAGTCCGCAGTACGGTGCGCGCAGCACGGCGAGCCAGGCCGTGCGGTCTCCTTCGTGCAGCAGCGCCCGCGCGAGCGCAACCAGGTCGCGGATGGCCGGGCGGTCGAGCAGCGACTCCAGTTCCACGCCGCGGTACTCGATGCCCGCTTCGCGCAAGGCGGCGAGGATCGGCGGCAGCGACGGCCGCCCGCGCACTAGGACGGCGATCGAGGGCGGCTTGCCGCCCGCGGCAAGCGCTCCCTGCACGATGCCCGCGACTTCCGCGGCCATCGCCCGTTCATCGGCGTCGAGGAGCGCGTGCACGCGCACACCGTCCTCGGCCACGTCCGGCTTCACCGCGGCCGCCGGCGAGTACTGCACTGCCCCGCGTTCGAAATCGTCTGCCCACGGCATCAATGCCGAAAACGTCGCGTTGACCCAGTCGACGATGGCCGCGCTCGAGCGGAAATTGCGGCCCAGCCTTTCTGCAATCAGCGGCACTGCGCCGATCCCGCGGCGCTGTGCCTGCAGGAACAGCGTGACGTCCGCTTCGCGGAAAGCATAGATCGATTGCATGGGATCGCCGACGCAGAAAAGGCTTCGTCCGTCGCCCTCCTGCCAGCCGGCGACCAGCAGATCGAGCAGCCGCTCCTGCGAAGGCGACGTGTCCTGGTACTCGTCGACCAGCAGGTGACGGATACGGTAGTCGAGCGATAGCGCGAGCTCCGTCGGCGCCGATTCGTCGCCGAGGGCGTCGCGCGCAGCCGCGGCGACGGCCGGATGATCCAGGCTGTCGCGCTCCGCGAATAAGGCCAGCAATTGCGCGACCGCATGTGGTAGCACCGCCGACAGCGCATCGATGCGTTCCCACTGTCCATCGGTCAGCGCGTCGGGCGGCAGCTGCCGCAGCTCCCCGAGTGCCACCGCGAAGTCCGCGCGTCCGGCCAGCGCCTCGAACAGCGACTTCATCTCGCGCTTGAGCGGCGCCCAGGCGGGGCCGTCGCTCGCGGGCAGGAAACCCTGCTTCGCCGCGACCTGCTTTCGCAATGCGGGCTTCGATCCGCCGGTCAGCAGCAGGTCGGCCAGCCCCCGCCATTGCGGCACCGCATCCGCGGTTGGCGGCGGCAGGTCTTGCAACTGAGCGAGCAGCAGGACCGGCCCATCCGGCGCACCCGCCGCGGCGGCGGCGCGGCAGATCCCAAACAGGGGCCGCCAGTCCATGACCGATATCGCGGCGGCGATCGCGGCGAGTTCCGATTCCAGCGCCGAGCGCAGCAGCCGGTCGATCTCCGAACGCAACGACTTCCGATCGGAACTCTCCAGGAGTTTCGGCAGCCAGAGTTCGCGCGCGCCCAGCATCCCCTCGATCAGCTGCGCAAGGAGCCGCGGCTCGTGATTGAGCGCGCGCGCGAGGCACTCGAGCGGTGCCGCGACCGGCGCGTCCTCATCCAGCATCGCGATGGTGCGGCGCGCGGCCTCCGCGTACAGCGGCCGCGCGTCGTCCACGAGCGCTGCAGACGTGCCGATGCGCGCCGCAAGCGGCAGCCGCCGCGCGAGCCAGTGATTGAGACCGTCGATGGTCTGCACGTGCAGCCGCGCCGGATTGTGTTCGAGGCCCCAGCCGCGCTCGCGGCTTCGCGCGAGCGCGGCGCCCGCGTGGCGATGCAGTTCTTCGACATGCGATTCGGCCCCGGCGGGGAGCGGCGAAGCAGCGCTCGCGAGCGCCGCGAGTATCCGGTGGCGCATCTCGGCGGCTGCCTTGCGCGTGAACGTGATTGCCACGATCTGTTCCGGGCATTCGACGTCCGCGAGCAGGCGCAGGTAGCGCAGGGTCAGCAGGCTCGTCTTTCCGGAGCCGGCGGGAGCCTGCACGATGTACGAGCCGGACGGTTCGATGGCGCGTTCGCGCGCCGCGCGATCGAGTGCCGCCGCGTCATTCGTCATCGGCGCTTTCCTCGACCGCATCCCCGGGCGACGCCGGTTCCACGCGGCAGAGCGCGCCGAGATGACAGTAGCGGCAGGTATCGGCCCCGAGTTTCGGATTCACTTCGACGCGTCCGGCGGCGAAGTCCTCGGCCAGCCGCGCGAGCCAGGCATGCCAGTGCGCGATCAACACAGGCCATTCGAAGCCGGTCTCCCTGTCTTCGGTCAGCGGAAACTTCGCGGCCGGCTGCACGCCTGCGATCGCTTCGCCGTCACGGCTCACGCCGACGTACTTCGCACCCGCGGCCCCGACACCTGCGAATGCGATCCCGGTCGGCCGGCCGGGGTGGAGCACGGCGTAAAGCGGAAGCTGGGGCGCCTCCATCCGCGCGCCCCGCCAGGCCGAGTTCGGAAGCTTTCCGGTCTTGTAATCGATGACGATCCGGTCGTCGCCGACGAGATCCACGCGGTCGACGCGAAGCCTGAGTTCGAGTCCGCCGATCGGAAGCGAGAGCGCGCGCTCCGTCTCGACGACCGTGAATGGCGCTCGCGCGAGATCGAGATCGAGCAGCCCGCCGATGGCGCGCCGTTGCCAATCGACCTCGAGAGCGGCCGTCCGCGCGCCGATCCCGGCCGGCACGGCGGCCGCGATCGCCTCTTCGACCGCCGCCGCGACGCGCGTCTCCCGCGCGTCATCGTCGAGTCCCGCAAGCACCTGCTGGGTGCCGAGTTCCGACCACAGGGTTTGAAGAGCTCGATGCAAGACGATGCCGCGCAGGCGCCGATCGAATCCTGGCTGCGGTTCCTCGAGCGGCGCTGCGCCGAGGCGCAGCTCCGCGAACGCGCGGAAAGCGCATTGCGATTGCAGTTCGAGCACTCGCGCACCGCCCGGCACGAGTGCGGCCGCGATCGGCGCTGCCGCGGCGTCCGGCACGGGCTCGAAGCTGGCCGCGCCGAAGGCGAGCCGTTCGCGCGACGGCAATGACGGCGACAGATCGAGCATCGGCGCAGCCGCCGGCAAGAGCGGCGAGCCGTCGACCTCCGTGTCGTTCTCGCTCAGCGGCCACGACAGGACGAGTGCCGCCGATTGCGACTGCCAGCGCCCGATGATTGCTCGCGCCTCCGCAACGCAGTCCTCGGGCGTCACGCCCGGCATGCCGAGCTGCCGCTGGATCTCGATCGGCAGCAGCGGATCCACGGCGACGGGACGCGGCCAGAAACTGGCGGAGAGCCCGGCGACCCACAGGCTGTCCAAATGCAAGCCGGGGTCTTCGTACGCGTCCAGCACGAGCACCGCCGGCTCGCCGCTTTCGGGCTGAAACGGCGCCGCGGCAAGGCGACGCAACTCGCCGAGCGCCTGGTCCGCATCGAGATCCGGCGCGACGGATGCGAGCGATGCGAGCTCCCGCAGGAGTTCCCGGAACCTTCGGGCGGCCTGAAATTCCCGGCTTCCGAGCGGCGTTTCACCCGGCCAGCCCCAGGCCGCAAGGCAGGCTCCGAAGGCTTCGGCCCAGGCGCCCGCGCCGCGGCTCGCGGGCCCGGTCAGGAGCGCGGTCGCCGCTCGCAGCGCCCCAGCGAAAACGCTTGCCCCTTCCTGGGACGCCTGCCTTGCGAGCATGCCGCCGGTCACCCTCACCTGCCCTTGCTGCTTGCGCAAGAACAGGTCTGCGGCGATGCGCGCAGCGCGTTCCGCCTGCGCGGCCGCGAGGCGTTCGTTCCGCAGCAGACGGCTCGCCACGGTCCAGTCGACCGGACCGGCCGCGCATGCAAGCGCCGCGAGCGCCACATCGACGATCGGCTGGGATGCGAGCGCGTGCCCACCGGCAAGATCGAAGACGCGCTCGTCACGGCCGCCCAGCGGCAGTTCCAGTTCCGGCTGCAATGCCGATGCGAGCGCGCGTTCGAGCGTACCGCGACTCTGGTCGAGATCCGGAACGATCACGGCGTGGATCCCGCCCGGCGAACGCTCAAGGCGTTCGCGCAGCCACGCGAGCATGGCCTGCCGTTCGGAATCCGGATCGCGCGCCGCATAGCGCCGGCAGTCGCCGATGCCGGGACCGGGCTCGAGCCGTTCAACGGGCCGTCCGCCCGCCGACATCTCCGCAAAGAGGGATCGCACCGCGGGCGCCAAACGACGGAAGCCGGCGATCAGGACCGGCGGCCCCGCCAGGGGCAAGGCTTCGGTTTCGACGAGGAGCCGCGCCAGATCGCCGCTATCGCAGCCTTCGCGCGAGCGGAGTTCCGCTTCCACCGCCTGCGCCCAGCCGAGAAATGCCTGCTGATCGCGTGTCAGCGGCCACCGGCCGAGCTTTTCCAGGTCCCCGCCGTGCGCCCGGAGCCTGAGCCAGCTCGTGCGGGCCCGCGCACCGAGATCGGCCGGGTCCAGGAGCCCCGGCGCATCCCGCGCCGCCTGGCGCCACCAGAGCCAGCGCAAGGCAACCGCCGGCAGGATCCCGGGCAAGGCCCGCCTGTCGGCGGACGCCTTCTCCCACTCCAGCACGAGCCAGGCATCGAGCGGCAGCACCTGCGCCGAAGGCCAGACCTTGCGTCCCGCGGTGACCTGGGCGCGATCGTGCAGCCGGCGCAGGATACGCGCCTGGCGCAGGTCCTGCGTCAGCAGCAGGCCACCGGCCTCCAGGTGCGCGATGCAGCGGGTGTTCGCATTCAATCGGCAGCTTCCCTGTTTCCGGCCTCAGCATAGGCCGGCGTCAAGCTCAGCGGATGAGCCTGCCAGGATTCAGGCGGCCGCGAGCGGCGGCAGGCCGCCGGGCCACTCGCCCGCCCGGTGGCAGGCGACCAGGCGCGATTCGCCGGCCGGCTGCAGCGGCGGGCGTTCGACGCGGCAGCGGGGCAATACATGCGGACAGCGTGCCGCGAATGCGCAGGCGGCCGCAGGCGCCGTCTCGTCCGCGCCCGGATGAGTCCGTGCCGCCTTTCGCAGGAGCCGTTTGCGCGCGCCGGCGTCGATGCCGGGCACGGCATCGAGCAGTTCGCGCGTGTACGGATGCAGCGGCGCTTCGACGATTGCGCGCCGCTCTCCGGTTTCGACGATGCGGCCGCGATACATGACCATGACGCGCTTGCACAGGCGCGCGACCACCGCCAGGTTGTGGCTGATGAAGAGGCTCGCGAGTCCGCGTTCATCGCGGATGCGTTCGAGCAGACCGACGATCTGGGCCTGCACCGAGACGTCAAGCGCGCTCACGGGTTCGTCGCAGACGACGAATCGCGGATCGACGACGAGCGCGCGCGCGATGACCGCGCGCTGAAGCTGGCCGCCGCTCAGCTGATGCGGGTAGCGCGCGGCCAGGTCGGCGGCGATGCCGACTTCGTCGAGTCGCTCCTGCGCGAGCCGTGCGCGCGCCGCTGCTTCCGAATCGGGATCGAGCGCACGCAGCGGTTCCGCGACGCTCTCGAGAAGTGTCATGCGCGGGTCGAGGCAGGCGTGGGGATCCTGGAAGACGTATTGCAGTTCACGCCGCAACGGGCGAAATGCGCGTTGACCGAGCCGGTCGATGCGCTGTCCCCGCCATCGCACTTCTCCCGCGGCGAGCGGCACGAGGCGCAGGATCGCCCGGCCGAGCGTGGTCTTGCCGCAACCGGATTCGCCGACGAGACCGAGCATTTCGTGTTCGCCGATTGCGAAGTCCACGCTGTCGACCGCGGTGAGTTCCCGCGCCTCACCGCCGGATTGCCGGAACCGCACCGAAACGCCGTGCAATTCGAGCAGGCTCATGGCAAGCCTCCAAGCGTCAGCACCGCGGCCAGCAGGCCGGCGCTATAGGGATGCCGGGGACCCGAGAGAAAGTCGGCCGCTGCAGCCGTCTCGACGAAGCGCCCCGCCTGCATGACCGCGATACGGTCCGCAAGCGCAGCGACGACTCCCAGATCGTGCGTGACGAGGAGGAGCGCCATGCCGAACTCACGACAGAGTTCGGCGACAAGCGCGAGGATCTCCGCTTGAACCGTTACGTCGAGCGCCGTCGTCGGCTCGTCGGCGAACAGCAGCCGCGGCCGCGCCATCAACGCGAGCGCGATCGCGACGCGCTGGCGCATGCCGCCGGACAATTCGTGCGGGTACTGCATGAGCCTGCGTTCCGCGTCCGGCAAGTGGACGCACTCGAGCATGCGCCGCGATTCGGCCCGCGCCGCGTCCCGCGACAGTCCGTGCGCGGCGGACGCGACTTCCGCGAGTTGCAGGCCGATGCGCCGGTGCGGCGTCAGGCTGCCGGAAGCGTCCTGGAAGACGAAGCCGATGCCACGGCCGCGAATTGCCGCCGCATTGCCGCCCAGCAGTTCCCTGCCCTCGAATCGCACCGAACCCCGCGCACGGCCATTGGCTGCGAGCAAGCCGATGCAGGCGTGCAGCAGCTGGCTCTTGCCGGAACCCGATTCGCCGACGATGGCGACGCTCTCGCGCGCCTCGACCGACAGGTCGACGCCGTCCACCGCGCAGACTGGCGGCTCCCCCGCGAACTCGACCGTCAGAGCCCGTATATCCAGGAGCGGCATCAGCGGTCTCTTGGATCGAGGGCGTCGCGGAGGCCGTCGCCCAGGAAATTGAACGAGAACACGAGCAGCACGAGGCATCCCGCCGGCACGGCGAGCATCCACGGCGCGGTTTCCATTTCGCCCGCGCCGTCCGCAATCAGGTTGCCGAGGCTCGCGAGCGGCTCCTGGATGCCGATGCCGAGAAAACTCAGGAAGCTTTCGACCAGGATCACCTGCGGCACCGTCAGCGTTGCGTAGACGATCACCGGCCCGAGGAGATTGGGCACGATGTGACGCGCGACGATGCGCAGCGTCCCGGCGCCGCCGACCACTGCGGCCTCGACGAATTCGCGTTCACGCAGCGCGAGCGCCTGGCCGCGAACGATGCGGGCCATCGTCAGCCAGCCGAATGCCCCGATTGCGACCAGGAGCGTCAGCGGGCCGCGGCCGAACACGACCGTCAGGATGATCACGAAGAAAACCTGCGGCAGCGCATAGAGCACGTCCACGAAACGCATCATCAGCGCATCCGCGCGGCCCCGCAGGTAGCCCGCGAGCGCCCCCCAGGACACGCCGATGACGAGACTTACGAGCGTCGCCGCAAGCGCGATCGCGAGCGACACGCGCAGGCCCAGGAGCGTGCGCAGCAGGAGATCGCGGCCGAGTCGATCGGTCCCAAGCCAGTGCCCATCCGCCTCGAACGGCGACGCGGCCATGTTGGCCCAGTCGATCTCGTCCTCGCGAAAGCCGATGAATACCGGCCCGACGATCGCCGCAAGCACGAGGAACGCAAGCACGACGGATCCGGTCATCGCGGCGCGGTCGCCGCGCAATTGCCCGAGCGCATCGCGCCACAGGCCGCCCTTCACGATCGCCGCCCCCGCCGTATGCGCGGGTCAAGCCAGGCATAGACGAGATCGGCCAGGAGATTGAGCAGGATCATCAGCCCGGCATAGACGATGACCATTCCCATGACGAGCGTGTAGTCGCGATTGAGGGCGCCCTGGACGAGATGCCGGCCCATGCCCGGCAGTCCGTAGAGCGTCTCGACGACGAGCGAGCCCGCGAGCACGGCCGCGGCAGCGGGCCCGAGATAGCTCACGACGGGCAACAGGGCGGCGGGCAGCGCGTGACGGACAATCACGACGCGTTCAGACAGGCCTCGCGCGCGCGCCGCGCGAATCCAGGTCGTGCGAAGTATCTCGAGCAGGCTGCCTCGCGTCAGGCGCGCGAGATACGCGACGACCGGCAGCGCAAGCGTCACGACCGGCAGGATGAGGTCGGACGGCCGCCCTGGCATCCATCCCGCGACCGGCAGCCACCGCAGCCAGATACCGAAAACGAGCATGAGCAGGGGTGCGATCACGAAGACCGGAATCGAGATGCCGGCGACCGCCAGCATCATGGCGAGGCGGTCTGCGAATCGCCCGCGCGCCAGCGCGGCCCAGATGCCCGCGGGCACACCGATCGCAAGCGCGAGCAGGAGCGCGGCCAGGCCGACTGCAAGGCTGACCGGCAGGCCGTTTGCGATCAGCTCGCTGACGGTGAAATCGCGGAACTTGAACGAGGGGCCGAAATCTCCGCGTACGATTCCCGAAACGTAGCGGGCGAACTGCACGAGCGCGGGCCGGTCGAGGCCATAGGCCGCTTCCAGGTTGGCGCGGATCTCGGGCGCGAGCGCCTGTTCTTCGTCGAACGGGCCGCCCGGCGCAAGGCGGGTCAGCAGGAACGAAAGCGCGACGATGAGCGCGAGCGTCGGAATCGCACCCAGCAGGCGCCGCAGGATGAAGGCGATGGTGCTCATCTCAGGAATTCACTCGAAATACACGGCTCAAACTGTTGAATATCAATGCGATGTTAACCCAAACGCCCCGGTTCCGATACGATGCTGCGCGGGCAGCGGAGCGAACTGAATGCGAAAGATCCTGGTCGGCCTCAAGCGCGTCATCGACTACAACGTGCGCGTGCGCGTGCGTCCCGACGGATCGGGTGTCGTCACCGACGGGGTGAAACTGAGCGCCAATCCATTTGACGAGATCGCGCTCGAGGAGGCGATCAGGATCCGCGAACGCGGCGAAGCCGACGAAGTCGTCGTCATCAGCATCGGACCGGACGAAACCCAGCAGCAATTGCGCAATGCGCTCGCGATGGGCGCGGACCGGGCGATCCTCGTCAAGGCGGATGCGGCAGTCGAGCCGCCGGCGGTTGCGCGGGCCATCCTGAAGATCGTCGAGAAGGAATCGCCGCGGCTCGTCATCCTCGGCAAGCAGGCCATCGACGACGACTGCAACCAGACCGGTCAGATGCTGGCCGCGTTCTGGGATCGCCCGCAGGCAACATGCGCCTCGAAGATCGAGTTGAAGGGCGAGGTTGCGCGAGTGACGCGCGAGATCGATGCCGGGCTCGAAACGATCGACGTGGACCTCCCGGCCGTCTGCACCACCGATCTGCGGCTCAACGAACCGCGTTACATCAAGCTGCCCGACATCATGAAGGCGAAGAAGAAGCCGCTCGACGTCACGGACATGGCGGCCCTCGGCGTCGACGCGGCGCCACTGCTCAAGGTAATCAAGTACGAACCGCCGCCGCAGCGGCAGAAAGGCGTGATCGTCAAGGATGCGGCGGAACTCGTCGCGGCGCTCCGTCAGAAGGGGCTCGTCTGATGAACCGCATCCTGATCGTCGCGGAACACGTGGACGGCAAGCTCAATCCGTCCATTGCCAAATGCGTGACTTGCGCATCGTCGATTCCCGACGGGGAGATCGCGATCGCCGTACTCGCAAAGGACGGAGCGCCGGTGGCGGCGGCGGCTGCCGCGATCAAGGGCGTCGCTCGCGTCCTGCTCGTTCAGAATCCCGCAAATGAGCCTGCCCTGGCCGCGGTGCTGGCGCCCCAGGTCGCGAAACTCGCCGAGGGCCATTCCCACGTGCTCGGCCCCTCGACCACCTTCGGAAAAGATCTGATGCCCCGGGTCGCGGCCCTGCTGGGCGCGCCGCAGATCAGCGACGTCATGGCCGTCGAGTCGGCGACGCGATTCAGGCGGCCGGTCTATGCCGGCAATGCGATCGCGACCGTCGAGGCGCCTGCGGGCCGGCAGGTCGTCGCAACCGTGCGGGTTGCGTCGTTCCAGCCGGCGGCGGGCGGCGGATCGGCGCCGGTCGAGTCGCCGGCGATCGACGTGAAGCTTCCGGAGACCACGCGTTTCGTATCCGTCTCCGCGGCGCGGAGTGACCGCCCGGAACTGCAGAGCGCTGCGCGCGTCGTGTCGGGTGGCCGCGCGCTCGGCAGCGCCGAGAATTTTGCCATGATCCAGCGCCTCGCGGACCGGCTCGGCGCGGCGATCGGCGCCTCGCGCGCCGCGGTCGATGCCGGCTACGCGCCGAACGAGCTTCAGGTCGGCCAGACCGGCAAGATCATCGCGCCCGAACTCTACATTGCCATCGGGATCAGCGGAGCGATCCAGCATCTGACCGGCATCAAGGATGCGCGCACGATCGTCGCCATCAACAAGGACGCCGAGGCGCCGATTTTCGAGGTGGCCGATTACGGCCTCGTCGGCGACCTCTTCACCCTGGTGCCGGAAATCGAGAAGCTGTTGTAGTCGCGTAGACGAGCCACAACGACAGCCCGACGATGGTGACCCAGGTGCCTGCCGTGCCGTAAAAACGGCCGAACGTCACTCCCGGACTCTGCGACAGGCCCCAGGCATGGATCACGCGGCTCGCGAGCAGCAGGATTCCGGCGCCGTGCACGGCGGCCGACGGCAGGCCGGTGATCTCCGAAAAGACGAGGAGCAGCACCGCAAACGGCACGTACTCCGTGAAGTTCCCCTGCACGCGCACCGCCTGCTGCATCGCGTCGTCGGTCCCCGGGCCGAGCCGCACCTTATAGCGGCGGCGCGCCAGCACCACCCGGGTTGAAAGCGCGATCAACAGCAGGCCGAGCAGGCCGGCATACAGGAATGAAACCGGTCCGTTGATCACTTGAGCCCGGCGAGCACGTGCTCCGCACTCGAGACCTTGAATTCGCCGGGCGCCTCGACGTTGACCTGCTTCACGACGCCGTCCTCGATCACGAGCACGAAGCGCTTGCCGCGCATGCCCATTCCGAATCCGCGGGCATCGAGCTCGAGTCCGAGCGCGCGCGAGTAATCGCCGTTGCCGTCGGCCGCCATCACGATCGCGTCGCCGACGCCCGCCGATTTGCCCCAGGCATTCATGACGAACACGTCGTTGACGGCGAGGCAGACGATCTTCGCCACGCCCTTGGCACGCAGCGCCGCCGCATTCTCCACGAATCCCGGCAGATGCTTGGCGCTGCAAGTCGGCGTGAAAGCGCCGGGCACCGAAAAGAGCACGACGCGCCCCTTGCCCAGGAGCTCTTCGGCGCTCACGTTCATCGGCCCGTCCTTGCCCATCAACTTCAAGCTACCTTCGGGAATCCTTTCACCAGCCTTGATCGTCATCGTGGCACCCCTTGTGCGAGTAATTTCCGGGAAAGCCGCCCGCCTTGACGAGCATGCCGGGCACCGCATGCCCCACATGCTGCTCGATCCAGCGCGCCGTCGCGATCGCCCGTTCGAGATCGATTCCGGTTTCGATCCCCATGCGCGAGAGCATGTAGATCAGGTCTTCGGTCGGAATGTTACCGGTGGCCGCCGGCGCGAACGGGCAGCCCCCAAGTCCGCCGAGACTGGCGTCCAGGACCTGGGCACCGGCCATCACGGCAGCGTAGGCATTGGCGAGTCCGGTGTTGCGCGTGTTGTGGAAATGACCGCGGAGGCTCATGCCGGGCAACGCATCGGCGACGCGGCCGAATATCTCGATTACCTGTCCCGGCACGCCGACGCCGATCGTGTCGGCGATCGCGATCTCGAACGGCGCGCCGTCGGCCAGTGCGCGCGCAATCTCCACCACCCGCCCGGGCGGGACCTCGCCTTCGAAGGGGCAGCCGAAAGCCGCCGATATCGTCACCTGGGCCCGGATACCTTCGGCCTGCGCGGCGGCCGCGATCTCGCGCCAGTTCCGGATCGACTCCGCGCTCGTGACACCCTGGTTGCGACGGTTGAACTCGTCGGTCGTGAACACGACCATGCCGATCTCCTCGCAGCCCGCCGCGGCCGCCCGGTCGAAGCCGGCGCGATTCAGAACGAGACCGATATAGCGAACGCCCTCGCGGCGCGGAAGCGCTTGCATGACGGCCTCGGCGTCCGCCATCTGCGGCACTCGCCGTGGATTCACGAAGCTCGCGACCTCGATTCGGCGGACGCCGGCGTCGACGGCGCGGCGGATGAACTCGATCTTCACGGCGGTCGGAACCGCCGTGGATTCGTTCTGCAGGCCGTCGCGAGGGCCGACTTCGACGATTCCAAGCTGTCGCGCCGGTATCATTCTCCGGGATTGTATACGCAAAAGGCCGCGGCGATTTCGCGCCGCGGCCCGTCCGACCATTCCGACCGCTGCGCCGATCAGCCGGTCATCGTGGTCCAGAGATTCGCGACGCCGCGGATCTTGTCGTTCGCAGCAGCGGCAGCCTTGAACGCCTCCTTCGCCTGGGACGACTTCTTGCTGTTGGCCAGCGAAATGCCGAGCAGCATGTAGAGATTGTCCGACCGTTTCAGCTTGCCTTTATCCACGCCGCGTTGCGCCGCTTCGCTCGCCTTCGCGTAATTCTTCAGCGTGAAGTACGCCGTCGCGAGCTTGGACTCCGGCTCGCCGGTCGCGATTGCCTTGGCCTCCGCTTCCTGCTGCGCCAGCGTGGCCTTGACCCGAACGACCTGCGATTTCGCGTCCGCGAGCAGGCGGTTGTTGCGGTCGTCCTTCTTGATCGTACCGGCCGCCATGCCCTTCTCCATCATGGCAACCGCTTCGCCGGGGCTCGAGAGGTCGAGCGCGGTCTCCGCGTATTTCGCATAGTGCTCGCCCGACAGGAGACCGCGGGTCGCGCCGAGGCGATAGACGTTGATCATGACGACCGGGTCTTTGGCGGACTCCACCTCGTAAGCGCTCGCGAGCTGCTTGAAGACGCTCGCCTTCGGAGCTGCAGCCATGAGCCGATGCAGGGTCTGCATGCGCTTCGCTTCGTTGTTGGTCTCGAAATAGGCGGAGTTCAGCATTTCGAGGAGCGTGCCGACTTTCGCGGTGCGCCCAGCCTTCTCATTGGCCGCGATGGCGCGCTCGATCGTCGTGGCCGCCGAGCGGTAATCCTTGAGCTGCATCTGACTGGTTCCGAGGAGCGTCAGATCGTCGGCGGTCAGTGGTCCCTGCGCGGCGAGCTTGTCGAATGTCGCGGCCGCACCGCGGTAATCGCGCAGCGAGTACTGGGTCGTGGCCTTCAGGCGCAGTTTCCGGGTGAGATCGGCGCCGGTCACTCGGCCGGTCGCGAGGCGCTCGTCCACGGTCTGCAGCACGAGCTTGTGATCCTTGGCTCCGCTTGCCGCCCAGATCATCAATTCATTGATGCCCTGCTCTTCCTGGGGCGACAGCGGCGCCTTGGCCTTGGCTTCCTTCAGGAGCCGTATTGCCTCGCTGTAGTTGCCTTTCCGTCCCGCGGTCTGGGCGGCCGCGGCCTTGTCCGCCAGCTCCTTGCGCCAGCCGCCGGCCTGCGCCTGTGCAATGGCTTCTCCCGGGAAGCTGAGCGCCGCGAGTCCGGAGATCGGCAGGGCCATCAGTATCGCCAGAATGCTGGCATGGAATTTCGAGTTCTTCGACATCACCAGTCTCCTGCTCAGCCGGCCGCCGGGGCCGTTTCGGTACGGTTGGTACGTGCGATCCACAAGGCGGCGATCCGCGCCAACGGACTGCCGCCCGGCGCCGCGGCCGCTGCCGCCTCGAACGCCGCGCGCGCTTCGTCGCGACGGCCCAGTTCGAGCAATGCGGCACCCAGCAGCAGATTGGCGTCGTCGAGCCGCGCAACGCCGCCCTTGGCGATGCCGCGGCGGGTTGCCTCGACGGCTTGCTGGAAATCGCCGGTACTGTAGAAGCCGAGGCCGACCTTGACGTCCACCTCGCCCTTCGAGTTCTTGGCGGCGGACGAAGATTCGCCGGGCAGCGATTTCTTGTCCTGCGCTACCGCAGACTTGGCCTCCGCGAGGAGTTGCTGATTCGTGCCGGCACTGGGCACGACGCCGTCCTTCATGCCGCGCTCGAGCGCGCGCGCCGCTTCGCCGGGGCTGCCCGCGACGAGCGCGGTGTCAGCATAGTTCAGGTAGCCGCCGACGGTCGCAAGGCCGCCTTGCGGATCGGTGACCGCCACGCGATAGGCATTCAACATCACGACCCGATCGTCCTTGGACTGCGCCTGGTAGATCGCCACGATGCGGCTGTAGTACTCCTTGTCCGGATAGTAGCCGACCAGCGATTCAAGATTCGCCAGTCGGCCCGCGTCGTCTTTCATTTTGATGAAGGCGCCGTCGCGCAGCTGAAACCACATTTCCTTGGGCTTCTCGTTCTTGGCCGCGGTGAGCTCGATCGCCTTGCCGAGATACTGGGCGGCTTCGGCGAAGTGATCGGCCTGCAGGTGCAGGCGTCCGAGCGTCTCGTATTCGTCTGCCTGGACGTCCGGCGTCGCGTCCACGAATTTCTGGAAGTTGAGCAGGGTCTTTTCCTTGTCCTGCTTGCCGCTGTAATGCGCGGCCAGCTGCCGGTGCATCGCGCCGACGTTCTCCGGGTCCGCAAACCCTTCGCTCAGGAACGATTCGATCGCGGCGGCGAACGCATCCTGGTCGCCGACCCCCTGCGTCGCCTGCAGGCGCCAGGTCGCGATCGCCTTGCGCTCGTCGCGTGTATGTGAGGGCAGGGCCTCGAGCGCCGGCAGCGCCGCCAGCACCTCCGGCCATTTCTTCTCGTTCGCGGCCGTCTGGACCGGACCGGCCAGCTTGCGGAATTCCTTGCCGTATTCCGCCTTCGGCGCTTCACCCTCTTTCGGCGCTTCCGCTTCCGCCGCGCGTTCCTTGCGCGACTTGGGCTGTTCGTACTGCGCCGATGCGACCGGGGCCAGCGCGATTGCGAGCGCAATCGCGGCGCCCGTCGCCGCCAGGCGGATTGACCACCAATTCCGTGCTGTCATGTTCCTGTTCCTCGCCGGCGGATACCCGCCGCCATGGTCGCGTGGGGCGGGTTTATACCCCAAAACCCGCCCGGCTGTCTGCCCGCCTCCTGCATTGATGGACTGCCGGATGAGGCTCCCGGTTCCGGTGCGAAAAATTGACCCGCCGGTTCAGGCGTCATTCAGCCGACATCCGGTCAAGAAAAAGGCCCGCCGATCGGCGGGCCCTGTGTCATCCGGGTGTCCCCGCCCCCCTATTGTTGGGGCTGCGGCCGTTCCGCGATGAATCCGACCTTGCGCATGCCTCCCCGTTGCAGCACGGCAAGCGTATCCGACACGTACTCGTACCGTGCCCGCTTGTCGGCCCGGATATGGACCTCCGGTTGTGGATCCTTCACCGCTTCCTGCAACACGTAGTTGAGAAGCGAAGCGCGGTCCACGCTGTTTTCGTTCCAGTAGATCGAGCCGTCGAAATCGATCGAGAGATTGATGTTCTCAGGCTTGGTTTCGGTTGGCCGATTCACTTCCCTCGGCAGGTCGATCTTGACCGCATGCGTCATCACCGGGACCGTGATGATCATGATGATCAGGAGGACCAGCATGATGTCCACGAGCGGAATGACGTTCGGCTCGACCATGGGGTCGCCTTCGTCCTTGCCGACCGAAATCGCCATCGCTTACTTCCCGGGCACGCGCGAGCCGGCCAGCAGGGCGGACTGCACGTCGTGTGCGAAGTAATTGGCGCGCTCCATCAGGTTCTTGTTGCCGCGCAACAGGCCGTTGAATCCGAGCACCGCGGGGACCGCGACCGCGAGGCCCATGGCCGTCATGATCAACGCTTCACCGATCGGACCGGCCACCTTGTCGAGGGACGCCTGGCCGGCGATCGAGATGCTGATCAGCGCGTGGTAGATGCCCCACACCGTGCCGAACAGGCCCACGAATGGCGATGTCGCGCCGACCGACGCCAGAACGACCATGCCGCTCTGCAGGCTCGACTGCAGCATGTTGGTGCGCCTGTCGATGTGCGACTGCACCCAGTCGGCGAGTTCGATGTTGCTCGTGACGTCGCGCCCGGCGCTCTTGCGATGATGTTCCATCGCCTGAACGCCGTCCTGGGCGATGTCGCGGAAGGGGTTCACCTTGCCCTTCAGCTTGCCGATTCCTTCGTTCAGCGACCCCGCATTCCAGAACTGCTTTTCCGCCTCCGCCGCCACTTTGCGGAGCATGCGCTGGTCGAGCCACTTGTTGATCATGACGAGCCATGACCAAAGCGACATCACGATCAGGATGACGAACACGCCCTTGCCGACATAGTCGCTCGTGGTCCAGAGCGCCTCGATGCCGTACGGGTTATCGGTTACTACGGTTTCACCAGCCATTCTGCTGTCCCTCTAACAGAAAAGATTTTCCGGAAAGCCGATGCCGCCGACGGCGGTTTGCGTCCCTCCGGTCCCTAGATAATTCCTGGCGCGTCACTCCAGCTTGAATTGGATTGGCAACGTGGCCTGGGCATCGACCGGCTGACCATCGCGCTTGCCGGGTTCGAACGGCAGGCGGCGCACCACGCATTCCGCGGCCGCGTCGAGCCGCTGGAATCCGCTGCTGGTGTTGACGTTCATCGCGCCAACCTTGCCGGTCGAATCGATCGTGATCGTGAGCATCACGCGCCCTTCTTCGCTCAGGCGGCGCGACGCCGACGGATAGCAGGCATTGATTGCCGCGTTGATGCGGTCGCCCTTGGCCTTGATGCGCGGCGGAGTGATCTGAGCCTGGCGAGCCGGTGTCTGCGGCTGGGGCCTCGGCGTCTCCCTGACCTGCGCGGTGATCGCCGTCGTCGGACCTTCGAATGCCGGGAGGTCGATCAGCGGCGGCGGCACGACCGGCGGCGGCACATCCACCGGCGGCGGCGGCGGCGGCTCGTCGAGGTTTTCCGGCGGCGGCGGCGGCGGCGGCAGATCCATGATCGCGAAATCCTCGATGATCTGCATGCCGGAGCGAACCAGGCCCTGCTTCAGCGCCCAGAAAAAAATCACGTGGAGAATGACGATTCCGACGAAAACCGCCGTCGTGCGAGACGCCCCCGCGGAATAGGTATTCGCCATACCGGACCTATCTCACCCCTCGTCCGTTCTAGCCGGTCGCATGCCCTTCGTCCGGGCCGCGGCCCCGCCAAATTGTTGTCGGCGCGCACTCTGGCGCGCCCCGATTCCGGCTACGGCCACCTTAGCGGTTGGCCGTTTCGACTGCAAGCGCCGGCCGGCGCAGCTACAGCGGCGGCGCCGGAATTCGTCAGTTCAGACGGAATACGATCGGCAATAGCGCGTCGGTCGCAACGGCGCGACCTTCCTCCCGCCCGGCAACAAATTCCAGTCGCCGGATGACGCAATCCAGCGCCGAGTCCAGCCGCGGGAAACCCGAACTCTCCGCAACGCTCCAAGCCGCGGCTCTGCCCGCCGCGTCGACGGTGACCTTCGCCGTCGCACGTCCTTCTTCGCCGTCCCGCCGCGCACCTGCCGGATAACAGGAGTTGACCAGCGCCGCCACACGGCTGTCGCGCGTCCGTAACGCGGGCGGCCGATAGTCGACCGGTGGAACGACCATTCCGTCGCCGGCTGCCGGGGCAAGGAGATCGTCTTGCACGGAAAGTGTATTCATCGGCTCGTCGAAGCGCGGGATGATCGACGGGTCGGGCCTGGGCACGGGCTGGAAATAGACCTCGAGCGGGTCCGTCTTGTCGGGAGCGACAGTCCTGGCCGGTTCTTCCTCCCGGAGAATGACCTTGATGGGCGGATCGGGTGCGAAGGACTCCATGACGCGCGGTCCCAGTCCGCTCGCAATCAGGACGAAAGCTCCCACGTGAAGTCCGACAATGGCCGTCAGTATGACCGTCTGACGCGAGGCTCCCGCCGCATACGTCGATCTCATGAGTCACCTCCAGGCCGAGTACGTACTTTTAACGCTTGCTCCCGGTGATTGGGGTCGCCTCCGTTCAAATTAGTCCTGCCGACCGGCTCCTGCAAGCCGGGCGAACGGGCGGCGTTCAGGTGCCGGTCGCCGCGGCTTTTCGCTCGCGCGCGACGATGACCGTGATGCCTGAGAGCGTCAGCAAGCCGCCGACGATCATCCGCCAGTCCAGGACATCGCCGAGCAGCAGCACGGAGAACATCACGCTGAAGAGCGGCGTCAGCACCGTCACCGGCGCGACGCTCGAAACCGGATAGCGGCGGATCAATGCGAAATACGCCGTGTGCGCGACGACGCTTGCGAGCAGCGCCGAGTACAGCAAGGCGCCCCAACCGGTCGAGCCGGCGCGCCCGAGACTTTCGAGCTGCCCGTCCTCGAGCAGCAACGAGAGCGGCAGCAACAACGGCAGGCTCCCCCAGGCGAGCCAGGCCTGCAATTCGAGCGGCTCGAGTTCGTGAACGCGCTTGATCGCGATCAACCCGACGGCGCCGATGAACGACGCGATGACGATCAGGATCAGGCCGGACCAGGAGGCAAACACCTCGGGGCTGAAACCGATCAGCACGACGCCGACGAACGCCAATGAAATACCGAGCCAACGCCGCCAGTGGATTCGTTCACCGAGCATCAGCACCGACAGGAGCGTCGCGAACGGCACGCCGAGCTGGCCTGCGATCGCGACCGAGGACATGTTGCCGGACAAGGCGACGCCCGAGTACATCAGCGCGAACTGCAGCCCGCCGCTGCAGATTGCGGCCGTCAGCAGCCAACGCATTTCCCCGCGTCGGACACGCAGCCACGGCCAGACCACGATTCCGACGATCAGGAAACGCATGAAACTCAGGAACACTGGCGGAAAGCGATCGGCGCTCAGCTTGACCGCGACGATGTTGAATCCCCAGATCGCATTGATCAGGACGAGTTGCCAGAGATGCGTGCGATGGACTCCGGTCACGCCGGAACCACGATTTCCGGCGCGGGCGGCCTCAGGTTGTAGTGGGATCCCATGGCATGACCGTAGGCGCCGGCGTCGGCGATCAGGATCACGTCACCCTCTTCACACGGCGGCAACAGCCGGTCCGACCCGAGTTCGTCCCCGCTTTCGCAGATGGGGCCCACGATCGTGCAGGTCCGGGTGGCGGGCGTGTCGAGACGCGTGAGATTGACGATCTCGTGCCAGGCGCCATAAAGGGCGGGCCGGATCAGCGAATTCATGCCGGTCGCGATGCCGACGTAGCATTTCGAGCCTTTGCCCTTCGTCTGCGTGACGCGCGCGAGCAGGACGCCCGCCGCGGCGACCAGGAAACGCCCGGGCTCCAGCCAGAGTTCGAACTCCGGATGCACGGCACGGAATTCACCGAGTGCCCGATCGAGACCCGCGAGGTCTACAGGGTCGCGCCGCATGCGGTCGGGAACGCCGAGACCGCCGCCGAGATTCAAGACCCGGACTTCCGGGTAATGACCGGCATTCTCCGCAAGGACCCGCGCGGGGCCGAGCCAGCCTTCGAGATCGAAATTTCCGCTGCCGCCGTGGGCATGGAGGCCGACGACGCGTGCGCCAGCGCCAGCGACGGCCTGCGGCAGTTCCCCGAACTCTTCCGGAGGGACGCCGAACTTCGAGTGCAGTCCGCCGGTGCGGACCTTTTCATGGTGGCCGTGCCCCTGCCCTGGATCGAGACGCAGAAAGATCTCGCGCCCGGCAAACAACCCCGGCCAGGATTTGAGCACATACAGATTGTCGACGGTCACCCTGAAACCCTGTTCCAGCGCCCAGCGGTATTCCGCTTGCGGCGCGAAGTTCGGCGTGAACAGCACGCGCCTGCGATCGATGTCGCGGACCGACGCCAGGACCCGTTCGATTTCGCCGCGGGATACGCACTCGAAGCCGCAGCCGAGAGCCGCGATGGCGCGCAATACTTCCGGGTGGGGATTCGCCTTGATCGCATAAAGGACACGGGCGACGGAATGCATGCCAAGCAGGGATCGCGCCTGGGATTCGACCGTCGCGAGATCGTAGGCGTAGGCGCAATCACGCTCCGCAAGCGCCGCCAGCAGCGCCTGCCTTCGCGCCCGCCACCACGGAATTTCCGGAGTCCCGCTCACCGCGATGCTGCCTTTCGCCCGGCCGCCAAAACAAAAGGCCGCAGTCCCGGCGGGATGCGGCCTTTCATCGGCACCGCCGGCTGCGGTGCGAAGGCTTCACGCTTCGTCGACGTCGTTGAATTCCTCGAGCTCGCGCTGGAGACGCTTCTCAGCCAGCACATCTTCCACCTTGCTCCACGCGGATTGCTGTACCGGCCGGCGCGGTCCCTTTGGCCGGCGCTCGACGACGATCAGCCGGTCGAGGTCGCCATCCTGCTCCGCGGTCTCCCCGAGAAACTCGTCTTCGAGGTCGAAGGACTCATCATTGCGCTCTTTCATTCCTTGGAATTCCTAGAGAAATCAATGATTTCGACAACAAACCCCACAAGCGCAGGGCTGCGCAATATATACGAAAAGCGGCGTTTTTCAACCCATGCCGGCCGGACGGCCGGACGGGGCACGATCCTCGAACTTCAGCGCGCCTCGCAGGCTTGCAGGCACTCGCTGTACTTGTCGTCGCAGTCCTGAAGCTTGCCCGAATCCCCATCGGCGCTCTGCATGCATTCATCGGACTTGATGTCGCATTGCTCGATGCACTTCTCATCGGCCATCGGCCGGGCATCCGACAGCGGGCGGAGGTCGTCGGCGAGCGTGGGCGCGCCCGAGAGCAGAGTCGCCACTGCCACGGCCAGGATACGGCTCTTCGCCATGCTCATCGCCCTCGCTCCTTGCGGCAGCGCGTATCTATACGGCACGCCGCACCGGTGCGCAAATAGCCAGCCAAAGTCTGAATAAGAGGCGCTGAACGCCGGCTGAACGTGCTTCGGCTCAGGCGAGCCAGCCGCCGTCGGCGGTGAGACAACTGCCGGTCGTGTACGAAGCGGCGTCGGAAACCAGGTAGAGCACGGCGCCCGCCATTTCCTCCGGCTGCGCGATGCGCCCCATCGGCACGAGGCGCTCCATTGCCGCACGGAGTTTCTGATCTTCGTGGATCGCCGCGGCAAACCGGGTCTCGACGAGACCCGGGACGAGCGCATTCACGCGAATGCCCTGGCGCCCCCATTCCTTCGCGAGTCCCTGCGTCATATTGACGATCGCCGCCTTGGTCATCGAGTAACAGGCCTGGCCGTCCATCGGCCGGAATGCATTGACCGACGCGACATTAACGATCGCGCCCTTGCCTTGCGCGAGCATGCGCCGCGCGGCTTCGATCGAGGTCCAGAAGTAACCGCGCATATTGACGTCGACCGTCTTCTGGTAGGCCGCGAGATCCATGCCCACGGCCGGGCCGTAATAAGGATTGGTGGCCGCATTGTTGACGAGAATGTCGAGACGGCCGTGTCGCGCATCGATCTCGCGAAGCGTCGATGAGATCTGCTCCGGTTCACCGATGTGACAGGCGTGCGCGAACGCCTGGCCGCCGGCGTCACGGATCTCGGCCGCGACCGCTTCGCAGGCTTCGAGCCTGCGGCTCGCGACCGCCAGGATTGCCCCGTGTTGGGCCAGGAGCAGCGCAATCGACCGGCCGATGCCGCGGCTCGCGCCCGTGACGAGAGCAACGCGGCCGGTCAGGTCGAAAATATCGTTAGTCAAGTTTCGATCCTAACATTCCGGCCCGGCACGAACGGCCGCTACAATCCGCCATGCTCATTCCGCGTCGCGACCTCGAGTTCCAGCTGTTCGAGGTGCTGGATGCCGCGGCGCTGTGCCGGTTGCCGCGCCATGCGGAACACGACCGGGCCGTTTTCGATGGAGTCATCGACTCCGCCTATCGAATCGCCGCGGAGCGCTTCGCACCTTTTGCCGCCGCCTGCGATTCGAGCGAGCCCCGCATCGTCGACGGGCGCGCCTGGACGATCCCGGAGACGCGCGCTGCGCTCGCAGCCTACAACGAGGCCGCGTTCACGGCGGCGACTTTCGACGGCGCGGATGGCGGGCTCCAGTTGCCGCTTGTGATCGCGAAGGCCTGCACCGCGATATTCTCCAGCGCCAATGTCGCGTTTCATTCATATGCGGCGCTGACGGCGGGCGCCGCCGAACTCCTGGTGAGCTTCGGCAATGCAGACCAGCGCCGGCGCTTCGTGCGCCCGATGCTCGCGGGCCGATTCACCGGAACGATGTGCCTCTCGGAACCGCACGCGGGGTCCTCGCTCGCCGATATCCGCTGCCAGGCGCGGCGCCAGCCAGACGGCAGCTACCGCCTCACCGGCACGAAAATGTGGATCTCCGGCGGGGACCACGATCTCGTCGAATCGATCGTGCACCTCGTCCTCGCGCGTACGCCGGGCGCTCCGGCCGGCGTACGCGGCATTTCGTTGTTCGCCGTGCCGCGCGATCGCATCGGCGACGACGCGACGGTCGGCGAATCGAACGACGTGCGCCTCGCCGGACTCAATCACAAGATGGGATGGCGTGGAACGACGAACTGCGTTCTTTCCTTCGGCGAGCAAGGCGCTTGTCGCGCGGAACTGGTCGGCGAGGAAAATCGCGGCCTCGAATACATGTTCCAGATGATGAACGCCGCGCGCATCGGCGTCGGGACGAATGCGGTCGCGCTCGGGTACGCAGCCTACTTGGAAGCGCTCGCGTACGCGCGCGAGCGCCCGCAGGGCCGTCCCCTCGCCGCCAAGGACCCGGCCGCCCCACCGGTCCCGATCCTGCGCCACGCCGACGTGCGTCGCATGCTGCTCGTGCAGAAATGCTGGGTCGAGGGAGGCCTGGCGCTCGTGCTCTATTGCGCGCGGCTCGCCGATGAAGAACGCTCGACGACGGACGACGCCGCGCGACGACGCCTGCATGGCCTGCTCGAGCTACTGACCCCCATCGCCAAGTCCTGGCCGTCGGAATTTTGCCTCGAGGCCAACAAGCTCGCGATCCAGGTCCATGGCGGTTACGGTTACACGCGCGACTATCCCGTCGAACGCCTGTATCGCGACAATCGGCTCAATCCAATTCACGAAGGCACGCACGGCATCCACGGTCTCGACCTGCTCGGCCGCAAGGTGCCGATGCAGGGCGGCGCCGCGCTCGAGGAGCTATTCCGCCGCATGGCGGCGACGATCGCCGAGGCCAGCGGATCGGACCTGCTCGCTCCGCATTCCGCGGCGCTTGCCGTGGCCATCGACGGCGTGCGCGAGACGACCGCGCTGCTCCTCGAAGCGATGCCCGGAAATCCGGAGCTCGCGCTCGCGAACGCGACACTCTTCCTCGACGGCCTCGGACACGTGGTTGTGGCCTGGCGCTGGCTTGCGCAGGCGCTCGCTGCGGAAGCCGCGCTTCCGCAAGCTGCGACCCAGGACCAGGATTTCTATCGTGGCAAGCTCGCCGCCTGCCGCTTCTTCTTCCGCTACGAGCTGCCGCGCATCGAGCCCACGCTCCGCCTGCTGCGCTCGCTCGACGACACCGCGCTCACGATTCCCGACGCCGCGTTCTGAGCGACTAGGACGCGAGCGGCTGAAATGGCACGCCGAGGTCCCGCGCGACCGCTTCGTGCGTGATCGCGCCCTCGTGAACGTTGAGCCCCGCCGCGAATCCGGAATCGCGCCCCAGCGCCTTCCGCCAGCCGAGGTCCGCAAGCGAGCGCACATAAGGCAGGGTCGCATTTGTCAGCGCGAACGTGGACGTGCGCGGCACGGCGCCCGGCATGTTCGTCACGCAGTAGTGCACCACGCCATCTACGACGTAGGTCGGATCCGCGTGCGTCGTCGGCCTGCTCGTCTCGAAGCAGCCGCCCTGGTCGATCGAGATGTCGACGAGCACCGCGCCTTTCTCCATGCGGCGCACCATGTCGCGAGTCACGAGCTTGGGCGCCGCGGCACCGGTCACGAGAACCGCGCCGATCACGAGATCCGCCTGGATGACGAGCCGTTCGACCGACTCGATCGTCGAATAGGCGGTCTCGATCTGGCTGCCGAACTGCACGTCGAGTTCGCGCAGGCGGCGGAGCGAACGATCCACGACGGTGACCTGGGCGCCCAGGCCAACCGCCATCTGGGTCGCGTTCGTCCCGGCCACGCCGCCGCCCAGGATCACGACCCGGGCCGGCGCTACGCCCGGCACGCCGCCGAGCAGCACTCCGAAGCCGCCGTTCGCCTTCTGCAAGGCGGTTGCGCCGACCTGGATCGACATGCGGCCCGCCACTTCGCTCATCGGCGTCAGGAGCGGCAGCGACCGGTCCGGCGCGGTCACGGTCTCGTAGGCAATCGCGGTGACACCCGATTTGGCCAGGGCCTTCGCCTGGTCCGCGTCGGCGGCGAGGTGGAGGTAGGTGAAGAGGATCTGCCCGCGACGCAGCTGGGCGCATTCCGGCAGCTGGGGCTCCTTCACCTTGACCACCAGGTCGGCCGCTGCAAATACGGATTTCGCGTCGGGCAGCACGGTCGCGCCTGCCGCGCGATAGGCGTCGTCGCCGATGCCGATCCCGATGCCGGCGCCGGTTTCGACCATCACTTCATGACCGGCTGTCGCCAGTTCACGCACTCCGGCCGGCACGAGGCCGACGCGGTATTCGTGCACCTTGATTTCCTTCGGACAACCGATCTTCACCTGTACCTCCAGTGCCGCGCGGCAGGACGGCGATTATCCGCTTAAAATACCTTCGATGGCCACGGCACACGATCCGGACCGCCTGGTAACCCATCCCGCGCAATTGAAGCAGGCCCTGGAATTTCAGCGCCGCTCATTCGAGGCCGATCCGTTTCCGTCGCTCGCGACCCGACGCGATCGCCTCGACCGGCTGCGCAACATGCTGCGCGCGCATTACGGCGACATCCGCGACGCGATTTCCGTGGACTTCGGCATGCGCGCAAGCGAGGAAACGGAATTGCTCGAGCAGTTCACGAGCCTCGAAGGAATCTCGTACGCCCGCCGCCATCTGCGCCGGTGGATGCGGACCGAACGACGCCCGGTCGTGTGGTGGAGCCTGCCGGGCCGCGCGCGACTGATGCGTCAGCCGCTCGGTGTCGTGGGCATCATCGTGCCCTGGAACTATCCGCTGTATCTCGCGGTGTCGCCGCTGACCGCGGCGATCGCAGCCGGAAACCGCGCGATGCTCAAGATGTCGGAGCACACGCCGCGTTTCGGTTCGCTGTTCGAGACGCTCGTCGCCCAGAGTTTTTCCGCCGACGAAGTCGTGGCGGTAAACGGCGACACGACCGTCGCGAAGGCGTTCGCCGCCCTTCCATTCGATCATCTCCTGTTCACAGGGTCGACGCAGGTGGGGCGCGAAGTCATGAAAGCGGCCAGCGCCAACCTCACGCCCGTGACCCTCGAACTCGGCGGAAAGTCCCCGGCGATCGTCACGGCCGGCTTCGACCTCGACGAGGCTGCGCGACGCGTCATGTACGGCAAGCTGATCAACGCGGGGCAGACCTGCGTCGCGCCGGATTACGCGCTGGTCCCGCAGCCGCTCGTCGATCGCTTCGTCGATGCCTGCCGAAAGGCGACGGCAGCCTTTTATCCGAAGCTCGCGACCAACCCTCAGTACACCTCGATCATCAACGACCGGCAGTTCCGGCGGCTGTCCGCATGCATCGAGGATGCGCGCGCGGCGGGCGCGACCGTCCATCGCCTGCACGACGAGGCGCTCGATGCCGAGCGCCGCCGCCTGTCTCCCGTGGCGCTGACGGGGGTGTCCGATTCGATGCGCGTGATGCAGGAAGAAATATTCGGGCCGCTGCTCCCGATCGTCGGTTACGACTCGATCGACGAGGCGATCGCCTACGTCAATGCCCGGCCGCGGCCGCTCGCGCTCTATTACTTCGGGGCCGCGAATCCGGATCTCGATGCCGTGCTCGCACGCACGGTGTCGGGCGGCGTCACGGTCAACAACACCGCGTTTCACGTCGTCCAGGAGAGCTTGCCCTTTGGCGGCGTGGGTGCGAGCGGCATGGGCCACTACCACGGGCGCGCGGGCTTCGACACGTTCTCGAAACTGAAGCCAGTGTATCTCGACGGCCGACTGAGCGCCTCGTCGCTGCTGCTGCCGCCCTACGGTCGCAAGTTCCGCGCGATCCTCAGGCTGCTCAACCGGTGACGGCGGGCTGGGACCTGCCGTCGCCGCGTGGGCGTACTCCACCGCACTCGGCGTGTCGCCCGGGAATTGCGTAACGGCGCGTCGGGGCATGGTCGTGTGGCGGAGTCAACTCCATTACCAGGCACCCGCGTTTGCCGGCGACTCGCTCGCGATCGGCACCTGGCTCGTGTTCGAGGACGCACGGCTGCGGGTCGATCTCCGATTCGCGCCGGGCGTCGAACCGCGGGAAACCTGAGGCCGCTCAGCCGAGCAGTGCGCGCGCGTGATGGCGCAGGTGGTCCTCGACGAACGTCGATATGAAGTAATAGCCGTGGTCGTAGCCGGGCTGGCGGCGCAGCGTCAGCGGATAGCCCGTGTCCTTGCAGGCCTGCTCGAGCCGCTCGGGCATCAGTTGCTGATCCAGAAACTGGTCCGCCAAGCCCTGGTCCACGAGGAGAGGCGGCCGGCCGGAAACCGTCGGTAGCGCCCGGATCAATTCGCAGGCGTCGTAGGCGCGCCAGCCTTCGCGATCGGAGCCGAGATAGCCGGTGAACGCCTTCTGGCCCCAGGGGCAGTGCATCGGCGCCGTAATCGGCGCAAAGGCCGAGATCGAGCGATATCGATCCGGATTCTTCAGGCCGACGGTGAGCGCGCCGTGCCCGCCCATCGAATGCCCGAAAATTCCCTGACGCTTCGCGTCGACGGGGAAATGCTCCGCGACCAGCGCCGCGAGTTCCGTCGTCACGTAGGAGTACATGCGGTAGTGGCGCGACCACGGCGGCTCCACGGCATCGAGATAGAAACCGGCCGCGACGCCGAAATCCCAGTTGTCGCTGTCGCCCGGCAGCGGAACGCCGCGCGGGCTCGTGTCCGGCGCCACGAGCGCGAGGCCGAGTTCGGCGGCCACGCGCTGGGCGCCCGCCTTGATCATGAAGGTCTCTTCGGTGCAGGTCAGGCCGGCGAGATACCAGAGCACCGGCACCTTGCGCCGCTCCGCCTGCGGCGGCAGGTAGACCGCGAATCGCATTGCGCAGGCCGTTTCGGCGGCAGCGTGGCGGTGAAAGCTCACGACGCCGCCGAACGCGCCGTGGCGTGAGAGCAGTTCCGGCGCCGCGGTCATCGGGTCAGTGCGTCCCGCCGGCGCGGCGCCGGTCCATTACTTCTTCTTCCGTGCCTTCGACTTCGATTTCTTCTTCGGGGACTTCGGCGCGGATCTCTTCGCAGCAGGCTTCGCCGGCGCCGCCTTGAATTTTGCCGCCTCCTCGGAACCGCGCGTCGCATTGCCGGCGCTGTAGGAATGCTTGCCGGTCCCCGCGAGCTGGCCGCGGTCGACGATCAGGTACTCGTTGCGGATCGGCCGCTTGTCGAACCAGCATTCCAGGATTTCGCGGGTTCCCGCGGCGTAGCGCGCCTGGGCGGACAGCGAAGTCCCCGAAGTGTGCGGCGTCATGCCCTCGTGAGGCATCGTTCGCCACGGGTGGTCTTTCGGCGCAGGCTGCGGGAACCACACATCGCCCGCGTAACCCGCAAGCTGCCCGCGCTTCAGCGCCCGCGCCACTGCATCGCGGTCGCAAATCTTGCCGCGGGCCGTGTTCACGATATAGGCGCCGCGCTTCATTTTGGCGATCAGCGCATCGTTGAACATGCCCTCGGTCTCGGGATGCAGCGGACAGTTGATCGTGACGACATCGCAGACCCGGACCATCGACTCGACGTCCGGATGGTAGGTGACCCCGAGTTCCTGCTCGACCGATTCCGGCAGGCGGTGCCGGTCCGTGTAGTGCAGCTTCACGTCAAACGGCTTCATGCGGCGCAACACCGCCGTGCCGATGCGGCCGGCCGCGACCGTGCCGACGTTCATGCCCTCGACGTCATAGGATCGCTCGACGCAATCAGCAATGTTCCAGCCGCCCCTGACGACCCAGTCATGCGACGGGATGTAGTTGCGCACGAGCGAGAGGATCATCATCACGACGTGCTCCGACACGCTGATGCTGTTGCTGTAAGTGACCTCGGCAACGGTGATGCCGCGATTCATCGCCGCTTGCAGGTCCGTGTGATCCGATCCGATTCCGGCGGTGATGATCAATTTCAGCTTCGGCGCTTTCCCGATCAGGTCGGCGGTCATGTACGCCGGCCAGAATGGTTGCGAGATGACGACCTCGGCGTCCACGACCTCCTTCGCGAGGCGGCTCCCCGGTCCGTCCTTGTCCGACGTGACAACCAGCTTGTGCCCGCGGGACTCGAGGAACTTCCTGAGCCCTAACTCGCCGGAAACGCTTCCCAGGAGCGCGCCCGGCTTGAAGTCGATCGCCTGTGGCGTTGGCGTCGTCTGCCCGCCGGGGTAATGCGTGATCCTCGGAATGTCATCACGCGCATACTTTTTCGGGTAACCCGTCACCGGATCGTCGTACAGCACGCAGACTACTTTGCTCATCGCTCTCTTCCTTGCTTTAGGCGGCCAAGACGCCATTCGCCTTGGCTGTATGGGTTGCAATCGCGTCCATCAATGCCGGCGACAGACAATCGTAGGGTTCCAGTTTCAGTTCCTTCAATCGTGCGCGCACGGCGGCCATCTGCTCGGGCTTCGCAGCTCCGGTTTCGATGATGGATGAGACGAATGCCGCGAACTCCGGCGCCGCCCAGCCCTTGTCCTTCGACAGCTCGACGTGCACGAAGTCGAATCCATAGAACGGGTGGTTCTTGTTCTCGATGCGGCCGAACATGTGGACACCGCAGCCCGTGCAGGCATGGCGCTGGATCGCGGCGCCCGGATCGACGATCTTGAGCTTCTGGCCGTTGGCGGTGACGGCAAGCTTGTCGCGTCCCACGACCGCCACGACCGAGAATGGCGCGCCTTCCGGTTTCCAGCACTTGCTGCAGCCGCATGCGTGGTTGAAGGCGACGTCGCTGGCGAGCGTCACCGTGACCGGGGCGCTGGCGCACTTGCAGGTCAACGTGCCTCCCTTGAATCCCTTGGTGCCCGGCTGGACGCCGTTATCGACGGACGGATGAATCTTGACAGTCATGATGTGTTTCCCCCACTCCTGTTTCAGAACGTCACGACGCTGCGTATGGACTCGCCTTTGTGCATCAGGTCAAAGGCGTCGTTGATCTTGCTGAGCGGCATTACATGCGTGATCAGGTCGTCGATGTTGATCTTGCCATCCATGTACCAGTCGACGATCTTCGGCACGTCGGTGCGGCCGCGCGCGCCGCCGAAGGCCGTTCCCTTCCAGACGCGGCCAGTCACGAGCTGGAACGGCCTCGTCTTGATTTCCTGGCCCGCGCCCGCCACGCCGATGATGACCGAAACGCCCCAGCCGCGATGGCAGCACTCGAGCGCCTGGCGCATCAGGTCCACATTGCCCACGCATTCGAAACTGTAATCCGCGCCGCCGTCGGTCAGCGCCACCAGGTGCGCGACGAGGTCGTCCCCGTGTTCTTTTGGATTCACGAAGTCGGTCATGCCAAAACGCTCCGCCAGCGCCTTGCGCCGCGGATTGATGTCGACGCCGACGATCCTGCCGGCGCCCGCCATGCGCGCTCCCTGGATCACGTTGAGGCCGATGCCCCCGAGTCCGAACACCACGACGTTTGCACCCGGCTCCACCCTGGCGGTATTGATCACCGCGCCGATGCCGGTCGTCACGCCGCAACCGATGTAGCAGACCTTTTCGAAGGGCGCGTCCTCGCGGATTTTCGCGAGTGCGATTTCGGGCAGCACCGTGTAATTCGCGAACGTGGAGCAGCCCATGTAGTGATGAACCATCATTCCGTCGATGGAGAAGCGGCTGCTGCCATCCGGCATCACGCCCTTGCCCTGAGTCGCGCGGATTGCCGTGCAGAGATTGGTCTTGCGTGAGGTGCAGGATTTGCACTCGCGGCATTCGGGCGTGTACAGGGGAATGACGTGGTCGCCCTTCTTGAGCGTCCTGACGCCGGGCCCGACGTCCATCACGACGCCCGCGCCCTCGTGTCCGAAGATGACCGGAAACAGGCCCTCGGGATCGGCGCCCGAACGCGTGAACTCGTCCGTGTGGCAGATACCCGTAGCCCGGATTTCCACCAGCACTTCGCCGTGCCTTGGCCCGTCGAGTTCGACGTCGACGACTTCGAGCGGCTTTCCGGCCGCCCAGGCGATCGCTGCACGCGTCTTCATCTTCCTCCCGTCCCTTCAGCCCATGTGCAGGCCGCCGTTCAACGAGAAGTCGGCACCGGTCGCAAAAGCGGCGTCTTCCGACGCGAGCCATGCGACCATCGATGCGATCTCCTCCGGCGTGCCGAGTCTTCCGACCGGTATCGTGGCGACGATCTTCGCCAGGACTTCCGGTTTCATCGCGCGGATCATGTCCGTGCCGATGTAACCGGGAGATATGGTGTTCACCGTGACGCCCTTGGCGGCGACTTCCTGCGCGAGCGCCATCGTGAAACCGTGGATGCCTGCCTTGGCCGTCGAATAGTTCGTCTGGCCGAACTGGCCTTTCTGCCCGTTCACGGACGAGATATTGATGATCCGGCCCCAGCTGCGGTCGAGCATGCCGTCGATGACCTGTTTCGTGACGTGAAACAGGCTGTTGAGGTTCGTATCGATGACTTTGTGCCAGCGCTCGAAGGTCATCTTGCGGAACGTGCCGTCGGCGGTGACGCCGGCATTGTTGACCAGCACGTCGACCGGCCCGAGCTCGTTACGCACCCTTTCGAATGCCGCGCGCGTCGATTCCCAGTCGGCGACATTGCCTTCCGAAACATGAACCTCGAATCCCTGAGCCCGCATTTCGGCTACCCAGCGGTCCTTCCGCTGCGACCCCGGACCGCAACCCGCAACGACGCGGAAACCCTCCCGGCACAGGCGCTTGCATATCGGCGTGCCGATGCCGCCCATCCCGCCCGTCACGTAAGCGAGTCTTCCCGCCATGGCCCCTCCAGAATGGCGCAGTTTACAAGGTCTATATTGCACTTGCTGCCACCGGCGATTGAGGACATCCGATGCGGCCCGTTTTTCCGGTTTCGAGACGTCAGCTCCTGTTGAGTGCGGCCCTTGCGTCCGCGGCATCTGCCTGCGGTATCTCCCGGATCGCGGCGGCGGGCGGAAGCGCGGGCGCCAGTCCCTTTCCCCTGTCGGCCGTCCGGCTGAAACCCTCGTTGTACTTGCAGGCGGTTGAAGCCAATCGCAAATATCTGCATCGCCTGGAGCCCGATCGCCTCCTCCACAATTTCCGGCAGCAGGCGGGCCTGCCGCCAAAGGGCGATCTTTATGGCGGCTGGGAGCAGGAAACCATCGCGGGACACACGCTTGGCCACTACCTGAGCGCCTGTTCGTTGATGCATGCGCAGACCGGCGACGACGACTGCCGCGCCCGCGCGAACTACATCGTGGCCGAGCTCGGCTCCTGCCAGCGCGCGAAGAACGACGGCTATGTCGCGGGATTTACGCGCACCAATGAAGCCGGAGCGATCGAACCGGGGCGCCGGGTTATCGAGGAGCTCTCGCGCGGAGACATCCGTTCCGCCCGCTTCTATCTGAACGGCTGCTGGGCGCCGTTCTACAACTGGCACAAGCTGTTCGCGGGACTCCTCGACGCCAATCTCCATTGCGGCAGCGACGAGGCGCTCACGATCGCGGTCGCCCTCGCCGCCTACATCGAGCGCTCGCTCGCGCCGCTCGACGATTCCCGGATGCAGGCCGTACTCGGAACGGAATTCGGCGGCATGAGCGAAGTGCTCGCGGAGCTTTACGCACGGACCGCCGAACCGCGCTGGCTGAGCCTCGCTCGGCGTTTCCACCATCGAGCCGTGCTCGATCCGCTCATGGCCGGCCGCGACGAACTTGCGCATCTGCATGCCAACACGCAGATCCCGAAGGTCATCGGTCTCGCCCGCATGTACGAGCTCGACGGCGATCCTGCGGAACTCGCGGGCGCGCGGTTCTTCTGGCATGCGGTCACCGGCGGTCGCTCGTATGTCATCGGCGGCAACAGCGATCGCGAGAATTTCCAGGAACCCGGTTCGCTCTCGCGTTACATCACGGAACAGACCTGCGAGAGCTGCAACACCTACAACATGCTGAAGCTGACGCGCCGGCTCTACCCGGCCGAGCCCCGAAGTGACTACTTCGACTATTACGAGCGCGCGCAGCTCAATCACATCCTCGCGCAGCAGCGTCCCGCGGACGGGATGTTTGCCTACATGGTGCCGCTCATGAGCGGCGCCGCGCGCGAGTTCTCGAAGCCATTCGATTCCTTCTGGTGCTGCGTCGGAACGGGCATGGAAAGCCATTCCAAACACGGCGACTCCATCTTCTGGCGCGACGCGAACACGCTCTTTGTCAACCTGTACATACCCGCGGAGCTTCGCTGGGACGAGCGCGAGGCGCGCCTCGCGCTCGACAGCGGTCAGCCCTTCGACGAGAACGTCGCGATGCGGATCGAAGCCATCGGTACGCGCGAGCCCTTTGCGATCGCCCTGCGGCTGCCGGCCTGGTGCGCGGCGCCGTCCGCCCGCGTCAATGGAGCGGCCGTCGAGGCACGACGGGATGCGAACGGTTACTTCACGGTGCGTCGGCGCTGGAATGCCGGCGATTCCATCGAGCTGACACTCCCCATGCGGCCGCGCTTTGAGTCGACGCCCGACGATCCTTCGACGGTTGTCCTTCTCAGGGGTCCGCTCGTGCTCGCCGCGGATCTCGGTCCGGCCGGCGCTCCGTTCGATGGACCGGCGCCCGCGCTCGTCGGCGACGATCCGCTCGCCTCGATCGAACCGGTCGACGCCGCGCAGGCCCTGTATCGCAGCCGCGGCACCGGCCGGCCGTCGGATCTCGCATTCGCGCCATTTTTCACTCAGTACGACCGCCGCACGGCCGTTTACTTCAGGCGATATACGCCGGCTGAATGGCAGGCTGCGCTCAAATTACGCGAGGCCGAACGCAAACGCGCCGCGGCTCTCGATGCGCGCTCAGTGGACGTCATCCGCCTCGGACTGGAAGACGACGAGCGGAAACACGGACTGACGAGCGCGATCTCGTACGCCGTTTCATACCGGTTCCGTCCGGGACGCGATGCGCGAACCGGCGGATACGTCGAATTTGACGCCGCCGTACGCGACGAGCCGCTGTTGCTGAGGGCGACCTACTGGGGCGGCGAGCGCGACCGGCTTTTCCACGTCGAGATCGACGGCGTTCGCATCGCCACGCAGCGCCTGCAGGGCGAACAGCCCGGCGAGTTCATCGAAAGGGATTACGCGCTGCCGATGGAACGGCTGGCGGGCAAAAGTCAGGTGCGCGTCCGATTCCAGCCTGAACCGGGTCATACCGCCGGACCGATATTCGGCTGCCGCATACTCTCGGTGCGCGCCGCGCCGCGCACACTGAGTTCACTGGGTCACCCGCGTGGCAATGGCCGCTTCGATTTTTCGTAATCGGCCCAGGCCCGGCTCTTCGCGAGTAGCGCCATGGCAGTCCGTATCGTGTAGCGCGCCGGGTCGAGCCCCTCGCGTACCTGGTTCCAGTTCAACGGCATCGAGACCGGCGCACCTTGTCGTGCGCGTGGCGACAGTGGCGCGACCGCAGTCGCTTTCTCGGCATTGCGCAGGTAGTCGAGCAGGATCTTTCCCGTGCGCGCCTTTTTTGACACGTTGACGACGTAACGATCCGGATCGTCCGCGGCCATTCTTGAGCAAAGCGCTCTCGCAAAGCTTTTAGCCTCGGTCCAGCTCGCGGGGCCGTTCCTTATCTGCGCGAGCGCTGTCACGACGTGCAGTCCCTTCCCGCCGGTCGTCTTGCAGAAAGCGGTCATCCCGAACGACTCGAGACGCTCGCGAACCTCGTGAGCAGCGTCGATGACGCGGCTGAACTTCACACGCGGCGCGGGATCGAGATCGAATACCAGCCGGCCCGGCACCTCCGGCCGCCCCGGTTCGGAGTTCCAGGGATGCAGCTCGATGCCACCCATCTGCGCAACGGCAATGAGTCCTTCGATGCGGTCGATCTGGAGATAAGGTGCGCGATCTCCAGAAATCTTCACTGCCTCGATCAGGCTCGAAGTGCCAGCCATGGCATGACGCTGAAAGAATATCTGCCCGCCGATTCCATCCGGCGCGCGCACGATCGAGCATGGGCGACCCTTCAGGTGACCGAGCATCCAGGGTCCTGCCGTCTCGAGGTAGTGCGCCAGATCGAGCTTGGTCACCGCCTGCGAATCGCCCGCATGAGGCCAGAGCGCCTTGTCTGGATGCGAGATGGCAACTCCAAGCACGGCGGCGTCTTCAATGTGCTGCTGCCGCTTCCTCGATCGTCCGACCGTGCGCGTCGATCGCTTCGCCAGCATGTATGGTCGCGGTCGCGCTCCGCGGCCGGCGGCAATCTGCGATATCCGTCGGCCCGATGCGACCGAACGGTCCGATTTCAGCAAGGCATCGCCATTCTCACGGGCGTATCGGTCACGGTGCTTGATCAGGAGCCAGTTGTTTCGCCTGCCGCGGTTACGGTCCGATTTCATGCGCACGAGCAGCCATGCGCCTTTGAGGCGCTTGCCCTCCAGCAGGAACTTCAAATTGCCCGCCTTGAGGCCGGCGCGCGGTGAGGTGCCCGGAAGCGGCACCCAGTAACCGCGATCCCACAGCTGGACCGTGCCGCCGCCGTATTCGCCCGGCGGAATCGTGCCTTCGAAATCGCCGTAATCCAGCGGATGGTCCTCCACCTCCACGGCCAGCCGTTTTGCGCCTGGGTCGAGCGACGGCCCCTTTGTGACGGCCCAGGACTTGAACACTCCGTCCAGCTCCAGACGCAGGTCGTAATGCAGTCGTCGCGCCGCGTGCTTCTGGACAACGAAGCGAAGTGCCGCAGACGACGGTGCACGTCGCTTGCTGCCGCTCGGTTCGGGGGTCCGGCTGAAGTCGCGTTTCGCGCGATAGCGTGAGAGTTTGCGCCGGACCATCGTTGCAAGACTTGCTCTAAGTCGGTCGCGCAGTCAATCGCCGCAGTCCGACAGCGTCTATACTGCGCGCGCTGACGCCGGGCCAGCCAATGCCCGGTCACAGGGAGAATATCAAGATGATGACGACAAAGAGCAGGACACTCGGGCTTGCGGCCTGTCTGTGCCTGATGCTGGGGGGCGTGGCCTTCGCGCAGGACAAGCCTGCCGAGCGATACACGTACGTAACGTACAGCGTTTGCGACCTGGCGCAACAGGGGCGAGCGGACGAAATCTTCGAGCAGGTTCAGAAAGGCGTGTACGAAGCGGCAGTCGCCGACGGCACGATCAGCAACTACGGCTGGCTCAAACACCATACCGGCGGCAAGTGGCGACGCGTCGTCTATTCCAGCGCGGACAGCATGCAGTCTCTGCTCGACGCGCAGAAGAAACTCGGTGACCAGATGGATGCGAAAAACGAAAAGCTCGGCATCGAGTTCTCGAAGATCTGCAACTCGCACGACGACTACATCTGGCGGACAGTCGCCGGCAACATCGGCACCGTGGCTCGCGGTGGCGCGGCATTCTCGGTCTATCTCATCTGCGATCAGGGCCGTGAAGACCAGGCGGACGCACTGATGACCCAGGTGTTTGCTCCCATGTACGACAAGATGGTTGCCGACGGGAAGCTCAAGTCCTGGGGATGGAACGAGCACATCGTCGGCGGCCAATACCGCCGGCTTGAAACATTCAGCGCAGCCGATGTGCCGGCGTTGATGGCAGCCCGCGCAGCGATCATCGAGGCCTATGACGACAATCCGCTCGGCGACACCCTCACCGACATTTGCGGCGATCACACGGATTACATGTGGGAGATCACATCCCAGAGTCCGTAAGCTCGGCGGACTTCAAATCGAAAGTTGCGGGGCCCGGCGCCTGGTCGAGGCGCCCGGGTCCCGCGACCTGTCTGTATACAGCCCGCGCGCTGCGGGACTTCGGCGACGGTTTCGTCGCAATCCTGCTCGCGGTTTACCTGATCGAGCTTGGGCTTGGCCCGCTCGAAATCGGCGTCATCGCGACGGCCGCATTGCTCGGCTCCTCGCTCCTGACGCTCACCATCGGCCTGCTGGGCCGCCCGGGCGGCCAGCGCATGCTCCTGCTCTGCGCGTCCGCATTGATGACCGCGACCGGCATCGCGTTCGCGACCGCAAACGACTACACCTGGCTTCTGTTGATCGCCTTCGTCGGCACCGTCAATCCCTCCGCAGGCAACGTGAGCATCTTTGTTCCGATGGAGCATGCACTGCTCGCCGGCACGGCGCTGGCGGAGCGTCGCACTCGGATGTTCGCGGTGTATGGCCTGACGGGCGCGATCGCGGCGGCGCTCGGGTCGCTCGCCGCAGGCAGTCCGGATCTCCTGACCGCGCTCGGCTGGCCGCGCATCGATGCGCTGAAAGCGATGTTTGTTTTCTATGCGGCTCTCGGCGTTGCCGGCGGACTCGTCTACCGCCTCATCCCGGCGGACACGGAGGCGGCTGAATCGAGGCCGCGCTTCGCCCTCGGCGAATCAAAACGCGTCGTGCTGAAGCTCGCCGGCCTGTTCAGCATCGACGCCTTTGCCGGCGGATTTGCCGTGCAATCCCTGCTGGCCCTCTGGCTCTTCCAGAAGTTCGACATGTCGCTCGCCGCGGCCGGCGCGTTTTTCTTCTGGTCGGGACTGCTGGCGGCACTTTCCTATCCTGCGGCGGCCTGGCTCGCACGCCGCATCGGCCTGCTGAAAACCATGGTGTACACGCACATTCCTTCGAGCCTGTGCCTCATCGGCGCGGCGCTGGTGCCCGATCTCGATTTCGCACTTGCGCTCCTGCTCCTGCGTTCCGCACTTTCGCAAATGGATGTTCCCACGCGATCGTCCTACGTCATGGCCGTCGTGACGCCGCCTGAACGTGCGGCGGCGGCCAGCGTCACGTCCGTGCCGCGCGGCCTCGCCTCGGCGGCGAGCCCGGCACTCGCCGGAGCGCTGTTCGCAGCGGGTTACGCGGCCCTGCCCTTCGTGATCTGCGGCGCGCTCAAAATACTTTACGATGTGTCGCTGCTGTGGACGTTTCGGCACGTCAAACCACCGGAGGAAGCAGCCGCATGATCGACAATGACATCGTCGTCGAAGCCTGGAATACCGTCCTCTTCGACAAGTTCGTGCGCTTCAAGCACCTGCTGATCGA
>DASWIQ010000033.1:0-3382 GCA_036397615.1 Steroidobacteraceae bacterium
CCTGCCGCTCGCCGCGGACGACGGCCGCGGCGATCGCCGAATTCTCCGCGCGGCTCGGCTATCGCATCGTGACCTTCGATGCTTTGGGTCCCGACGGAAGGCCGGCGTATCACACGAACGTGCTGATGGCGATAGGCGAGCACTTTGCGGTCGTCTGTGCCGCCGCCATTCCGGATGCGGACGAGCGCGCGAATGTCCTGCGGGAACTCGCGGAGGCCGGTCACGAGCCGATCGAAATCAGCATTTCCGAAATGCACGGATTCGCAGGCAACCTGCTCGCGCTTCGTTCCGCCGATGGCCGTCCGCTGATTGCCGCGTCCGACACTGCCTGGAGCAGCCTGTCGCCGGAGACACGCCGCAAGCTCGAGCGCCACGGCGCAATCGTCGCGGCTCCGATACCGACGATCGAGCGCCATGGCGGCGGCAGCGTGCGCTGCATGATCGCCGAGGTGTTTCTGCCGCGCTCGGGCGCGGCCGGTCGATGCTAAAATCCGGGCCCATTCGACCGGGGAACCGCAAGCATTGCTGGAACTCGGCCTCAAGACCCTGATCGGCTACCTGCTCGGCTCGCTGATGGGCTCGCTGCTCGTCGGACGATTCCGCGGTGTCGACATCCGCGAGCAGGGCAGCGGCAACGCGGGCGGCACCAACGCGCTTCGCACCCAGGGTTTCGGGTTCGCCGCCATCACCGTGTTTATCGACGTGGGCAAGGGCTGGCTCGCGGCCGGCTGCCTGCCGGAGCTCCAGATTCCGGGCGTCGCCGCCGATCCCGCGATCGACCGCGACTGGCTCGCGGTTTCCTGCGCCGCCGCCGCAGTCGTCGGCCACGTCTGGCCGCAGTTCTACGGATTCCGCGGCGGCAAAGGCGGTGCGACGCTCGTCGGCACGCTGCTCGCGCTCGCACCGGTCCTGGTTGCGATCGCAATCGCGATCTGGTTCGCCGTCGCGATGCTGACCGGCTTCGTCGGTCTCGCGACGATGGCCGGTGCCATCGCCGTGCCGGCCGCCATGCGGCTGATCGGCCTCGAGACCGCACCTTTGCTCGTGTTTTCGCTCGCCATGGCCGTGCTCGTCGCCTGGGCGCACCGCGGCAACGTCGCACGCATGCGGACCGGGACCGAGCCCCGCATGAACCGGCTCTGGCTGCTGCGGCCGCGGACGCGCGGGCGATGAGCCGCCGAGGCGAACTGCTGCGACTGCTTGCAGACGGCGAGCGGCATTCCGGTGAGGAACTCGCCACCGCGCTTTCGATCTCGCGGGCCGCCGTCTGGAAGCAGCTCCAGCAGCTCGGCGACTGGAGCATCGCGTTCGAGGCGCGTCCGGGCCGAGGCTACCGGCTTGCGGCGCCGCTCGACCTGCTGGACGCCACGCGGATCGACGCGCTGTTGCCGCAGGCTTCCGCCGAGCGGCTCCGCAGCCTGGAAGTGCACGAAGAACTGGAATCCACGAGCGATCGCCTGCTCGCCGCCGACGACCTGCCGCCGGGACGCTTCGATGCCTGCCTGGCGGAATTCCAGAGCGCGGGCCGTGGCCGCCGCGGCCGGCGCTGGGTCGCGCCGTTTGCCTCGGGGCTCTGCCTGTCGGTCAACTGGAGCTATCGCGATGCGCCCGCGACGCTCGGCGCCTTGTCGCTGGCCGCGGGCGTCGCTGTGCTCCGGGCGCTGCGGCGGCTCGGATTCGCCGAGCTGTCGCTGAAGTGGCCGAACGACATCGTCCACCGGGACGGCAAGCTCGGCGGAATCCTGATCGACCTGCGCGGCGAGGCCGCCGGGCCCGCCTATTTCGTCGTCGGCGTCGGCATCAATGTCCGGCTCCCGCCGGAGGCGCGGGACGTCCTTCGCGACGGGGGCGTGGACGCAATCGATCTCGCGTCGCTCGGCGCGCCACCCGACCGGAGTCAGGCCGCTTCGATCCTGATCAGCGAACTCGCGCTCGCGCTCATCGAATTCGGCGCCCGCGGAATGACGGCTTTCGCCGAGGAATGGCAGAGCGCCGATGCGCTCGCGGGTCGCCCGGTGCGCGTGATCCAGGGCGGCCAGTCGCTCGACGGACTGGCGCGCGGCGTCGACAGCGACGGCGCATTGCTGGTGGACGTCGAGGGCGCGAGGCGGCGCATTTTGTCGGGGGAGGTGAGCGTGCGGCAGTTTCGGTGATAGATTCGCATCGATGCGACTCGCATTCGCCCTGCTGCTGTTTGCAAACCTCGCCTGGTACGGGTGGACACACTGGGTCGCTTCGCCCGATGACGACGCGGTGACCGCAGCCACAGGCGCGCCAGGACCCGGACTCCAGCTCGCACGCGAGGCGTCGCCCGCGCGGCCGTCCGGGCGCGCGACTTCGCGGCCCGGAAACTTCTGCCTGAGCCTCGGGCCGTTCACGGACCTTACCGACGCCGCGCGGGCCTCGACGCTGCTGCGCGAGAACAAGCTGCAGCCGCGCCAGCGCGCGGGCGAGGGCGTGGTGTGGAAAGGATTCTGGGTGACGCTCGACGGCGTGCCCGACCGGACCACCGCCAACGGCATCATCGAGCGCCTGCGGCGCTTCGGCGTCGGCGATGCGTATGCGATGCCGGGCGACGGGCGCGACATCACGATTTCCCTCGGCCTCTTCAGCGAGCGCCAGCGCGCGCTTCGCCGCCTCGACGACGTGAAGGCGCTCGGCCTCGCGCCGCGCATCGTCGATCGCGAACGGAGCGGAACCGTGTACTGGATCGACGTGGACGTCGTGCCGCCGGCGGAATTGCCGGACGCCGCACGTTTGCAGGGCGAGGGCGGGCGTATACTTCGGCTCGAGGTCAAACCCTGTGAGGCGGATTAGACCGTGACTGGAAACCGCTACCGGCTGATTGGCCGAGTGCTGGCCCTGGCGCTGCTCGTCGCGCAATTCGGCGCCGAGATCCACTTCTATTCGCATTCGCTCGGTGACCCGACCGAGCGCCTGGGCGCGGCACCCAACTGCGGTTACTGCCTGGCTTCCTCGCAATTGCAGATTGCCGTGGGCGCGCCCGCGTCCGCGATGCCGATCCGTTCCCTCGACTGGGCGACGATCGTCCCCGAGCCCATCTTTTCGGGTATTTATCACGCGCCCTTCCGGGCATTCCGTTCCCGCGCACCACCCACACTCCTCTGATCCGTGCAATGACCGCACGGTCGCGCGCATGCGCGATCGCGCCCGTTGGCGTTAGAGGAGGACTATCCGATGACGAGTTTCAAGCACGCTGCGGCGTCGATGACGCTGGCATGCGCCCTGTCGTTGCCGGCGATCGGCGAGGCCGCCGACGACGTCGCGGCTTTGCGCGCCGAGTTGGAGGCATTGAAGAGCGATTATGCGGAGCGCGTCGGCGCGCTCGAGGCACGAATTGAAGAGCTGAGTTCTGCGGCGG
>DASWIQ010000034.1:0-1705 GCA_036397615.1 Steroidobacteraceae bacterium
CACCGTCAACGTGCTCGCCGACCCCGAGGTCCGGGAAGGCATCAAGCAGTACGCCAACTGGCCGACCATCCCGCAGCTCTACGTCAACGGCGAGTTCGTGGGCGGCGCGGACATCCTGCGCGAGATGTACCAGTCGGGCGAGCTGCAGAAGCTGCTCGAAGGGCTTCGTCAGCAGGCCTAGATCGCCCGCGCCTGCACGACGATGGCTTGTCCGTAGCCTGAATAGGGATTGCCGCCCGCCGCCGCCAGTGCGTCGGCGACCTTTCCGATCACGATATCGAGCGGGACGCCCCGCTTTTCTATGAGCGCCGACCTCGACGTGCCGCGGATTTGGCCGGTCGCGATGGCTTTGGGGTCCGCCCCCTTGATCGCGATCCGCTTGGTTTCGATCAGCGTCTCGCGAAAGCCCGCACCCGCGAGAAGCTGCCGCAGGCCTTCTGTGTCGTGCATGTCGTAAGGGGTCCGAAATCGCATTTCGATGTCCCCGGGGAACATCGCTTCGAGCACTGCGGCGTTGACCGCGGCGTGCGGGTTTTCCTCTATTCGATCCCATACGTTGAACAAGAGGGTGCCGCCGTCCGCGAGAACCCGCCGCGCCTCCTTGAGCATGGCCTGTCGGTCCGGGACGAACATGATGCCGAATCCACAGACAACCGCGCCGAACGTGCGATCCTCGAATGGCAGCGCGAGCGCATCGGCTTCCCGCCATTCGATGCCTTTGCCGTCGCCGAGCTTCGCGCGTGCGTAGTCGAGCATCGCGGTACTCAGGTCGGTCGCGACAACGCGCATAGCTGAATCGACGCGTTCGCGCAGCCGCCGCGTCACGAGGCCAGTGCCGCAGGCGATCTCCAGGAGGTCGCCGGGCGGCCGGCTCGGCAGGCGTCGCACGAGGTCGGCCGCGAACGGGTCGAACCAGAGCGGGCCGATGCAGTCGTTGTAGTACGCCGGTCCAGTAAAGCCGGATGCAGCGCCCGGTCGCAAGATTACAGGCTACCGGGGATCGTGACGCCGGGCCTTGGCGGCGCCGGCAGGATTTCGGTTTCCATGTACGCCCGAAATTCAGCGGACAGCCAGTGCTTTCGGTCTTCCCAGTATCCGGAAAAAGCAACCATGGACTTGTAGTCGATCATGAGCTGGGTCATGCCGCTCCAATGCGCTTCGCTGATCGAATTCTCGCGTTTCAGCAGGTACGCATTTTCGTAGATGCGCAAGAGATTGCTCGTAAACGTCCAGTAGCGCACGCGGGTCGGACCTCCCAATTGCGCCTTGTGACCCGCTTCGACCAGTATTTCCGCGAGCCCTTGATCCGACGCCAGCAAACTGAACATGCTCCGCAGATCGCCGCTTACCGCGTGAGATGTGCTTTGACGTAGTGCCTTCGTGTTTTGGCGCAACTGAAGCGCAAGGTAAATCAATGTCGCAACGACGCCGAAGGAGGCAACGATGTCTCCCAGAGCGTCGAGTTCCGCGATCGACATGCTAGCCGGCTGCCGCCAGGCGCGCGAGATCGAGGGCTTTCATGCCGATTTGGCCACCGAGCAGCTCGGCTTCGCGGTTGAGCGCCGAGATCACGCCCTCCAGCAGCGTCGAGCGGCCGTCGCCGATCCTCGCCGTCATCGACGAGACCGCGGCGGCGGCGATGCCCGCCTGGCCCAGGACCTGGAGCGAGGCGATGCCGGCATTCTCGATGCCCATGGAGGCGTCG
>DASWIQ010000035.1:0-8396 GCA_036397615.1 Steroidobacteraceae bacterium
GGTCAGCAGCCCGATGAAGTCCTCCTTGAATTGGTAGCGGTCGATCACGATCGGCGGCTGCCGCGGGGGATCCTCCTCGCCTTCTGCACGCCCGGGATCGTTCGCGATCACCACGAGCCTCTTGCCGTCCGGCGACCAGTCGAAATCGACGACGCCGCCGGGAAAGTCCGTGAGCCGCTCGGCTTCGCCGGCATCCGCCGGCATCATCCACACCTGGGTCTCGGCGTCCTCACCGCCGCGATCGGACAGGAACGCGACGCGCCGTCCGTCCGGGCTGAACGCCGGCTGCCATTCGTCCGCGTCCGATGTCTTCGTGAGCGGCCTGCGATCGCTGCCGTCCCAGCGCGCGCGCCAGACGTCGTAGCGCGGCTGGTCGGACTCGAAGTCGGGCTCGCCCACGCTGTAGACAACGTACTCGCCGTCCGGCGACAGGTCGAGGTCGGTAAGATTAGCGACGCGAACGAGATCGTCGACGCTGAATGTCGTGGGCTCGGCGGCGGCGGCGGCGAGCGTCAGGGTCGAGCCGGCGATGAGGGCGGCAATGACGGTCATCGGTCTCACGATCAGTTGGTCGTTTTCTTTGCGGCGAGCACGCGGAACTTCTCGCGCGCGGCGTTCAGGTAGTCGAGCGTTTCGCGCCGCTCGCTGTCCTCGTTCCAGCCGCCGCGGGCTACGGCGGCCCGGATCACGCGATCCATCCAGGCGACGAAATAGGCGGCGTCGGCCGGGGCCGGCGGCGCCGCCGGCGAGTCGATGTATATCGGGCTCGTCGTCGCATAGGGATAGAGATCGAGCACGTCCGGGTGCGCAGCGTCGTTCCAGGCGCGGAGCACGATCCAGCCGCCTTCCTCGAGCGAGACCTCGCCGTACCAGTCGAACCGACGGCGATCTTCCTTCAACTCAAAGGTCTGGATCACGCGGCCGTTCTGCACGAGCTCGAGATGATCCATCGCCACCGGCGAGCGTAGGGAGGCGCGGAGCGGCAGGCGGCCGTCCGCGCGCGGGATCGAGGCGCCCGGCCGCTGGCCTCCGAGCTCGAGTCCGAGGAGCGCGGAGTTGCTGACGAAACTCTTCCCCGATTTCAGCGAATCGAGCAGCGCCTCGGGCGTACGCGCGCCATCGGTGTCGAGGAAAACACGGACGAGTCCCACGGGTCCGCGCAGCGAAGCGTAGTTCGCCATCGCGTCCGTGCCGGCGCCGGCCGGCAGGCGGAAGCCGAGATTCAACAGCCGATACCAGATTTCCGCGGTGATGTGGTGGTCGGAGAATCCCATCACCTCGAGATAGTCCACCTTCCCGTGCGCGACGTCGGCGGGCAACTGATAGGAGAGGGACTTCTCCTTCGACGGGTCGATCGGAAAGTCGGCGATGTGCACGTAGCCGACGAGCGCGTCCTGCGCATGCGCGAGATCGGCGACGACGCCGTTGTGCGGCCAGGGACTTTCGAGCGCCGTGTGCCGGTAGCTCGTGTAGTCCGGCAGCAGCAGGTGATCGGAGAGGTGCAGGAGGCCGAGGTGTCCCCAGAAGCTCGTGTGGTATTCCTGGGCGTGTAGCAGAATCCGGTCGCCGCTCGCGGGATCGGCGTCCGGCCTGAAATACGCGACGTCGGGGATTCGCTCTTCCTTGTTGACGATGAGGTTGTGGACGACGTCGAGATCCTCGGCCTCGGCCTGCGAGAGCAGGCTCTCCGGCGTACTGCGGTAATGACCGCCGTAATTCATGTGCACGTGCAGGTCGGCGCTCACGAATTTTCCGAAATCGGCCGGCAGATCATTGTCCTCGAGCCGGATCGGGAGCTCGATGTGTTCGCCCGTCGAAAATTCCCGCTCGATCATCGCTGGCAGCCGGCGAAAGCCGCTCTGCACACGGATCACCGCCTTGCCCGGCGGAACCTTGATGCTGCACAATTCCGCACAATGCAAGTATCGCGGCTCGCTCGGAAAGACGACGCGGTCGTAGGCCTCGTCGCCGTGCAACCAGGCATGCCAGGCCCCGTGCCAGCGACGGTCGCTGCCCAGCACCGAGACGCGCGCGAAAATCGGTTTTCCGGCGGCGTCCTGCGGATAGATCACGAGAAAGACCGGCGGCATCAGGCGGCGAACCATTTGCGGCCTGATTTCGACGCGCGCGCCGCCGGCGAGTTCCTGCACGACGAGCGACGTGTTGCCGTGCTCGTTGCTGATGTAGGCGATGCGCTTGCCATCCGGTGACCAGCGCGCATTGCGCCGGTCGAATTCCCCATAAGTGAGCGGCAGCGGCGCGGCATCGTCCGTCGTCGTGAGCCAGAGCTGGTGCCACTGGCCGCCGTGGTAATTCGAAAAAAGGATTCGCTTCCCGTCCGGTCCAACCTCCGGTCTTGCCGCCCACGACGTTTCCAGCCGGTGCCGGGTCGTACATTCGTACTTCAGGTCGTCCACGGCGACCGAGCAGATCGCACCCGTGCCCCAGGGAATTTCGGCGTTGCCGACGTAGTAGACACGCGTCCCGTCCGGTGTCCACGACGGATTGATCGCGTGGTCGTGCGTGGAGTAGTAGTAGCGGTCGACGCGGCTCTCGCGCGGCGCGACGAGATAGCGCTCGTTCGCGAGGCCCGCGGAAGTGATTTCGGCGATCTTGAGATTGAAATGACCCGTCCCCGCGGTCGAAACCCAGACGAGCTGCCCGCCGTCGGGGGAGAGGCGGGGCTCGACGTTGACCCCGCCATTCGCCGTGAGCGCGGCCGTCTCGCCGGTCGCGAGGTCGAGCCGCCACAGCTCGAACGCGCGGCCGTCGTAGCGGCTGAACACGACGGTCGCGCCGTCCGGCGCGACGTCCGGCTGGTAGTCGTAGGCGCCGTCCGCATGCGTGAGCTCGTATACAACGCCGTCGCCGATCCGCTGCCGCCAGAGCGAGCCGTCGACGCTGAAGATGAGTTCGTCGCCCGAGGGCATGAAAGCCACGGCCGAAGGGCCCGTCGTGAGCTGCGGGATATAGAGCTCGCGCCAGTAATAGTTGTGCGGAAGCTTGACCTGGTTGAGTACCGCCTCGCGCGCCGCCTGGCCCGGCGCCGGCGCGAGAAGCGGCAGCAACGCGAGAAGGATACGCGCGGCGCGGGTCACGCGCCGCCCGCCAGGGCCTCATTGAGGCTTTGCCTCAGATAGACCATCGCTTCGTCCACCTCGGCCTCCGTCACACAGAGCGGCGGCATGAAGCGGAGCGTGCTGACGCCGCAGGACAGGAGCAGGAGCCCGTTCTGGTACGCGCGGTGCAGGAGGCGATCGACCAGCGCCCGGGCGGGCGAGCCGTCCGTCTTGATCAGTTCGAGCCCGATCATCAGGCCGCGGCCGCGAAGATCTCCAATACAGGGGTACTCGGAGCGAAGATCGCCCAGGCGCTTCATGAAATGCGCGCCGACCTTCGCCGCGTTCGCGACGTACTGCTCGCGCACGAGATCGATGGTCGCATTCGCCGCGGCGCAACAGACGGGATTGCCGCCAAAGGTATTGCCGTGGGCGCCCTTCTTCCACTTCTTCATGAGGCTCTGCTTCGCGACCACGGCGCCGATCGGGAGTCCCGAGCCGAGGCCCTTGGCAAGCGTCATGATGTCGGGCGTCACGCCGGAATACTGCGAAGCGAAGAGCCGCCCCGTGCGCCCGATCCCGGACTGCACCTCGTCGAATACGAGAAGAATCCCGTGCTCGTCGCAGATCTCGCGCAGCCCCGGGAGGAAACTTTCCGGCGGAACGAGATAGCCGCCTTCGCCCTGAAGCGGCTCGACGACGATCGCGGCGACCTCCGCGGGCGGCAGGTTCCGCTCGAAGAGCATGCGGATGTAATCGAGTACCGCGCGGCCCTGGTCGCTGCCCACGAAGAGCGGGCGGTAACTGTTCGGATACGGCACGTGCGTGACGCCCGGCATCGTCGGCGCGAAACCCGCCTGCTGGGTGACCTTGCTCGAGGTGAGCGCGAGCGAGCCCATCGTGCGCCCGTGAAAGCTCCCGAGGAAGGCGACGATCCGCTGGCGGCCCGTCACGTAGCGCGCGAGCTTCAGGGCGCCTTCGACCGATTCCGTGCCGGACTGGCAGAAGAAGCACATGCCCGGCTCGCCGAGCGGAACGATCGCCGAGAGACGCTCCGCGAGCGCAGTCATCTCCTCGTGCCAGTAGTCGCTCGAGATGTGCAGGAACTTCGCCGCGGCGTCCTGGACGGCCTTGACGACGCGCGGATGCGCGTGACCCGTCGCGCAGACGGCGATGCCGGCCGCGAAATCGAGGAAGCGGTTGCCGTCCACGTCCCAGGCCTCCGTGCCGCGGCCGTGCGAAATCACGAACGGGTAGTCGCGCGGATACGAAGGCGAGGCAACCTTCGCATCGCGTTCGATCATCGCGCGGGACTTCGGGCCCGGCAGCTCGGTCTTGATGTGCGGGTTCTTGATGCTGCCTGCGGCGCTGGGCGATGCGTTCATAGTGGAAGCCTCACGGGTTCTCGATGCGCGGCGGCGGTGCGGGCCTCGAGCGCGCGCAGCGCCGCGAGTTCCGGCGCCGTGGGCGCCGCATGGGTTTCAATGGCAGGCAGCGAAGCGAGCGGCCAGCCGATGGCCGCGCGCGCCTCCTCCGCCGGAATGCCGGGATAGAGTACGGAAAGCGCGAACTCCCCGCTCTCCGGCATCGGTTTGAGGATTCCGACGTCAGTGACGATGACCGCTGGCCCCTGACCCCGCGCGCCGCTCGCGGCGCGGCCGGCGAAATGCCCGCCGCTCGTCTGGAAGTCGAGCTTTGGCACGAAGCTCCGGGGCGTCGCCTTCATGACGATGAAGACCTGCTTCGCGTGCGCGGCGATCTCGGTCGCGCCGCCGGCGCCCGGCAATCGGGTTTTCGGCCTCCCGTACGGACCGATCACCGTGCTGTTGAGGTTGCCGAAGCGATCGATCTGGGCCGCGCCGAGAAAGCCGACGTCGATGCGCCCGGCTTGAAGGTAGTCGCTGAAAATGTCGGGCAGCGGGATCACGCAGGTCGCGGTCTCCGCGAGCTCGCCGTCTCCGATCGAGAGCGGCAGCACCGTCGGCCGCGTGCCGATCGTGCCGGATTCGTAGATCAGGACGAGATCGGGCGCATGCGTGAGCCGCGCGAGATTGCAGGCGGCGCTCGGCAGCCCGATGCCGACGAAGCAGACCTGGCCGTCGGCGAGGAGCCGCGCGGCCGCGACCGTCATCATCTCGGCGCGCGTGTAATCGCTCATGCGGCCTGCCGTTTCAGGCTCGCGAGGAATGCGCCGTGATCTTTGGTGCCGCGCACATGACGGTCGATCCAGGCCGTGAACCCTTCGCGGTCGCGCGCGATCGCATCCCAGCGGAGATAGAAGTCGTTGTCGCGCGCGTAATGGCCCTGCGCATAGGACGGCCAGGCGCCGCCCGGGCAATGCGACACGGCGGTCACTGTGAAATGCGGCAGCACGATGTTGTTCATCGCGGGCGGCAGCTCGTCGACGATCGTCTCGACCGTGACGAGGAGCTTCGACGCCGCGAGCGCGGCTTCGCGGGCGGCGCCCACGATCCCGTCGATCGCGACATTGCCGCGCCGGTCGGCGCGCTGCGCGTGGAGCATCGTGACGTCCGGATTGATCGCGGGCACGGTCGCGATGTCCTCGCCGGTGTACGGACAGCGGACCGAGCGGATGTGCGGATTCTGCTTGACGAGATCGGTGCCGATGTAGCCGCGGAGCATCCCGAACGGGAGGCGCGCTGCGCCCGCGCGATACGCGACCGCCATCGCTGCGTGGCTGTGCTCGTCGATCTCGAGCGCGCGCGGCCATTGATTCTCGACCGCATCGCGCAGCCGATGCAGAGAGCCGACACCCGGATTTCCGCCCCAGGAGAACGTGAGCTTTCGCGCCGCGCCCACGCCGATCAGCTGGTCGTAGATGAGGTCGGGCGTCATGCGGACGAGATGGAGCTCTTTCCGGCCCTGCCGGATCAGTTCATGGCCGGCCGCGAACGGGATGAGATGCGTGAAGCCCTCGAGTGCGACGCAGGCGCCGTCGGCGACATGCGTCGCAATCGCATCCGCAAGCGGCAGGAACCGCGTCATTCACTCCACCACGGTCCGCGACTGCTCGCGCAGATAAAGCGGCAGGTAGTAAGCCGAGGCGATCGCCTTGCCGGAGGAACCCGAGCCTTTCCAGCCGCCGAAAGGCTGGTAGCCGGGCCAGGCGCCGGTGGTCGCGCCCACGCCGCGGTTCGCATAGGTGACGCCCGCCTCGATGCCTTCCTGGAACCACTTCACTTCGTCGGGCGCGCCGTAGAAGCCTGCAGTGAGGCCCATGTCGGTGTCGTTCGCGAGGCGCATGGCCTCGTCGCGGTCGCGGTATCGCTGCACCATCAGGATCGGCAGGAACATCTCGTGTTTCCACAGCGGATCCGACGGGTCCGCTTCCGCGAGCACCGGCTCGACATAGTAGCCGCGGCCGAACATGCCCTCGGCAGGCTGCTTCCCGCCGCGGCGGATCTTCGCGCCGCGACCTTTCAGGTCGGACACGTAGCGGGCGTAGCTTTCGTGCGCGCGCTTGTTGACAACCGGGCCGAGCCCCGTCGCGCGCTCCGTCGGGTCGCCGATCCTGATCTTGTCGATTTCCTTCTCGATCCTTGAGAGCAGCTCGTCCGCAACCTTCTCGTGCACGTAGAGTCGCGAGAGCGCGGAGCATTTCTGCCCGCCCATGCCGTAGGCCGAGCGGGCGATGCCCGCCGCCGCGCGATCGAGGTCGGCTTTCTCGGTGACGATGGTCGGGTTCTTGCCGCCCATCTCGGCGATGTAGGGCCGCGGATAACGTCCCGCTGCAATCTCCGCCATGATCGCGCGGCCGACCGCGACCGAACCCGTGAAGGTGACTCCGGCGATCCGCGGATCGCGCACGAGCTGCTCGCCGATCTCGGCGCCCGGGCCATTGACGTAGTTGAAGACGCCGGCCGGCAGTCCCGCGTCGCGGATACAATCGGCCAGCAGCCGACCGGCCCAGGGCGTGTCGGACGCGCACTTGAGGACCACCGTGTTGCCCGTGACGAGCGCCGCGGCGGCAGGACCCGTCGCTAGCGCGATCGGGAAGTTGAACGGCGCGATCACGGCCCAGACACCGTAGGGTCGCATCACGCTCCGGTTGCGCGAGGTAAAGACGGTCGAGGGATCGTTCGGCAGCTCGAACTCATAGCCCTTGTGGGCTTCGAAATCGTCCGCATACACGCGGAAGAAATCCACGCACTCCTGCGCCTCGCCGAGCGCCTCGAGCCGATTCTTGCCGACCTCGAGCACAAGCGCAGCCGCAATCTCGTAGACGCGCTCCTCGAGTATGTCCGCCACCTTGCGCATGAACGTGACTCGCTTCGCCATGCCGGCGTCGCGCCAGGCGGGAAACGCACGATGCGCCGCCGCGATCGCGGCATCGACTTCCTTCGGGTTCGCGTGCGGGAAGCGCCCAGTCTTGATCTGGTTGTCGATCGGGCTCGCGCGCTCCTCGGTGCTGGCCGCAGGCACATCCTTGCCGTCGATGAACATCGCATGCGTCCGGCCCAGTCTCCCGCGCACGGTCGCGAGCGCTTTCTCGAAACGCTCGTGCATTTCCTCAGGCGGATTGAACATCGTCGCGTAGGTCAGACGGAAGCTCATGAGGCGCGCTCCATGGCCGCGGGGAAGAAACGGGCGAGCAGCCGGTCGAGCAGGACGAGCGCGGCAGCGAGATCGGATTCCGCGATCACGAGCGGGGGCGCGAGGATCAGGAGATTCCCGCGCGAGCCGAAGGAGACACCCTCGTCGCGCGCGGCCGCGAACAACGCGCGCATCGCGTCGGTCTGGGCCGGCCAAGGGGCGAGCGGGGCCCGCGTCGCGCGGTCGGCGACCAGCTCGATGACGGCGAAGAGGCCACGCCCGCCGCGCACTTCGCCGATCACGGGATGGCGCGCGGCGAGCTTCTGAAGTTCCGCGAACATCGTGGCGCCGAGCCTGCGCGAGCGCTCGATCAGCTTCTCGTCGCGGTAGGCGTCGATCGCGGCGAGACCCGCTGCGCAGGAAAGCGGATGGCCGCAGTAGGTGAGCCCACCGTAGAACATCTCGCGCTCGAGACGGCTGGCGATGGCCGCACTCATCACGACGGCGCCAAGGGGTACGGCGGCGCCCGTGAGACCCTTGGCGAGCGTCATCAGGTCCGGTCGCCCGGCCTCGCCGTGGCGCTGCCAGGCGAACCACTCGCCGCAGCGGCCGAAGGCGCTCATGACTTCGTCGGCGATCAGGAGCACCGCACGATCGTTCGTCAGTGAGCGGAGCGCCGGCCAGTAGCTGTCCGGTGGGACGATGCCGTTGCTGCCGGCATCCGTCTCCATCAACACGGCGGCGACGCGTGCCGCGCCTTCCGCGTCGATGCTGTCTGCGACG
>DASWIQ010000036.1:0-5761 GCA_036397615.1 Steroidobacteraceae bacterium
TGCCTCCTCGCGCCGCGCCTGATGGGGCTCTCCTATGCATGGTGCGCGGGTCTTGCCCTCGACGGTTTTCACGGCGTGCTGCTCGGGCAGCACGCGCTGACGCTCACCGTGATCGCGTACGTTGCCTCGAAGCTCCGGCTCCAGATCCGCGCGTTCCCGCCGCTGCAGCAATCGGCTGTGATTCTCGCGCTGCTCTGGCTTAACGAGTTCCTGCTCTTCTGGATCGACGGCGTGGCCGGCCATGCGGTCACCGACTGGCGGCGCTGGCTTGCGGTTCCCGTCGGCGCCGCGTGCTGGCCGCTCCTGACGAGCCTTTTTTCGCGCGCCGCGGCGCGCCGTTGACCATGCGGCGCGTCCGCATCAAGGACGACGCTCTCGAGCAGCGCATGTTCCTGCAGCGCGCGTTTTTCGCGGCCGGTATCGTCGCGGCTCTCGCGCTCCTGCTGTCAGGCCGCGCAGTCTGGCTGCAGATCGTGCAGCACGCGCACTACCTCGAGTTGTCGCAAGGCAACCGCGCGCGCATCGACCCGCTGCCGCCCAATCGAGGCGTCATCTACGACCGTGCGGGTCGCGTAATCGCCGAGAATACTCCGGCTTACCAACTCGAGCTCGTGCGCGAGGAGGTGGGCGATCTGGATGTCATCCTCGCCCGCCTCGCGCGCTTCGGGCTGCTCGAGCCGGACGACATAGGGCGCGTGCGTCAGCTCGTGCTGTCGCGGCGTTCGTTCGAGGCCGTGCCGATCCTCCTGCAGCTCGACGACGAGGAGATCGCCCGTTACGCCGTGCATCGGCACGAACTGCAAGGCGTGCTGCTCGAGACGCGCATGGCGCGCCACTATCCGTACGGCCCGGTCGGAGCGCATGCGCTCGGATACGTGGGCACGATCAGCGAGGAGGATCTCTCGCGCATCGACCAGGAGCGCTATTTCGGCACCGGCGTGATCGGCAAGACCGGCGTGGAACGGGCCTACGAGGAACAATTGCTGGGCGTCGGCGGATACCGCGAAGTGCTGGTGAATGCCGAGGGCCGACCGGTGAAACTGCGGGACGATGCAGACGCGCATTTGAAGATCCGCCAGCCGCAGGCGGGACGCGAGCTCCGCATGACGATCGACATCGAGCTTCAGCGTGTGGCCGAAGAAGCGATGGCGGGACGCCGCGGCGCCGTGGTCGCGATCGATCCATCGTCTGGCGACGTGCTGGTCTTCGCGAGCCTGCCCTCATTCGACCCGAATGGATTTGCGCGCGGCATATCGCGCAGCGAGTACGTCGCGCTGATCGACAACCCTGACCAGCCGCTCTTCAACCGCGTGATACGCGGCACCTACCCGCCGGGTTCGACCATCAAACCGCTCATGGCGCTCGCCGGCCTCGAGTACGAGGCAATACGACCCGAAGACACGATCTATTGCCCCGGCCACTACTCGCTGCCGGGCTCGCGCCACCGCTTCCGCGACTGGAAGCGCGAGGGTCACGGCACCGTCGACATGAACCGCGCCGTCATGCAGTCCTGCGACGTCTATTTCTACCGGCTCGCGAATACGCTCGGCATCGAACGCATCCACGATACGATGAGCCGCATCGGGTTCGGCAAACCGACCGGCATCGACATCGCCGGTGAGCGCGGTGGCATCATGCCGTCGCTGCAGTGGAAGAAATCCGCGTTTTCGGGCCGCGAGAACCAGGTCTGGTTTCCGGGCGAGACGGTGATCGTCGGCATCGGCCAGGGTTACTGGACGGCGACCATCCTCCAGCTTGCGAAGGCGACCACGCTCCTCGCCACGCGCGGCCGCCACTTCAGGCCACGCCTGGTGCGCGCCCTGGTCGATCCGGCGACGGGCAAGGTCGAAGAGCGCCCGCCGGAACCGCTGCCGCCAGTCGAGCTGAATCACCGGGAAAACTGGGAGATCATTGTCAACGCGATGGTCGCCGTCACGAGTGGCGGCACTGCCACGCGCGCGGCGCGCGGCGCCGCCTACTCAATCGCCGGCAAGACCGGGACGGCACAGGTCTATTCCGTCGGCCAGACCGAGCGCTACGACGCAAAAACCGTCGCCGAGCGCCTGCGCGACCATGCCCTCTTCATCGCCTTCGCGCCTGCCGACAAGCCTGCGCTTGCGATCGCCGTGCTGGTCGAGAATGGAGGCGCCGGCAGCGCGGTGGCCGCGCCGATCGCGCGCGCAGTCTTCGACGCCTATCTCACAAAGGCGCCGCAATGATCTACGGGGAACTCGGCGCGTCCCGCACGCAGCGCACGGTCAGCGGGATGGCGCGACTGCTCGGCGCGCTTCGCCTGGACGGCATGTTGCTGTCCGGCGTCATCATGGTGAGCCTCTTCGGGCTCTTCGTGCTGTACAGCGCGGCGGGCGACAACACCGCGCTGTGGTTCAATCAGCTCGTGCGCATCGGCATCGGTTTCGCATTTCTGATCGTGCTCTCGCAGGTCCCCGATCATTTCCTGCGCATGCTGTCCCCGGCCATCTATCTGCTCGGACTCGTGCTGCTCGTGATCGTCGCCTTCGCCGGCGACGTCGGCAAGGGCGCGCAACGCTGGCTCGACCTCGGCCTCGTGCGCTTCCAGCCTTCCGAGATCATGAAGCTGGCCGTGCCGATGATGTGCGCCTGGTACCTGCACCAGCGGCCGCTGCCGCCTTCCTTCCGTGACGTCGCGCTCGTTCTGCTCATCGTGATCCTGCCCGTCGCGCTGATCGCCGAGCAGCCGGACCTGGGCACCGCGCTTCTCGTCGTCGCGGCCGGGTTGATCGTGCTCGTCATGGGCGGCCTGTCGCCGGCCTACCTGCTGGGCGGCGTGGCCATCGCCGGAGCTACCGTGCCGCTCGCGTGGCACCTGATGCACGACTATCAGCGGCAGCGCATTCTGACGCTCCTCGATCCGCAGAGCGACGCGCTCGGCGCCGGCTATCACATCATCCAGTCGCAGATCGCAATCGGCTCCGGCGGCGTGTTCGGAAAGGGCTGGATGAACGGCAGCCAGGCGCAACTCGAATTCCTGCCGGAACGTTCGACCGACTTCATATTCGCCGTGATCGGCGAGGAGCTCGGCCTGCTCGGCCTCTTCGCGCTCCTGATCGGCTACCTGTTCGTCGTTGGCCGCAGCCTGTACATGGCGATGCAGTGTCGCGACGCGTATGCGCGCCTGCTCGCGGGCAGTATCGCGCTGACATTCTTCGTCTACGCCTGCGTCAACGCGGGTATGGTCATGGGCCTTCTTCCGGTCGTGGGCGTGCCGCTGCCCCTCGTGAGCTACGGCGGCACGTCGTTCGTGACCCTGATGGCGGGCTTCGGTATCCTGATGTCGCTGCATTCCAGCAGAAAGCTTGTGGGTTGACGATGACGGACGCGACAAGGACGCTGCGGGCGCCATTCCTTGCCCTGCTGCTCGCCGCGGTGGCGCAGCCCGCGTGGGCGCTCGACGCGACGCGCGAGGACGTGCGCGCGTTCACCGAGGAAATGAAGCGCAAGCACGGCTTCGAGGCCGAGTGGCTCGACGGCATCATCGCCGACGCGGCGAGCCAGCCGCGCATCATCGAACTGATGAGCAAGCCGGCCGAGTCCGTCATGGCCTGGCACGACTACCGGGATCATTTCCTAACCGCGGAACGCATCGACGCCGGCGTGGCGTTCTGGACGGAGCATCGCGACGAGATCGCCGCCGTCGAGAAGTCGACCGGCGTTGCGGCGCACGCGATCGTCGGCATCCTCGGCGCGGAAACGTTTTTCGGCCGCATCACGGGCCGGTTCCGCGTCGTCGACGCGCTCGCGACGCTCGCCTTCGACTACCCGCCCCGCGGCACCTACTTCCGCGCCGAACTCGAGCAGTTTCTCCTGCTCGCGCGCGACGAGAAGTTCGACGTCGCGACCGTGCAGGGTTCCTACGCCGGCGCCATGGGCGCAGCGCAATTCATGCCGCGCAGCTATCGCGCCTACGCGGTGGACGGCGACGGCGACGGCACGAAGGACCTCTGGGGCAGCTGGGACGACGTGATCGCGAGCGTCGCGAACTATCTCGCGGAGCACGGGTGGCGTGCCGGCGAGCCGGTAGTCGCGCCCGCAAGCCTCTGGTTTCCGCGCGCGGACGGCCTCGTCGAGGGTTCACTCGCGCCAAATACGACTGTCAAGACGCTGCGCGATCGCGGGCTCAGCTTCGATACCACGCTCGGGGACAAGGCGCCGGCCTTGTTCATCCGCGTCGACGGCGACACCGGACCGGAATTGCGCGCCGGCTTCCACAACTTCGGAGTCATTACGCGCTACAACCGCAGCATTCTGTACGCGCTCGCGGTGAACGATCTCGGCCGGCGCATCGAATCGTCGCTGCCGCCGCCGTGATGCGTGTCGCAACCGCCGCGTTCGCCGTATCGATGCTCGCGGTCGCGGGCTGCGCAAGCCAGCGGGAACGGCCGGTGCCCCAGCCGCTGCCCGCGCCGGCACCGGTTCCGGGCGGCAACGCCGTGCCGCGCGACGAGCCTCGCGCCAGGAACGGCAATCCGCCTTTCTATGAGGTCTCGGGCCGGCGCTATGTCGTGCTGCCGACTGCGGTCGGGTACGTCGAGCAGGGAGTCGCTTCGTGGTACGGCCCGGATTTCCACGGCGGCCGCACGGCGACCGGCGAGACCTACGACATGAATTCGATGACCGGCGCGCATCCGACGTTGCCGCTGCCCGCCTGGGTGCGCGTGACGAACCTGGAGAACGGGCGGAGCGTCGTCGTGCGGCTCAACGACCGCGGCCCCTTCAGCAAGAACCGAATCATCGACCTGTCGAAAGCGGCCGCCGAACGGCTCGACATGATCCGCACTGGCACGGCGAAGGTCGAGGTCCGCAGCCTCGCCGGCGGCGCCCCGGCGCCGGCGGCGCCGCAGAGCGCGGAGTACTACGCACAGGCGGGCGCATTCAGGGGCCGCGAGAACGCCGAATCCCTGGCCGGGCGCCTTCGTGCAGCGGGAATCCGCGGTGTAATCGTTTCCGAGGCGATGATCGAAGGCCGCCCGGTATTTCGGGTGCGGGCCGGTCCCGTCGCAAGCCTCGCCGAATTCGACGTGCTGATCGAACGCCTGCGCGCGGCTGGGGCCGATGCTTCGCGCCTCGCGCTGTAATAATAGTGTCCGCCGCATTCACACGATGAGGTCGCCATTGAGAACCCTGCCCGCGTTCTTCCTGTTCCTCGCTTCCACCACCGCCGGGGGCGCAGCGACCCCCGTGCCGCCGCCGCCCGCGCTCGAGGCGACTTCCTGGGTCCTCGTGGACCAGCAAAGCGGCCAGACGCTCGTCGCGCATCGCGCGAACGACCGGGTCGAGCCCGCGAGCATCACGAAGCTGATGACCGCGTACGCGGTCTTTCACGCGCTCAAGGACGGGAAGCTCAAGCTCGACACCGAGGTTCCGATCAGCGAGCACGCCTGGCGCTCGGAAGGCTCGCGCACGTATCTCGACCTGAACTCGCGCGTCCCGGTCGAAGTGCTGATCCAGGGCATGATCGTGCAAAGCGGCAATGACGCGACGATCGCGCTCGCTGAGAAGATCGCCGGCACCGAGGACAGCTTCGCGGCGCTCATGAACCAGTACGCCGAAAGGCTCAACATGCGCCAGAGCTATTTCCAGAACTCGACCGGCCTGCCGGGCACGAATCACCAGATGTCGGCCGCCGACATCGCGCGCCTCGCGCGCGCGATCATCGACGAGTTCCCGGAATACTACCGCTGGTACTCGCAGCGCGAATTCACCTGGAACAAGATCTGGC
>DASWIQ010000037.1:0-2291 GCA_036397615.1 Steroidobacteraceae bacterium
CGAATCTGCGAATCTACGACCCGGCACCATTCGGATGTTGCGATGCAAAAGACGCATCCGATTTTGCATGCGTGGCGTAGTATTTCGGCCATCGGCTCGGTCTATTGGACGACTGTTGGCATATCTCAACGAGTCGACTCACCAATGAGGGGAATGACATGGCTATGAATCGTCGTGATTTCGGCAAGGTAATGATGGGCGTGGCCGGCGGATTGGTCGCCGGTGCGCAGTTGACGAATGTCGCCATCGCCGGCGAAGAAGGCGGCAGCGACAACCACGTCTGTAAAGGCCATAACGAGTGTAAAGGCAAGGGTGGTTGCAAGAGCGGCGACGGCGGCTGCGCCGGCAAGAACTCCTGCAAGGGCAAGGGCGGCTGCGCCACCAAGGCCAAGCACGACTGCTCGGGCAAGAACTCCTGCAAGGGCCAGGGCGGCTGCAAGGGCGGCGACGGCGGCTGCGCCGGCAAGAACTCTTGCAAGGGCAAGGGCGGTTGCAAGGTGCCGGTCGATCCGGCGCACATGGGCGGCTGAAGTCCCGAGGGTTGTCACCCGGGTCGCTCGACCCGGGTGGCGGCCTATTGCATGACTGGACTTTCCAATCGCTGGAAGCTGCCTGACCTCGGTCTCGGAGTCGGCCTGCGCACGCAGCATTTCCGTCACATTACCGAGCGCTGGCCGGCGATGGACTGGTTCGAGATCGTTTCCGAAAACTTCATCGATACCGAGGGTCGGCCGCTCTATTTCCTCGATCAGATCGCAGAGCGCTACCCGATCGCGATGCACGGCGTCTGCCTTTCGGTCGGCAGCACCGATCCCATCGATTTCGGTTTCCTCGACAAGCTGAAGGCGCTTTCGAAGCGGGTGCGCGCGAAGTGGCTCGGCGATCACATCTGCTGGACCGGCGTCGCCGGTCTCAATGGCCACGACCTCTATCCGGTGCCGTACACGGAGGAGGGCCTGCGTCACATGGTTTCGCGGGTGAAGATCATCCAGGATTATCTCGAGCAGCCGCTCGTCCTCGAGAATCCCTCGACCTATCTGACCTTCGCGGCGTCTTCGATGCCGGAAGAGGAATTCATCGCGCGGCTCGCCGTGGAGGCGGACTGCGCCCTGCTGCTCGACGTCAATAACGTGTACGTGACCTGCCGGAACCACGATCTGGATCCGGTCGCCTATCTCGATGCCATTCCCTATGAACACGTGGTTCAGGTGCATCTCGCCGGTCACACGGACAACGGCACGCATTGCATCGATACCCACGACGGGCGGGTGATCGACGAGGTCTGGCAGCTCTATGCGCGGGTGCACGAACGCACAGGCGGGCGGGCGACGCTCCTCGAATGGGATGCGAAGATTCCGAAGTTTTCTGTTCTACAACAAGAGGTTGGAAAGGCCGCGCGATTCCGGAATGGGACCGTGAAGCGGGTGGCGGCATGAGTGCCGCTGCCGCCAAGCTGGAGACGCTCGAGCGCTGGATGCAGGCCGTCGTGATGCACCCGGAGGGCGCGGATGCGGGACTCCGCGCGCGGCCGGCACGAAGGCTCGTGCCGATGGCGGCCGCCGATCCGGAAAACGTCGTTTTGCCGTCGAAAGCGCTCACGTCCGTCGAGCGTCTCGAACTCTACGCGCACATGTACTACGCGCGACTCATCGAGATCCTGGAGGCGGAGTATCCGACGACGCGTCAGATTCTCGGGGCGCATGAGTTTGCGGTCAGCTGCCGTAAGTTCATCGCGCGGAATCCTTCGCGTTCTCGCACGCTCAACCGATTGAGCGAGAAGTTTCCGGATTTCCTGGCGCGCAATCTGCCCCGGGGGCACCGGAACAATCTCGCGGCCGATGTCGCCCGCATCGAGCGCGCGATGGAGGACGTATTCGATGAGCGACGCGCCGAGCCGATGACGGCCGCGCAGTTCGCGGCGATCGGTGCGGACCAGTGGGAACGGGTCCGGTTGTCCGTCAATCCGGCGCTTCGCCTGCTCACGCTCCGCTATCCCGCGAACGACTACATGAATGCGGTGCGGAGCGGAAAGAAACCGCGGATCCCCCGGCCCCGGAAAACCTTTGCGATCGTCTATCGGCGCGGTTACTCGGTCTTCCGGCGGGACCAGGCGCCGGAGCAGTTCCGGCTGCTCGCGGCGCTCGCTTCCGGTCGCGTCCTCGCGGCCGCCGTGCGCGCGAGCATCGGGGGCCGTTCGGGAAGCGCCGACCGCCTCGCGGCGAAGCTCGGCGCCTGGTTCCGCGAGTGGGCCGCCGCCGGGATTTTCACCGGTGCCGGGTCGTACTTTCGTA
>DASWIQ010000038.1:0-2355 GCA_036397615.1 Steroidobacteraceae bacterium
CATGAATTTCTGCGCCGAACTTGTGCGCGAGCGCCGTCGCGAATTCGAGCGCGAGTTCCGCGGAACTCGAACCGTCGTAGCCGAGCAGGATCTTGCCGATCATGGGGATTCCTTTGCGGCGAGCAGGTGCCGCGGCAGGAAGAATGCATTCGCAATCAGGGTCGGCACCACCGCGCTGCCGATGACCGCGGCGACGAGCGCCGAGTACTGAGCTTGCGTCACGACGTCGTGCGACAGGCCGAAGAGCGCCGAGATGGTGCCGAAAGTGAGCCCGGTGGACATCAGGAGCGTCGTGTAGATGCCTTCCTGGCGCGGCTGGCGCAGCAGTCGCGTCACCGGATAGACGCCTGCGATTTTCGTCACGAGCTTGCTGCCGAGGAGCAGGAAGAACGCCGCCGGTGCGGCGATCAATGCCGGCAGCGAGACGAGCGATCCGGCGCGGATGAAATAGAACGGTGTCAGGAGGCCAAAAGTGAGTGTGCGCAGGCGCCGGATCAGCGCGTGATCCTTGCCGACGCCGCCGGCGAGCACCATGCCCATGATGTAGGCTGGCAACACCGCCTCGCTATCGGCCCAGGTCGCGAGCGCGCCCAGCCCGAATAGCCACAGCATCAGGAACTTGGCCTCCAGCTCGGACGGCCGGTTGCCGAAACGGCGGAAAAACCAGGGCGTGAACCGGGGCAGGACCACGAAGGAGGCAGCGGCGATGCCTGCGAAGATTAGCGTCTTGATCGTGAAGGGCGAAAAAATGAGGCCCAGGCAGATCACGGTCCCGAGATCCGTGATGAAGCAGGCCGCGAGCACGACCTTGCCGTAGCGGGTGACGTTCAGGCCGAATTCGAGCATCACGGCGTAAACCACCGCGACCGAGGTGGTGGACATCGCGATTCCAGCGAGCCAGCTCGCCTCCACGCTCCATCCGAGGAGCCACCGCGCAATTGCGGCGCAGCCGAGAAAGGGCGCGGCGAAACTGACGATCCCGATAAGCGTCGCTTGCTTCCACTGCTTGCGGAAGACCTCGGGATCGAGCTCGGCTCCGGCGAGAAAGGTCAGGAGAATCGCGCCCGCACCGGCCAGGAACTTGATCCAGCTGGCGTTACCGGCGAGCAGCGCGCTTCCGAACAGCACGCCGACCACGAGTTGAGCGAAGATGCCGACCGTGATCTCGGAAAGCGCAGTCGCGATCCGAAGTCCCATTGCTAACAGCGCCGCGAGGAAGGCGAGCCCGATCCAGAGCGTCGCCTGGGTCCAGATTTCTGTCATGGGCGTTGGCACTCCTACGCTGGCCGTCCGGCTATCGCGTAGGCATCATCAGTCGCCGCGCGACGGTTCTAGGAGGAATGCCATCTCCTGACGTTGCCAGTGTAGGGCGGCGGCGTGCGGCGGGCAATTTCCGCGAGGGGCACTGTCGATGTTCATGACGGACGTCACGAAAGCGATTGGTCGCACGCCGCTCGTGCAGCTCGATCGCCTGGCCCGCGGGCTGCCCGCGCGCATCGCGGCCAAGCTCGAAATGCAGAACCCTTGCGCGAGCGTGAAGGATCGCCTCGGGCTTGCGCTGGTGGACGATGCCGAGCGCCGCGGCGTGCTGCGCCCCGGCATGACGATCATCGAGGCGACCGGCGGCAATACCGGCATCGGGCTTGCCTGCACCGCAGCGGTGCGCGGCTATCGCCTCGTGCTCACGATGCCGGAGTCGATGTCCGTCGAGAGGGTCGCCCTGCTGCGGCAGCTCGGTGCCGAGGTGGTGCTGACACCCGGCATCCTGATGGGCGATGCGGTGACGCGTGCCCGGCAGTTGCTGGAGAAAAGACCCGGTGCCGTGATGCTCGATCAATTCTCAAACCCGGCGAATCCGGACGTGCATCGGCGCACGACGGGGCCTGAGATCTGGGAGGACACATGCGGCGGCGTGGACGCATTCGTCTCCGCCGTCGGCACGGGCGGAACGATCACCGGCGTCGGCGAAGTGTTGAAGCAACGCAAGCCGGGCGTTCGCGTCATTGCAGTCGAACCGGCGGGCGCCGCGGTCCTGTCGGGACGGCCCGCCGGCCAGCACCGGATCCCCGGCATTGGCGTCGGCTTCATTCCGGCGGTGCTGAATCGCGCGATCATCGACGAGGTGATTGCCGTCGAGGACGAGGAAGCCTTCGACTGCGCACGCCGGCTCGCGCGCGAGGAAGGCATCCTGGCGGGTGCGTCGTCGGGTGCGGCGCTCCACGCGGCGCTTGCGGTCGCCGCGCGTGCGGACTTCGCGGGCAAGCTGATCGTCGTGCTGCTCGCGGATACGGGCGAGCGTTACATCACGACGGAGTTGTTCGGCGGTGCCGTCGGCGGTGCCGGCTCGTACTTTCG
>DASWIQ010000039.1:0-5149 GCA_036397615.1 Steroidobacteraceae bacterium
GCGAGCAGCAGGTCGAGCGGCATGAGCAGCGGGCCAAGCAACGCCGCACGCAGGGCGAAAATCGCGGCGGGATTTTCGCTCTGGAGCAGCCGGCGCGCGAGCCCCACCGGGTCGTGAAATCCTGCGGGGATGAATCGGTGAAAGGCGCGCCTCAGCAGGCGCTTTTGCGGCACCGGAACATCCGGCGGGGCGTGTTTGCTTTCCACATGCTCCATTGCACTCGACCCGACCCCTTGTCGTTGATCTTCAGTCTACAGCAGGCCCTCGACGTCGCGCAGCGATCAATCAGCGCCGCTTATGCCGATTTTTTCGTAGACATCCGCGGGCGTGTTCGCGTTTATCGCATTCACTGGAGCGTATTCACGGTCCAACGTGTCATATAGCAGGGCGGCAGCCGCTGTCAGATCGGAATCGTCCGGACGCGGTCCGGCAATGACGAAGCGGGGCCCGCCTTCAAGAATCTTGCGAATGGAATCGTATGGCGTGGATCCGAATCGACTGGCCGTTTCCTCCCGGAGATGGCTCTCAGGGAACGCGAACCGCGTCGGTGGCACCGTGCGCGTCAGGAAATAGAGAATTGGCTGACCGTCATACACGTAGATGGTTTCACCCCGCCTGAGCCGTTCCGACATGAACTGACCCGCCGCCGAGACATGATCCGGCGCCGCTCCGCGAGCCACCTTGACGTGCGCCCGCAAGCCCCGAAGAAATTCCTCTTGCGAACTCAGTGCGCCAGCCCCGGCCATGAGCAGAAACCACAACGCGCACAGGTTCCGGAGTCGCTCGCTCGCGCACGCCAACCGCAGGAATGCGATGGCCACCATGGTCAGGCCGGGAACCATGAGCAGGAAGAAATGCTGGTAGAAGCGCCGGGACGCCAGGGCGGCGGCAAGCGCAAAGACGCAAAGGACGATCCACGCCAGGATGCGCCGGTCCCTCGGGGGTTCCTGCGAGTCCCAGAAGTGCGGCGACGTCCGACTTGGGCCAAGCGCCATCAACGCGAGCAGGATCCACAAGGCGTGGAAGGGCCAATGGGGGACGAGCGCCTCGGAAATCCGTCGAAATGCGACCGCGGTGTCGTCAATGCCCTGGTAACCGCTCAGGTAGGCCGACTTCAGCGCAAAGTAGTCCGCCACGTCGCCGAACAGCAGAATCGGGAGAAGCACCGCGACGGCTGTCAGCAGCAAACCGCAAAGCATCGAGGCCCCATTCAGGAGGTAGCGATGCAGCAACCCGGTCACGGGCCGATAGAACGCCATCCAGCAGAGATAGAACCCTGCAACCCCCAGCACCAGGAAGCCGGCGAGAAAATTGACCTGAAACGCCATGCCCAGGCTGGCGCCGACCGCCAGGCTCCAGAAGAACGAGACGCGGCGATCGAGTTGTCCGACAAGAAGCAGATAGACCGACAGGGTGACGAAGAAATTGACGAGGAGTTCGGTATTGCTGGCCAATCCGCCGTTCGTCAGCGTCAGCAACCCGTAAAGCGCCGCAGCCAGGCCGCCGAAGATCCGATCGCGGCCAAACTGAATTTCAACCAGCCGCGCCAGCAGCACCGCCGTTGCGGCAACGAAGACGATTGGAATCAGCCGGATCGTCGAGACCGCGTCGCCGAAGACGAGAAAGAACAAGGCGAAAATACCGAAGAGGCCGACGGGCTTGTGGTCGTAGACCGTCGAATGCGGAACATGGCCGAAGGTCCACTGCTGGCCGACCAGCGAATAGATGCTCTCGTCCCAGTCGATCACGCTGACGTGGAGCATCAGGAGCCTGGGCAGCACCACCGTCGCGATGATGGCTATCCCGACGGGCAATGCCTGATTCCACCCGGGAGACGTTCCGTCGCTCCTGGCGGCATTTCTTTCTTTCATGAGGCGTTCCCTCGTGGAACGAAGATAATACATGTGCGGTCGCGCCCGAGCCTGGGCCGCCAGCCGCCCCTCGCCGGGCTGAGGTATCGTGTCGCATGGCCGGCCGCATACCGCAAGCCTTCATCGACGACCTGATCGCACGCACCGACATCGTGGAACTGATCGGCGGCCGCGTGCAGCTCAAGAAGGCGGGCCGCGAGTGGAAGGCCTGTTGCCCGTTCCACATCGAAAAGACGCCGTCGTTCTGGGTGAGCCCGGACAAGCAGTTCTATCACTGCTTTGGCTGCGGCGCGCACGGCACCGCAATCGGCTTCCTGATGGAACACGACAAGCTGCCGTTTCCCGACGCGGTAGACGAACTCGCCTCCCGACTCGGGCTCGAGGTGCCACGCGAAGACGACGGGCGTGCCGCGCCGGCGCGGCCGGGCGACGGCCTGCATGAACTGCTCGCGCAGGTGACGCAGTTCTACCGCGACAGCCTGCGCGAATCGGCCGGCGCAAAGAAGTACCTCGCCGACCGCGGCATCACCGCGGAGAGCTGTGTCAAGTTCGCAGTCGGCTACGCACCCGACGCCTGGGATTCGGTGCTGAAGCGCTTCGGCGGCTCTGCCTCCCGCGAGCGCGCGCTCCTGGAGGCCGGTCTCGTCATCGAACGCAGCGGCAAGGGCGAGTCCGGCTTCTACGACCGCTTCCGCGACCGCGTGATGTTCCCGATCCGCGACGCGCGCGGCCGTCCGATCGCCTTCGGCGGGCGAGTGCTCGACCAGGGCGAACCCAAGTACCTCAATTCGCCCGAGACTCCGCTCTTCCACAAGGGACGGGAGCTGTATGGCCTGTACGAAGCGCGTCAGGCCCTCAGAAAGGTCGATCGGCTTCTCGTCGTCGAGGGCTACGTCGACGTCGTCCGCCTCGCCCAGTCGGGCATCGCGTACTCCGTCGCGACGCTCGGCACCGCGACGACGCCTGAGCATCTCAACCGGTTGTTTCGCGTCACGAGCGAACTCGTATTCTGCTTCGACGGCGACAACGCGGGCCGCAACGCCGCGTGGCGCGCGCTCGAGAATGCGCTCGAGCACGCGCGCGACGGCCGCCAGCTTCGCTTCCTCTTCCTGCCCGAGGGGCACGATCCCGACACGCTGGTGGGCGTTGAAGGCGCCGGGGCATTCGAAGCGCGCATCGCGGACGCCCTGCCCATTTCCGAATTCCTGGTGACGCAGCTCGTCGCGCGCACGGACCTCGGCAGCGTGGACGGGCGCGCGCGCCTCGCCGAACTGGCGCGGCCGCTGCTCGCCCGGGTGCCGGCTGGCGTCTATCACGAACTCCTGATGGAACGGCTGGCGCAGGAAGTACGCATGCCCGCGGGCCGGCTTGCGGATCTGCTGCGCACCCGGACGGATCGCGGACGTGCCGACCTGCCGGCTCGCGGCGCACGACCGCCCCGCTCCGCCGGTCGCCAGCCGCTGCTCACACAGGCGATCATGCTGCTGCTTCACCACCCGGGGGCCGCGCGCGCGGTCGCGGTGATGCCCCCCTGGCTCCAGGTCGAGCAAAAGGGATTTGCGGTGCTTCGCGAACTGCTCGCGACGGCGCGGGAGGAACCAAAGCTCACGACGGCGCAGTTCGTCGAGCGCTGGCGGGAACGGCCCGAAGGGGCAAGGCTTGCGGAGCTTGCGGGTCAGGAATCGCTCGTTGGGGATGCCCGATCGGCCGGCCGGGAGCTCGCGACGCTCCTCGAGCGCATCGGAGCGGAACTCGGGCCCGAAAAGCGACTCAATGAACTGATAGAACTGGCCCGGGAAAGAAAGCTCTCGGAGCCGGAACAGAAGGAATTTCAAGGGCTTCTGGGCGCCCGGGGCTCCCGGCCCGGGCGCTGAACGGAGCCCGCAATCAGGCCAGTTTTGGCTCCAACCTGTATAATGCTCGGCTGTTTTGCCGCCGCAAACTGCAGCGAGGATTCCCCTCTTGAGCGAGAAAAAGCTCCCGGTCATCCCTGAAGACCGTCAGTCGCAATTGAAGCTGCTCATCGCGCGCGGCAAGGAACAGGGCTACCTGACCTACGCCGAGGTCAACGACCACCTGCCGCCCGAGATCGTCGATCCGGAACAGATCGAAGACATCGTCAACACGATCAACGATATGGGCATCACGGTGTACGAGAAGGCACCGGATGCCGAAGCGCTGCTCTTGACCGACGCGGCCGCGCCGGACGAAGAGGCCGTCGAGGAAGCCGCCGCCGCGCTCGCAATCGCCGACTCGGAATTCGGCCGCACGACCGATCCCGTGCGCATGTACATGCGCGAGATGGGAACCGTCGAGCTCCTGACCCGCGAAGGCGAGATCCGCATTGCGAAACGCATCGAGGAAGGCCTCGACCAGGTGCGCACCGCCCTCGCCTACTATCCGCCGACCTACGACTACCTGCTCGCCGCTTATGAACCGGTCAAGGCCGGACAGGGCCGGCTGACCGACATCATCGTCGGCTTCCTCGATCCGAACGCGCCGGACGAAATCGCACAGCCGCACAATCCGAAGACCGTCGTCCGCAAGGAGGAGACGGAACTCGACGACGAGGAGAGCGAAGACAAGTCCGAGGAGGAAGAGGAGGCCATCGACACGGGCCCGGACCCGGAGGAAACGGCGCGCCGTTTCGCGACGATTCAGCGTCTCTACAATACGGTTTCGAAGGGCCTCGCGACTGCGCGCAGCGCCCGCGAGCCGAAGATCGTGCGCGCGCGCAAGCGCCTCGCCGAGCAGTTCATGGAACTGAAGCTCGCGCCGAAGATGTTCGACGCCCTGGTCGCCCATCTCCGCAGCCACGTGGACGAAGTCCGCCGCCTCGAGCGCGAGATCATGACGATCAGCGTGCGCCAGGCCGGAATGCCACGCAAGGACTTCATCGGCACGTTCCCGAAGAACGAGACCAACGTCCGCTGGATCGACAAGCACATCCGTGCCAAGCGCAAGCACTCGGCTCCGCTCGGCCGCCTGCGCGAGGAAGTCGTCCGCCGCCAGCAGGAACTGCGCGCACTCGAGAAGCGGCTCACGCGCTCGATCCAGGAGCTGAAGGCAGTCAACCGCGACATTGCGACCGGCGAGGCGATGGCCCGCCGCGCGAAGAAAGAGATGGTCGAGGCCAACCTGCGTCTCGTGATCTCGATCGCCAAGAAGTACACGAACCGCGGCCTGCAGTTCCTCGACCTGATCCAGGAAGGCAACATCGGCCTGATGAAGGCGGTCGACAAGTTCGAGTACCGCCGCGGCTACAAGTTCTCGACCTA
>DASWIQ010000040.1:0-2580 GCA_036397615.1 Steroidobacteraceae bacterium
GATCAGTGTCGGAATGCGGAGCGACCCGTCCAGATGCACGTGCAGATCGGTCTTGGGCAATGCGGCGACGAATTCGCGCGTGATCGTGGAATCCGGCACGAGGGCTCCGGCGGAAAGCAACTGAGACACGCAGCATAACGCGACGGTGGGAGCTTCCGGTAAGCTCTGCATCGTGGCTGTCATCGACACGACGGGCTGGACCCGGCTGATCCGGAACGCGACCGTCGCGACCTGCACGGACGGACGGCCGTACGGATTGATTCCGAAGGGCGCGATCGCGCTCGCGGGCAAACGCATCGCCTGGGTCGGCGCGAGAAAGGAACTGCCCGCGGAGTTGCCGAAAAGCGTCGCGCATACGGATGCGCGCGGAGCCCTCGTGACGCCCGGCCTGATCGACTGCCACACCCATCTCGTCTGGGCCGGCTCGCGCTATCGCGAATTCGAACAGCGACTCCAGGGCGCGAGCTACGAAGACATCGCCCGCGCGGGCGGCGGCATCGCGTCCACCGTCACGGCGACCCGCGCCGCGAGCGAAAATGACCTGCTGACGCTCGCCATGGGCCGCGCCGCGAGATTCGTCGCCGAGGGCGTGACCGCGCTCGAGATCAAGTCCGGTTACGGGCTCGACCGCGACAACGAGCTCAAGATGCTCCGCGTCGCGCGCACGCTCGGAAAGCGGCTGTCCCTGACGGTGCGCACGACGCTCCTCGCGGCCCACGCCGTGCCGCCCGAATTCAAGGACCGCAGTGACGACTATATTAAATGTGTCTGCGAGGAGATCCTGCCTGCCGCGGCTGCGGAGGGGCTCGCCGACGCGGTGGATGCCTTCTGCGAGAACATCGGCTTCACGCCGGCCCAGGTCGAGCGCGTCTTCACCCGCGCGCAGGAACTCGGGCTCGCGGTCAAGCTGCACGCCGAGCAGTTCTCCAACCAGCAGGGCGCGGCGCTCGCCGCCAGGTTCAAGGCGCTTTCCGCCGACCATCTCGAGCATCTCGACAAGGAAGGCGTGCAGGCGATGGCCGCCGCGCGGACGGTCGCCGTTCTCCTGCCCGGCGCCTACTCGTATCTCCGCGAGACGAAACGGCCGCCGATCGAGTTGCTCCGTGTCCATCGCGTGCCGATCGCGATCGCGAGCGACCTCAATCCCGGGAGCGCCCCGCTCGCCTCACTCATGTTGAACATGAATCTCGCCTGCACGCTGTTCGGGCTCACGACCGAGGAGGCACTGCTGGGCGTCACTCGCCATGCGGCCCGCGCGCTCGGAATGCGAAAGGAACGCGGCACGATCGAGCCCGGCAAGATCGCCGACCTCGTCATCTGGAATGCCGAGCACCCGGCCGAGCTCGCCGCGCAGTTCGGGCTGGTGCGGCCGGCGGCGGTCCTGCGCGAGGGCGCCGCGTGACCCATCGGAAGAACGCCCGCGCGTGAAGGAAACGCTCAGCAATTCGCGCTGGAGTGAACTGGCCGCGCGGCTCGCCATCAAGAAGCCCCTCGTCGCGTTCCGCTGGCTCGAATCGCACTACCAAGAGGCCGCTCGCAAGTACCACGGCCCGCACCACATCAACGAATGCCTCGGCATCCTCGATCGCTCCAATCTCGGGGAGGCCTCGAATCCGCTGGTCGAATTCGCGCTCTGGTTCCACGACGCCATCTACAACACGTTTTCGAAGAAGAACGAGGAGCGAAGCGCAGATGCGGCCGTGCGCGTACTCGAGGGCTCCGGCCGGCCGGCCACGGATTGCGCCCTGGTACGGGAACTGATTCTCGCGACACGGCACGGCGTGCAGCCCACGGATCCGCCACAGCAACTGCTCGTCGACGTCGATCTCGCGATCCTGGGCGCCGACGCCGATCGTTACGCCGAATTCGAGTTGCAGATCCGAGCGGAATACTGGTGGGTGCCGACCGCGCTCTATCGCAAGCAGCGTGGCGCCATCCTGCACTCCTTCGTCACACGGCCGTCGGTCTACTCGACCCATGAATTTCGCGAGCGCTACGAGCGACGCGCGCGCAACAACATCGCCTGGGGGCTCGAGCAGCTCAGTTTCGGCCGCCAGACGTTTCGCTGGACCGCCCGGTTCTGATCGTGCGCCGGGTCGCGTTCCTCACGCTCAGCGATCCGACCGGATTCGTCATGGACGACGATCTCGCGATCGCTCCGCTCGCCAGGCGCGGATGGCAGGTCGAGACGCTTCCCTGGAATCGCCGCGGCGTGGACTGGACGCGGTACGCGCTCGTCGTCATCCGGTCCACCTGGGATTACCAACATCATGCCGACAAGTTTCTTGCGGTCCTCGAGGCGATCGAAGACGGCAAAGTGCGGTTGGAGTGCAGCAGCGAAATCGCGCGGTGGAACATGCCGAAGACATATTTGCGGGATCTCGCATCGCGCGGCGTCGAGATCGTGCCGACATTCTGGCGGGATCAACTCCGACCCGGCGAGCTACTGCCACTCTTCGAAGAGCTGAGAAGCGAGGAGGCAGTCATCAAGCCGGTCATGAGCGGCAATGCGGAAGGAGCCTGGCGGATCGATCGCGGGCGGGCGAAAACCCTGGCCGGGGAAATCGAAACGTATTTTGC
>DASWIQ010000041.1:0-1647 GCA_036397615.1 Steroidobacteraceae bacterium
AAATCGATCTCGACCCGCACCGCGCCCGCGGTCACGGCCGGATCCACGCGCACGACGCGGCCGCGCACCAGGCGGTCGCGCATGTCGATGACTGCCGGCTGGCCCGCCGCGAGATCGCGCGCGTCGAGTTCCGGGATGCGAAGTTCCGCGTACAGCGTGCCGGGCTTCGCGACGCGGGCGACGTTCGCGCCCGGCGCGAGCTGCTGGCCTTCCTGCACCGGGACGCTCTGTACGACCCCCGCAATGCCGGCCTTGACCGAGAGTGAGTCCGCTGCGAGACGGCGCTCTTCGGCCGCGCGCTCGAACTGGCGGAGCCGCGCCACGCGGGCTTCGAGTTGCGCGGAAACCGCGGCATCGAGCGCCACGAGACGCTGCTCCTCGATGGTGACGCGCTCGCCGAGCTGGGCCGACAAGATCTTCGAACGGGAATACTGGAGCTCGGACACCGCGTGCATCTCGAAGGCGCGCTCCTCAGCGACGGCCTGGAGACGCGCAGACTCGGCGGTCGCGCGCGCTTCGGCGAGCGAGGCGCGCCGATCGAGGCGCTGGCTTTCGAGCTCGAGCCGCGCGGCGGCGTATTCGGCTCGCGCGGCAGCCACTTCGAGCGCGGCGGCGTCGGCCGCACGCTCGACTTCGGGATTCGACAACTGGACGATGATGGTGTCCGGCTCGACGGTTTCGCCCGCGCGCATCAGCACGCGATCGACGCGCGCGTCGACCCGGGTCGAAAGCCAGCGCGCTTCGCGCGGCTGCAGCACGCCCGGCCCGCGGACTTTCCGCTCCAGGACACCTTCCTTCACTTCATCGAGGTAGAGCTGTTCGCGCGCGACCGAGGGCGCGCCGGGCTCGAGCTTTGCGATCGCGAAGGCGACGCCGGAAAGCGCCACGAACAGGCCTGCGGTCCAGGCGAGCTTGCGGTGCTTGAATTTCTCGACGATGCGCGGGCGGTCCATCAGATCACCAGGGACGGAATTCCGACGAGCACACGCAGCTCGGGAAGCAGCGTTCGCACGCTCGGCGAGTCGCAGATCGGCCGCAGCACGCTGAAGCCGAACACCAGCCCGATGACCACCGCGATGAACGCGCGCGTCATCTGGACGTCCGAAGGTGAGCTGTCACGGCCCACGGCCGCGGCGGCCTCAGCCCTGGGCGTCGGCATTGGCCGCCACGTCGGCGAGATGCACTTCGCGAGAACCGAACACTTCGACCGTCGGCAGCGTCGCGATCGTGAGACCGCCGACCATCACGGCTTCGAGGTTTCCGATTTCGACGATGCCCTGCGGCAGCGCGCCTTCGTGGCCGCGGTCCAGCGTCAGGCCGGTGAGCCCGACAATCACGACCGCCGCGAACGCCGCGATCCCGGTGTTGCGATTGAACAAGGTCTTCATGGCTCTCTCCTCATCAGTTTCGACTGCGGCATCGCCGCTTCCTGATATAGATAGAGCAAGGACCGTGCCAACTTGGACTGAATCGGCGTAACTATCTGTAAATACGAAGATTATTGTTCGCGGCCTGCCAATGCGGGTCGTGTCCGGCCGGGCGCACCGGACAGCTTCATCCCGCTCATGGGACACAGAAAACGGACGCCGTCCCGGATTCGGGACGTTAACTGGTGCCGGGTCGCAGATTCGCAGATTCGCAGATTCG
>DASWIQ010000042.1:0-10293 GCA_036397615.1 Steroidobacteraceae bacterium
TCTGCGACCCGGCACCACTGGAGACTTCCATGAAACATTTGATGCAACCGCTGCTCGCAGCCACGCTGCTTTTGTTCGCGACTCTGCCGGCGAACGCCGCCTCGAAGGAAGAGATCGACGCCAAGGTCAACGAGGCGAAGGCGGAACTGTTCAAGGTGTCGCCTGCGGCGCAGGAGCTCGCCGCAAAAGCGGCCGGCATCCTCGTGTTCCCGAAAGTCACGAAGGGTGGTATCGGAATTGGCGGTGAGTTCGGCGAGGGGGCGTTGCAGATTGGCGGCAAGACCGTCGCGTATTACAACACCGTCGCCGGTTCCATCGGCTTCCAGCTCGGCCTTCAGCAGAAGAGCCAGGCCATCCTGTTCATGACGAAGCATGAACTGGATAAATTCCAGAAGAGCGAGGGCTGGAAGGCGGGCGTGGACGGCAGCGTCGCGATCGCGACGCTCGGCGCCGGCGGCCAGATCGACACAGAGACCGCGAAGAAGCCGATCATCGGTTTCATCTTTTCCAACAAGGGCCTGATGTACAACCTGACGTTCGAAGGCTCGAAGATCACGAAGATCGACAAGTAGCGATCAGGATTGCCCGCCCGAGAGGCCGCCGGTCAGCACCATGCGCATGGCGGTCTCGACAGGCAGGTCGAGCGGCACGATGCGCGAGCGCGGCAGGAGCGCCGTGTAGCCGCCGATCTGGTAGCTCATCGGGAAATACACCGCGAGCAGGTCGTGTTCCGGCCGGACGATGCCGAGTTCAGAGGCGTCGTCGCGCGTGACGAAGCCGATGACCTGCGCATCGCCGAAGCGCGCGAGGACGACGCGCGACAGGTCGCGGCGCTTGCCGCCCGCGGGCAGCAGCTTCATGAAATCCCGGCTCGCGCCGTAGATGGTCTTGACGACCGGGATGTGCTCGATCATCCGCTCCCAGGACGCCAGCGCGCTTTGCACCAGCAAGGCGTTGAACAGGCTTCCGGCCGCAAGCAGCACGACGAATGCGACGACGAGGCCCATGCCGGGCAGGTAATGCTCCGCCGGGATCACGAGCAGGATGAGGTTTCGAAGCAGGGCCTCGGTCGAGCTGCCGAGCCACCATAGGAGCCAGAGCGTGAAGCCGATCGGCAGCACGACGACGAGACCGCGCAGGAGCGCGCTACGGAGCTTGCGAAGCATGGCCATCTCCCTGTTTGAGCCCGCATCATAAGGGCTATGATTCGCACGGGGGACAGAAGGCACGGCTATCCAAGGAGCAGCCCATGACCGTCGCAAAAGTCACTGAGATCACCTCGACTTCCGACAAGAGCTTCAACGATGCGATCAACCGCGGCATCAAGCGCGCGAGCAAGACGCTCAAGAACATCACGGGCGCCTGGGTCGCCGACCAGGAAGTGGAAGTGGACAAAGGCAAGGTCACCGCCTATCGCGTCCGCCTGCGCATCACCTTCGTCCTGGAGAACTGAGCCGTGCGGCGCCTGCCGTTCCTCGTGCTCGCAGCCGCGATCGCGTTCGGGGCGATTGCGGCAACGCCTGCGTCGATCGAGTCGAAGACTGTCCTCGAGCGGCTGGCCTGGGGCGACCGGTCGCTCGTACTGCTCGACGTGCGCACGCCCGCCGAGTACGCCGAAGGCCACATTCCGGGCGCAATCAACATTCCGCACACGGAACTGGCGTCGAGGATCGGGGAGCTGTCGGAGTCGAAGGGCCGCGACCTCGTCGTGTATTGCCGCAGCGGCAAACGCTCGGAGCAGGCGCTCGCCGTGCTCCGCGAGGCGGGCTTCAGCCGACTGTTTCACCTGAAGGGCGACTACCTGGGCTGGAGCGGGGAAAAGCGGCCGGTGATCGGCGCGCAGTGATCCACCGCCTCCTCGCGGACGCGGTCCTGATACTGCACCTCGCGTTCATCGCATTTGTCGTGCTGGGCGGCTTCATCGTGCTGCGAAAGCCGCGGCTCGGCTGGCTGCATGCGCCGGCGGCCGCCTGGGCTGCCGCCACGGAATTCCTCGGCATCGTCTGTCCGCTGACGCCGCTCGAGAACCGCCTGCGGGCGCTCGGCGGCGACGCCGGCTACAGCGGCGGATTCATCGAACATTACCTGACCGCATGGATTTATCCGGCGGGACTGACGCGTGGAACGCAGTGGGTGCTCGGCCTCTGCGTCATTGCCGTCAACGCGGCGATCTACCTGAAACTCCGGCAGCGGCTGCGCGCGCGCGCTCAGCTTTAAAAGGGACGTTCACCTTCAGTCGCTGAAGGTGAACGTCCCTTTTAAAGCTCCTGAGCGGCGACCACGATGCAGCCCGGGCCGCCGTGCACGCCGAGCGCGGTGCCGAGCGGAATCACCGGCAGAATCTCGGCCCGCGGCAGCCCCTCGGCGATCGCATCGCGAACCTGCGCCGCGCCCTCGGGCACGTTCGCGTGCGAGATGCCGATGCGCCAGCGCCGCGCGGGATCGAGCCGGCGCCGCAGAAGCTTTCCGAATCGCCGGTACGGATTTCCGCGGCCGAAGAGCACGCCGCCGATCCCGAGGCGGCCGTCGCTGCGCACCGCGAGGATTGGAGTGAGGCGGAGCAGGTCCGCGACGCTCTTGACCGACCGCGGCACGCGGCCGCCGCGCACTGCGAATTCGAGCGTGACGAGCAGGCCCCAGGTGCGCGTCCGGCCTGCGGCATCGATCGCGGCACGCTTGACGGCCTCGGCATCGCCGCCCGAGGCTGCGACCTCCGCCGCGCGCATCGCTATGAGCCCCTCGCCGAGCGCCGCGGTGCCGGAATCGAACGTCAGGATCCTCGCGCGCGTGCGCACGCGGGCCGCCGCGGTCTCCGCGCTCTGGAATGTGCCGCTGACCCTGGCCATGAGCCCGACATACACGACCGCCTCGTAATGCGAGCCGAGAAACTCGAATGCACGCCGGAAATCGCCGGGCGGCGGCTGCGAGGTCTTCGGATGCAGCGGATTGGTCGCAAGCTCGCGGAAGAATTCCTCTGACGAAAGCCCGACCTTGTCGAGAAAGCTCTGCGTGCCGAAATGCACGCGAACCGGAACGACGTGGATGTCGAGCGCCTCGAGCACGGACTCTGGCAAGTCGGCCGCCGAGTCGGTGACGACGGCGACCTTGCGGCGCGCGGCGTGATGCGCCATTTCCTGCTGGCGCTCCATGTCGTCCGCTTTCTCGCCGCCGACCGCGCCGTAACGGGCGGCGAGCGCGAAGAGTGATGATGGCGCATTCGTATGAAGATGGAGCCGGACCTTGTGCTGGGTACCCGCGACCACGAGGCTCGAGCCGAGCGCTGACGCTTGCTCGCGAAGCTTCCGCCGGTCGATGGTCTCGCCCGTGATCGTGCATTCGGTGCAGTAGCGGTGCTCGAGATCGACCTGCGACCCGGCGGTGGCCTCGTCCTCGCGGAGGAGCGTGATCGACGCGTCGTCCTCCGGCACGATCCCGGTCTCGAGGTAATCCGTCATGCCGGCAATGAGCTCGACGAAGCCGAGCGCTCCGGCATCGACCACATTGGCCCGGCGGAGCACTTCGAGCTGGCCGCGTGTCGCCTCGAGCGATTCGCGGGCCGCTGGGAGCGTTTCGCGAAAGAGCGGCCGGAAGTCCCGCTCGCCGTCGCGGACCGCCGCTTCGAGCGCCTTCGCGAAATCGGTCAGCACCGTGAGGATCGTGCCTTCGCGCGGCTCGGCGAGCGATTCACGGGCGTAAGCTGCGCCGGCCGCGACCGCGGACGCGAACCCCTCCGCGGTCAATTCCTCCGCCTGACCCGCGCAGTCGCCCACGCCGAGCAGGAACTGCGCGAGGATCGCGCCGGAATTGCCGCGCGCGCCGTCGAGCGCCGCATCGGCCACGCGCGTCAGCAGCTGCCCGGCATGCGTCTCCGGATTGGCGCGAAGCGCTGCGAGTACGGCATTCAGCGTCAACGCGAGATTGGTGCCGGTGTCGCCGTCGGGTACCGGAAACACGTTGATCTTGTTGATCAGCTCTTCGCGCGAGATGAGGCGGTGAATCCCGCTGCGGAGCGCCGCAGAGAGTTCCGTGCCGCGCAATGCGAGGGCGGGCGAAACCGCGGCATTCATGCGCGGGCGGCCCGGCTACAGCCGGGGCAGCAGGAAGCGACGGCCTTGATAATTCAGCACCGCGCCATCGCGCGTGATCTCCTCGACCACGGGCCCCTCGATGATCCGGGCACCCTGCACGTAGCGGCGTCCATTGATGAACACGGCCCGCTTCGCCGGATCGTCCGCAAAGATATGGAGGTCGACGCTGAGCTCGGGCAGTCCTGCCGTGCCCTGCGCGGGGAAATTGTCGATCGCCGTGGGCGGAGCCTCGGAGTAAGTCACGCCGGGTCTGGACACCGGCGAGTCCGGAATCAGCGTCGGATCCGGCGCATCCGGCGGCTCCGTCGCGAGCTCGTCGTACGCCTGCGCCGGCTGGTTCGCGAGTTCGTCGAACGGCGCCGCCGCGATCGGAGGCGCTCCGGCGGGTTCGGGCGCAGGCGATACGGCGGCGGGAGCGGCGTCCGTCATCGCGGATGCCGGGTTGGCCGGCGCCGCGACGGGCTCGCGCGCGTCCCGCAACAGGAAGAAGAGCACGACACCCACATTCACCGCGAGCAGGAGACCGATCGCCAGCAGGGCGACGGGCAGCCGGCGATCCTCGTGCGCGGCGGGGAACTCCGCGATGCTCGGGCCGCTCTGGCGCTGGCGCTCGATCTCGGACTTGCGCAGGGCATCGAGGATGAAGCTCATGCGCCCGCCTGCGGTTCCGCATGCGCGAGCGTCGGCGTGCCCGGCGCGCCGAGGGCCGCGTCGAGCACGAGTTGCGTCTGGAGTCCGGCGATGCCGTCCACGGCGAGACGCCGGCTCCGCTGGAACTCCTCGACGAGACGCTGCAGCTCCGAGTCGAAGTAATCCTCCATGGCGGTGGAGGCGGGCAGGCCGCCGAGCTGCTCGAGCCCCTGGCGCAGCCAGCGCACGTCTTCGCCGCGCATGCCGGCCCGCAGGGGCCTGAGTTCGTCGGTTCGCGGCCGCCACATCACGAGGAATTCGCCGAACCAGTAGTCCGCGAGCTCCGCGATCGGCACCTGCGTCTCACCGCCGCCGAAGCGGAGCTTCGCGCCGTTCGCATCGAGACCCGCCAGCACGACCTGGTGCGGCGAGCCGCCCGAATCGATGAGCGACAGGATCGCCGGGCGGTTGATCAGCTTGAGCTGCGCGAGCGAGCCGCGCTGCCATACGCAGGAGAGGCCCTGCGCGTCCGCCTGCTCGCAGGCGAGGTTCGTACCGGGCCGGTATTCCGTGTCCCAGAGCGAAAACAGGGTCGTGAACGCCGCGTCCATCGTGGTCGCCGCGGAATCCTTCGCGAGCACGGCGCCCAGCGCCACGCGGGGCGGCGGCGCCGGCACGGCCGCGGCGACCGCTGTCTCCGCGGATGCCGACGCGTCCGCCTTCGGCCGCTCGAAAGCGGGCAGGGCGCTCCACAAGACGAGTCCGATGAGCGCGGCGCCCGCCACGGCGCCGCCGATCGCGAGCGCGCGGATCCACGGCGACAGCACGGGCCGGCCATAAACCTCGGATGCCGCCCGCCGGACGAGCGCGCCGTCGACCTCGTGCTGCTCTCGGGTATAGGCGCCGAGGAGCGCGCGATCGGCGATGACGTTGATGATGCGCGGCACCCCGCCGGACAGGCGGTGGATCTCGCGCAAGGCGCCGGGCGTGCACAGGTCGCGCGTCGCGCCGGCGACCCGCGAGCGGTGGCGGATGTAGGCGAGCGTTTCCTTCCGGCGCAGCGCCTCCAGGTGATAACGACCCGTGACGCGCTGCGCGAGCTGGCGAAGTTCCGGCTTCGAGAGCACGGCCCGCAGTTCCGGCTGGCCGATCAGGATGATCTGGAGAAGCTTCTGCGTCGCCGTCTCGAGATTCGTGAGAAGGCGAACCTGCTCGAGCACGTCGGGGTCGAGGTTCTGCGCCTCGTCCACCATCAGCACGACGCGCCGGCCGCGGCTGTGCGCATCGAGGAGGTAATGCGTCAACTGGTCGACGAGCTCCTTGACGCTGCCGGCCGCGTGACCCGGCACCTGCACGTGCAACTCGTCGCAGATCGCGAGCAGGAACTCCGCGGGCGTGACCCGCGGATTCAGGATCAGCGCGACGTCGCAATGCGGCGGCAACTGCTGGAGGAGACTGCGGAGCACCGTCGTCTTGCCGGTGCCGACTTCGCCCGTCAGCTGGATGAAGCCGCCGGCTTCGCTGATTCCATAGGCAAGGTGTGCGAGCGCTTCAGTGTGCCGCTCGCTCAGGTAGAGATATCGCGGATCCGGCGTGATCGCGAACGGCTTTTCGTTCAGCCCGAAGAAACTGGTGTACATGGGCGCTTCATGATGCCCTCCCCGGCAGCAAGCTGCAAAGAAGGGCAACGGGGCTGGAAGGAGGGACGCTTCCCTTTTCCCGAAGGACCGAAGGAAAAGGAAAGCGTCCCTCCTTCCAGCCCTGCTGCCCTTCGTTACCGGTCGGTGCCGCGGTGGATGGCCTCGTCGCCGAAGCGGCCGTGAATCCGGTCCAGCGCGCTGTCGAGACGTTGCGATTCGTCGGACTCGCGGCTCGTGAAGAGATCGAGCTGCTGCTCGGGCTCGAGATCGCTCACGCCGACGCCGAGAAGCCGCACCGCGGCGCGCGGCTGCTCCTGGAGCCAGTGCTCGAGCAGGTCCGCCGCGACCTGGGCGATGAGGCGCGTCTCCTGCGTCGGCGGATTGAAGCTCCGCTGCCGCGTGTAAGTTTCGAAGTCGCGCCGCCGCACCTTGATGCTGACCATCCCGGCCTTGAACTGACGGGCGCGCAGCCGCGCGGTCGTGCGATCGGCGAGCTGCGCGAGGCGTTCCTGGAGTTCCTTGTGGTCGCGGATGTCGACGTCGAAGGTTTCCTCGGAACTGATCTGCTTCTCGGGCGCGTCGGAGACGACCGGGCGCTCGTCGATGCCAGCCGCACGATCGCGGAATGTCCGCGCTTCGCGGCGAAAGAGCGGCCAGAGCGCGGACTCAGGCGCGCGCCGCAGTTGCCCGAGCGTGAAGAGACCCTCCTGCTCGAGACGGGCCGCGGTCTTCGCGCCGATGCCGAACAGACGCCCGACGGGGAGCGGATCGAGCGTCGTCGACACATCCTCGAGCCGGATCACCGTGAGACCGTCGGGTTTGTGCATCTCGGACGCGAGCTTTGCGAGCAGCTTGTTGTGCGAGATGCCGACCGAGGCGGTGAGCCCGGTGCGTTCAAGGATGCGCCTCTTGATCTCGCGCGCCATGGCCTCGCCGCTGCCGAAGAGCCCCGTGCTCGCGGTGACGTCGAGAAACGCCTCGTCGAGGGAAAGACCTTCCACGAGATCCGTGAATTCGAGGAATATCTCGAAGACCTGCGCGCTGATCTCGCGATAGCGTTTGAAGCGCGGGCTCACGACGACCGCCTGTGGGCAGCGCCGGAGCGCTTCGCGCATCGGCATCGCCGAATGCACGCCGAAACGGCGCACTTCGTAGCTTGCGGCCGCGACCACCGCGCGGCCGCCGGCGCCGCCGACGACCACCGGCTGGCCGGCGAGCTCGGGGCGGTCATGCTGCTCGACGGCCACGTAGAACGCGTCCATGTCGACGTGCAGGATCGTCCGGCGGTGATCGCTCATGAGAGCGCCAGCATGGTGTAGACGAGACCCCCGAGCATCGTGATGCCGAGCAGCAGGAAATAGATCGTCCCGAGCGCCAGGAACTTGAGTGTCGTCTTGAGGCGACCCTCGGCGTACACGACCCGCATCGAGCGGAACACGTAGTACGGCAGGTAGACGAACAGGAGGAAATTGACGAAATCGAGGATTCCGATGAATGGAATCTCGAGGTTAGAGATCGCTCCCAGGATGTCCGTGACGCCGAGCAGCAGGAAAGTGAAGGCGTGGTTGTGCAGGAACAGCACGAGATGCTCGGCATAGAGCCGTCGCGGCCGCCAGTAGAAGAGGAGCGCCACTGCCGCGATGAGCGGCAGGAACAGGAACATGAGTTTCGGCGCCGTCGCGGCAAAGCGCTCGGCGAAATGGGCCCCGCCGTCGGCGCGCATCTTCCTGCAGGCCCGCCCGAGCGCCAGCTCGAGATCGTCAAATTCTTTCGCGTCGAAAACCTGGAATTTGCAGTCGGATTCTCCGACGATCGACTTGTCGATCTTCTCGGAATCGACGCCTTCCGCTTCCAGTTCCTTGCGTAACTCGTCCTTGGTATTGCCTTCGTCATCGACGCGGAATGAATCCGAGTCCGGCAGGAGCGCCGACAGCGCGAAGAACAGGATGCTGACGCCGAGGTAAAGGCGGAACGGCGGCAGATAGCTCTGGTGGCGGCCCGCGATGAACTCGCGCGTCAGCTCTCCCGGGCGCCGGACCAGGAGCCGCAGCGTGCGCCAGGCGCGGCTGTCGAGGTGCAGCAGCGAATGCGTGACGTCGCCGGCCACTTCTTTCATGGAAAGCACGTGCACGTCGGAGGACTGGCCGCACTCCGCGCAGTGGTTGCCGGAGAGCGGGGTGCCGCAATTCAGGCAGCGACGCGGCTCATGGGCCGGCGGCGTCAGCTCATGCCGGGGCCTGAGGACCCGGCGCTCGCAGTGGACCCGGCCGCCGAAACGCTGCGCAGTCTCGGTCCGAAGCCGCGTCGCCTGGTTCTCGAGGTATTGGTCGAGTGCCGCAACGCTGTCGATGCGGTAGCGAATGCGGCGCCGCTGGCGCTCGCCTGGGGGCGTTTCGGGGAATTCGATGGTCGCGCCGAGAAAACCCTGACAGGCCAGCACGTCCCGCACGTGGCCGGGAAGCCAGGCGTCGTAATCCGCGACGATATCGGGGTCGAGTTGGCACTCGACTTCGTAGATGAGATTGCCTGGCACGCTGCGGCTCTACCGGGCGAGAGTGGCGCAGTTTAGCTCACCTCGATAAGCCGGAGCTTGCCGAAATCGCTCAGGCGGTAGAACCGGCGCAGCTCCCTGAGCCACGTTCCGTCGTCGCGACGGCAGAGCGAGCGCAGCCGCGGCTCGAGCCTGGCGCAGAACCGCGCCGCCTGCCGGCTGGCGCGGCGGTACAGCGGCTCGTGGCCGGCGGCGAGCGCGGGATCGACCCGCGCGCGCCGGAAGAGGAGCGAGTGCAGTTCGGCGGGAAAGCGCCGTGGGTGGCGCTTCCGCAGGAGCGCCACGCTCGCCACGTACTTGTCGATCTCGGCCTGCAGTTCGAGCGTGAGGCGCGAGACGGGCCGGTCGTGGCCGGCATTGTGCGCGACGCAGAGGAAATGGCTGATGCCTTCGAGCGCGGTCCAGCAGTCGGCGACGTTGCCGCCGTTCAGTCCTTCGCTCGGGTCGTTCGCTTCGAGCCGCTCGAGGAGCGCGGGATCGAGATAGAGCGACATGCAGAGATCGTCGTCGACCGCGCTCACGAAGAGCTGCTCGTCGCCCGGCGCTTCGCGGCACTCGCCCGGAAGCGCCTGACGGTCAGTGACGAGAAAGTCTTCGACGCGACATCCAATATCGAGGTCGTAAATGCCGGTCAGCAGGGCTTCGAGCCGCGCGAGGGCCCGTGCGGCCATGGCGGTTCAATTCGCGATCGTGCCGGCGGGCACGGGCCGGATGCCGAGCTTCAGCAGCAGGCGGTGCGCGCGGCGGCTGCCGGTCGTGTGCCAGAGCTCGTAGAGCCGGAGCACGTCGCGCGGCGAGTGCCGCGCCGCGCCTTCGCCGATTTCGTTCAGCGCGTCGACGAGCGGCTGGAACTTGTCCTCGAGCTCGGCGAATACCTGCCCGAGCACGCGCTGTGCCCCGTGATAGGGCGCCTGCGCGAGCGTGCCGTAGGCGCGGCCGCCCATGGCGATGTGGTAATCGATGTCTACCGGGCGGCGCGCAAACCCGCCGGCGAGGAATCCCGCGACGAAGAGCGCGACGTCGCCGAGGCGCTGGAGCGTGCGGAATCGAAGGCGGTCGTCCGGCGCATCGGCCGCCTCGGCGAGGAGCAGTGCGAGCGGCTTGAGTTGCGTGCGCTCCGCGCCCGGCTCGAAGAGCGCGTCGGTGTGCGAGAACATCGCGAGCAGGTTGACGATGTAATGCTCGGTGTGATCGCGCACCTGCAGGTGCTGATGCTCGAGCGCGTTCTGCAGCGCATCGCGGAAGAACTCGCGCACGTCGGAGACTGTCTGGAGCTCCATGACCGCAGTTCAAACGGTTCCGGGCCCGGATTCTGCAAACTGCATCACGGTGCCGGGTCGCAGATTCGTAGATTTGCGTAGCGCCAAGCAAATCTACGAATCTG
>DASWIQ010000043.1:0-4337 GCA_036397615.1 Steroidobacteraceae bacterium
CCTCCCGCGCGGGCGCTGCGCGATCAGCACGCGGCCATCCGCGTCCAGGATCGCGCCGGCAATCACATGAATTTCAGCAGGACCCGCCATCCGTGGATCGCCCGCTCCGGGGTCGAGCGCCGCTAACCGCCGGCCCGCTGCAGCGCGCCGTGGCAGTGCTTGAATTTCCGGCCCGACCCGCAGGGGCAGGGCTCGTTGCGGCCGACCTTGCGTTCGCCGCGGACGAATGGCTCCGCGGCAGGCTCCGGTGCGGGAGCCTCGTCGCGTGCGCCCGCCGCCACCGCGGACGGCACCCGGGCGGCGAGCTCCGGTGGCGCCGCATGCTGGAGCTGCATGCGGCTCTGCAAGCGCCGCTGGCGCTCGGCTTCCTCGCGCTCGATCTCCTCTTCCGTGCGCACCTGCAGGCGCTGCAGCAGCATGACGGTGTCGCTGCGGATACGGTCGAGCATCGCCGTGAAAAGCGCGAAGGCTTCCCGCTTGTACTCCTGCTTGGGATTTTTCTGCGCATACGCGCGAAGATAGATCCCCTGCCGCAGGTAATCCATGCCGGCCAGGTGCTCGCGCCAGTGCATGTCGAGCTGCTGGAGCATCACGGCGCGCTCGAGGTGGCGCATGACCGGCGCGCCGACCTGTTTCACTTTCTCGTCGTAAACGGCTTCGATCGCGCCGAGCAGCCGCTCCGCGGCCTCGTCGCCATGTCTCGCCGGGTCCTCGGCGAGCCAGGCCGCGAGCCCGGTCTGCACGCCGAAGTCGCGCTCGAAAGCCTGTTCGAGCCCCGCCACATCCCATTGCTCCTCGACGCTGTCCGGCGGAATGTATTGCGCGACGATCTCGTTCACGACCTCCGCGCGCACGTCCTTGATCACTCCGGCGATGTCGTCAGTGGACATGATCTCTGTGCGCTGGCGATAGATCACCTTGCGCTGGTCGTTCGCGACGTCGTCGTATTCGAGCAGGTTCTTGCGCGCATCGAAATTGTGCGATTCGACCTTGCGCTGCGCGCGCTCGATCTGGCGCGTCAGCATGCCGCTCTCGATCGCCTCGCCCTCGCGCATGCCGACGGTCCGGAGCAGCGACTTCGTGCGCTCGGGGTCGCCGAAGATGCGCATCAGGTTGTCTTCGAGCGAAAGATAAAAGCGGCTCGAGCCCGGATCGCCCTGGCGTCCCGAGCGGCCGCGGAGCTGGTTGTCGATGCGCCGCGACTCGTGACGCTCGGTGCCGACGATGTGCAGGCCGCCCGCGGCGATCACCTGCTCGTGAAGCTGCTGCCACTCGTTCTCGAGCTCGCGGGCGCAGCCGGCGAGCTGCACCTCGCTCATCACGCCGTCCTTGCGGAGCTGGTCCACCTGGCGCGCGACGTTGCCGCCGAGCACGATATCGGTGCCGCGGCCGGCCATGTTGGTCGCGATCGTCACGGTTCCCGGCCGCCCCGCCTGCGCGATGATCATGGCCTCGCGCTCGTGCTGCTTGGCGTTCAGCACCGCATGCGCGATCCCGGACTGTTTCAGGTGGCCCGACAGGTTCTCGGAAGTCTCGATCGAGGTCGTGCCGACGAGCGCCGGCTGGCCGCGTTTCACGCAATCGCGGATGTCCTCGATGATGGCGTCGAACTTGTCTTTCTGGTTCAGGTAGACGAGATCCGACATGTCGTTGCGGATCATCGGCTTGTGGGTCGGCACGACCACGACTTCGAGCCCGTAGATCTGCTGGAACTCGAAGGCTTCGGTGTCCGCGGTGCCGGTCATGCCCGCGAGCTTGCCGTAGAGGCGGAAATAGTTCTGGAAGGTGATCGACGCGATGGTCTGGTTTTCCTCGCGGATGCGCACGCCTTCCTTGGCCTCGACCGCCTGGTGCAGGCCGTCGGACCAGCGGCGGCCCGGCATCGTGCGGCCGGTGAACTCGTCGACGATGATCACCTCGGCGCCGCGCACGATGTATTCGACGTCCCTCTGGTACAGGGTGTGCGCGCGCAGCGCCGCGTTGAGGTGGTGCATCAGCCGGATGCTCGCCGGATCGTAGAGGCTGTCGCCTTCGCGCAGCAGCCCCGATTGCTGCATCAGTTCCTCGGCCTTCTCGAAGCCGGCCTCCGACAGGTGCACCTGTCGGGTCTTCTCGTCGGCGTAATATTCGCCTTCGCCTTCCTCGGTCGCCTGGCGCGTGAATCGCGGCACAAGCTCGTTGATCTTCACATAGAGCTCGGTGCTCTCCTCGGCCGGCCCGGAAATGATGAGCGGCGTGCGCGCCTCGTCGATCAGGATCGAGTCCACCTCGTCCACGATCGCGTAGGGCTGGCCGCGCTGCACGCGATCCTCGAGGCGCGCCGCGAGGTTGTCGCGCAGATAATCGAAGCCGAATTCGTTGTTCGTCCCGTAAGTCACGTCGCAGGCATAGGCCGCGCGCTTCTCCGCCTGCGGCTGGCCGCTCGTGATGACGCCGACCGTGAGGCCGAGCGCGCGATAGATGGGCCCCATCCATTCCGCGTCGCGCTGCGCCAGGTATTCGTTGACGGTCACGACGTGCACGCCCTTGCCTGCGAGCGCGTTGAGATAGACCGGAAGCGTCGCGACGAGGGTCTTGCCCTCGCCCGTGCGCATTTCGGAAATCTTGCCCTCGTGCAGCACCATGCCGCCGATCAGCTGCACGTCGAACGGCCGCATGCCGACCGAGCGGGCCGCGGCTTCGCGCGCAGTGGCGAAAGCTTCCGGGAGGATGTCGTCGAGCGTCTCGCCGGCGGCGAAACGCGCGCGGAATGTCCCGGTCTGCGAACGCAGCTCGTCGTCGCGCAACTTCGCGAGCGCTTCGGCGAATCCGTTCGCCCGCTTCACGCGCTCGGCGTACTGGCGCAGCAGCCGCTGGTTACGGCTGCCGAAAATCCGCGTAAAGATGTTCAACACGCGCCTGAAACCTCGGATCGGGGCAGCCGAAGGCGCCCGCTGCTGGGACCGGCCGAAAAACCGGTAGTTTACTACGACACGACGCGGGTATTTTCGTTCGAGCCGAAAGGCTATCGGCGGACGAAGGTCAGCGGATTCATCGGGCGTCCGCCGCGCAGCACCTCGAAATGCAGGTGCGTGCCGGTCGAGCGGCCGGTGGATCCCATCAGAGCGATCGGCTCGCCGCGCTTCACGGTCTGGCCGGGCTTCACGAGAAGCTTGGCGTTGTGGGCGTAACGCGTGACATAGCCGTTGCCGTGCGTGACTTCGATCAGCCGGCCGTAACCGCCGTCGATCCCCGCATGGCTCACGATTCCGTCCGCGACCGCGAGCACCCGCGTGCCCGGTGCACCGGCGAAATCGAGTCCGTGGTGACTCGCCTGGTTGCCGTCGAATGGATCCGTGCGCTGCCCGTAGAGCGACGAGATGTATCCTGACTCGACGGGCCGTCCGCCCGGCACGATCTGTCGCGCGAGTTCGCGCGTCAGAATCAGGTTCTGCAGGGCGGTGAGCTGGCGGCGCCGATCGTCGATCTGCGCGTCCATCGTGTCGAGCATCGAATCGAGGGCCGGCACGACCGGTCCTTCGCCCGGACCCGTCTCGGGCCCGCCGAGCGCGGGCGGCTGATCGAAATCGAATTCCCCGCGCTTCAGCTTTGCGACTTCCGTGAGTTGCCTGCCGAGCGCATCGAGGCGGATCAACTGCGCCTGCATACGTCCGACCCGCGTCGCGAGCGTCGCGACCTGGTCGTCGACGTCCTGCTGCATGCGCGCGAGTTGTTCGCTCTGCGCCGCAAGTTCGTCGTTCCAGCGCGCGAGCGTGAACTCGCCGAGCGGGCTCTCCGCGCCCCAGCGGCCGCCGGCAAGCCAGGCACCGGTCACGAGCGCGAGCGTCGCGAAACCGGCGGCTGTGTACGCGAGCAGGCGTTTGAAGCTCATAATGGCTGGGCGGGGCCTCTTCGGGCCTTATGCAATCGGCGCACGATGCCAAAAAACTCCTTGAGACTCAAGTACTTTCATGCTGTGCAGGCCCGGCGCGCGGGCGGCCCCCGATGAAAAAACCGACCGCCGTCAGTCACTTGCTCGGACAAGGTCAGGGAATGCTGCGACGGCTACGCGAGGGCACCGCGGACGCCGAACACACGCTTATGTCACTAAGGCGCGTTTTGCCGTCGGACCTTTCCACCGAGGTCTGGGGCGCCGTCCTACGCGGCGGCAGGCTCACGATTCTCGTGCGCTCGGCGGCCTGGGGCACGCGGCTGCGCTATGCCGCGCCCGCAGCCGCGAAAGCGCTCGCCGCCGAACTCGGCACGGCGATCGACGAAGTGAAGGTCAAAGTGCGCGCGGAGCGTTAAACGGTGCCGGGTCGCAGATTCGCAGATTCTCGGAAGAATCTGCGAATCTG
>DASWIQ010000044.1:0-26751 GCA_036397615.1 Steroidobacteraceae bacterium
GCGACAGCGGCCAGGCGTTGGGGCCGTCGGAAAGCGCCTGCTCCGGCCGCGGGTGCGTCTCCATGAAGATGCCGGCGACGCCGGCCGCGACCGCCGCGCGCGCGAGCACCGGCACGAACTCGCGCTGCCCGCCCGAGGCCGTGCCCTTCCCCCCCGGCAACTGGACCGAATGCGTCGCGTCGAACACGACCGGCGCGCCGAAGTCGCGCATGACCGCGAGCGCGCGCATGTCCGAGATCAGGTTGTTGTAGCCGAAGCTGAAGCCGCGCTCGCAGACCATGATGGCCTGATTGCCAGTCGAGCGCGCCTTCTCGACCACGTTCGACATCTCCCAGGGACTCAGGAACTGTCCCTTCTTGATGTTCACGGGCTTGCCCTGCGAGCAGACGTTGACGATGAAATTCGTCTGGCGACACAGGAACGCGGGCGTCTGGAGCACGTCCACGACCGACGCGACCTCGGCGAGCGGCGTGTCCTCGTGCACGTCCGTCAGGACCGGCACGCCGAACTGACGGCGCACTTCGGCGAGGACTTTCAGGCCCTGTTCGATGCCGGGGCCGCGGAACGAGGCGCGCGACGAGCGATTCGCCTTGTCGTAGGACGCCTTGAAGACGAACGGGATTCCGAGCTTGCCCGTGATCTCCTTCAGTTCGCCCGCAATGTCCTTCGTGAGTCCCGGGTCTTCGACGACGCAGGGCCCGGCGATCAGGAACAGCGGCCGATCGGGTCCGATTTCGCTGCCGGCGAGCTTCACGCGCTCGCCGCCCTGGGGAGCTTTGCGACGGCGTGCTCGCGCGCAGCGCGCACGAAGCTCGCGAACAGCGGATGCCCGTCGCGCGGGTTCGACGTGAATTCCGGGTGGAACTGCACGCCGATGAACCACGGGTGCGACGGAAGTTCGACGATCTCGACCAGTCCGTCCTCGGAGTACGCGGAGATCGCAAGGCCCGCCTTCTGCATGCGCTCGAGGTAGTTGTTGTTGAATTCGTAGCGGTGGCGGTGTCTTTCGTGGATGGCGTCGCGTCCGTATACCTTGCGGGCGAGCGTACCCGTCAGGATGCGGGATTCCTGCGCGCCGAGGCGCATCGTGCCGCCGAGCTCCGAGCGGTCGTCGCGGCGAAGCGTCTCCCCCGTGCGATCGCGCCACTCCGTGATGAGCGCGATGACGGGGTCCGCCGCGCCGCGCTCGAACTCCGTCGAGTTCGCGCCCGGAAGCCCCAGCACGCCGCGCGCGAATTCGATCACCGCGACCTGCATGCCGAGGCAGATGCCGAGGTAGGGAACGCCGTGTTCACGCGCGTAGCGAACCGCGGCGATCTTCCCCTCGATGCCGCGCTCGCCGAAGCCGCCGGGCACCAGAATCGCGTCCATGCCGGCGAGGCAGGCGGTGCCTGCGCTCTCGATATCGGTCGACTCGACGTAGTGGACCTGGACCCGCGTGCGGGTCTTGAGACCCGCATGGCGCAACGCCTCATTCAACGAAATGTAGGAGTCGCGGATCTGCACGTACTTGCCGACCATCGCGACGTTGACCGTCGCATCGTGCTGATGGCGGGCGGCGACGACCTGCTGCCACTCGCGCAGATCCGCGGGCGGCGCGGTGATCCCGAGCTTGTCGCAGACGATGGCGTCGAGCTGCTGCTCATGCAGCAGGATCGGAATCCGGTAGATGTCGTCGGCGTCGACTGCCGAAATGACGGCGCGCTCCTCGACGTTGGTGAAGAGCGCGATCTTCCGGCGCTGCTCTTCCGGCAGCGGATCGCGGCAGCGGCACAGGAGCACGTCGGGCTGGATGCCGATGCCGCGCAGTTCCTTGACGGAATGCTGCGTGGGCTTGGTCTTGATCTCGCCCGAGCCGCCGACGATCGGCACCAGCGTCAGATGGATGTAGACGCAATTGCTGCGGCCGAGCTCGACGCCCATCTGCCGGATGGCTTCGAGGAACGGCAGCGACTCGATGTCGCCGACGGTTCCGCCGATCTCGACCATGCAGACGTCGGCGTCGCCGGCGCCGAGCTTGATGCTGCGGCGGATTTCGTCCGTGATGTGCGGGATCACCTGCACGGTCGCGCCGAGGTAATCGCCGCGCCGCTCGCGCGCGATCACGCGTTCGTAGATGCGCCCGGTCGTGAAATTGCTGTTGCGGCCGGTCGTGGTGCGGACGAAGCGTTCGTAGTGGCCGAGGTCCAGGTCGGTTTCCGTCCCGTCTTCGGTGACGAAGACCTCCCCGTGCTGAAACGGGCTCATCGTGCCCGGGTCCACATTGATATAGGGGTCGAGCTTGACCATGCGGACCTTGAGCCCGCGGCCTTCGAGGATCGCGCCCAGGCTGGCCGATGCGAGGCCTTTCCCCAGGGAGGAAACCACGCCACCGGTCACGAACACGAATCGCGTCATCTGGGATCCCCGCCGTCGGAGCGAAACGACGGGAGTTCAGTCTAGTTGAGCGCGGCGGGCGGTGCCAGAGGAAATGTGAAGCAGTTCACGCGGCGCCCGACATAACCGGCACGGTTTACGGCCATTTCTGCCGTTCGTCGCCACGCTGCAAGCGCCCGTCGGAGCGCCCGCTTCGGCCCTGCCGGCACTCCCTATAGTGCGACCCATGAAACGAGCCCAATCCGGTTTCACGCTGCTCGAATTGATGCTGGTCGTCGCGATCGGGAGCATCCTGCTCGCCATTGCCGTCCCGACGATGGGCAATTTCATCCGCAATTCACGCATCACGAGTGCGGCCAATGACGTGATGGCCGGCTTTCACTTCGCCCGTTCCGAGGCCATCAAGCGCCGCAGGCCGGTGACGCTCTGCACGAGCGCCAATTCGCAGATTGCCAATCCCACCTGCGCCGCGTCAGACCTGCTGACCGGCTGGATCGCGTTCGTCGACATCAACCAGAGCGGCCAGGTCGACGCCGGCGAAGTGGTGCTGATGCAGCACGAGGCGATGAACCCGCAGATTACGGCGCAGTCGTCCGTCGATCCGTTCGCCGTCACTTACCTGTTGAATGGCTTCGCGCTGAACCCCAACGCGGCCCAGCTCGTGCTTTGCGACGAGCGCGGCAACACGCCCTCCGGGGGCGAGCTGTCGGCGGCGCGCGGAATCCTGGTCTCGGTCACGGGGCGCGCCGGCGTCACGCGGAATATGGATGAAATCCAGGATCTTCTCGACACGATCGGCGTCGACGTCGGCGGTTGCGAGGCGAGCTGAATCATGCGGAGTCACATGAAACGTTTTCGCGTTTTGCGTCGCCCCGGCCAGGCGGGCTTCACCATGGTCGAGGTGCTGGTGGCACTCGTCGTGCTGGCCATCGGCCTGCTCGGCATCGCAGCGCTGTTACTCAAGAGCCTGCAATCCGGCCGCACCGCTGTCTACCGCACCCAGGCCGTGAATCTGGCGGCGGACCTTGCCGATCGAATCCGCATGAATCGCACGGCGCAGGCCGCCTATGGCACGCTGTTCGCCGATGCCGAAGTCGCAATTGCGGCCTGCGACACCACCGGCGGCTGCAGCGACGCCGACCTTGCGGCGACCGATCTTTCGCGCTGGAAGGCGACGATTGGCCAGTTCTTGCCGAACGGCCAGGGTCAGGTTGTCGTGACCGCGCCCGTGGGCGCAGGCGAGCCCGCCAATTACGTCGTCACTGTCCGCTGGGCCGAAGTCGGCGAAGTGGCGCCGGTGACCTTCCAGATCGGATTCGCCACATGAAGACATCCCGCACCCCGTCGTGCCGGTCGCAACGGGGCCTGAGCCTCGTCGAGTTGATGGTCGCGTTGGCGATCGGCACCTTCCTCCTCGCCGGCGCGATCACCGTGTTCGGAAAGACCCGGGACCTGTACCGGACGAACGATGCCGCCGCGCGCCTCCAGGAAACGGCGCGCTATGCGATGAGCACGATCGAGGCGGACCTGCGCATGGCGAGCTACTGGGGCCTCATGAGCCGTGCCGATTTCATCGAGAATGGTCCCAAGCTCGATCCCGCGAGTCCGCCTGACGTCGATCCCGCCTATGCATTGCCGGCCGAGCTCGCCGCCTATGCCGGAGCGATCAGTGAGTGCGGCGCCATGTGGGCCGTGAAGCTGCCCGCCTACGTCGAGGCGAACAACGACGCTTATGGCTACACCTGCGCGGAATACAGCGCCGCCGTTCCCGGCTCCGACCAGTTGACGATCCGCCGCGCATCGACGCAGGTCATTGCGCCCGCCGCGCTCGGCGCGAGCGCCGGCCAGATCAAGCTACAGACGAGCCGCGTGCAGGGCTCCTTGTTCGCGAGCGGCACACTGCCGGCGGGCTATCTGCCGCCGGTTTCCGAGACGCGCGCGCTGATCGCGAATGGCTATTACGTCGATCAGGATTCCGACGAACGCCCCGGCACGCCGTCGCTGCGCCGCAAGCAGCTCGAGGTGGCCGGCGGCGCCACCGTCATGGGCGATCTGCAGATTGTCCCGGGCGTCGAGGACCTCCAGGTGGAATTCGGCGCGGATTTCAACGACGACCAGAATGCCGACTACTTCGTGCAGCCCGACGCCGCGATTCCGGCCGGCGACCAGATCGTCGCCGTTCGCGTCTGGCTCCTGGTGCGCGCGGAACAGCAGGAATCCGGCTTCATCGACGGCCGCACCTACACCTATGCGAGCCGCGTCGGCCCCGCCGCCTACACGCCCGCGGATTCGTTCCGGCGGGTTCTCGTCAGCAAGACGGTTGCGCTCAGGAACACACGGCGATGAAAGGCATGACTTCCAGTCCGGGCCGGCAGCAGGGCGCAGCGCTCGTCATCGGGCTCGTGCTCCTCCTGGTGCTCACGATCCTCGCGGTCTCCGGCGTGTTCACGTCGACGATGGAATTGCGCATGACCGGCAACACCCAGTTGCAGGAACGCGCCTTCCAGTCCGCCGAGCTTGCGATCGAAGAAGCGCTTGCCAACCCGCTGCTGAGCACCAGCGCGCCGGAAGTTCAGGCGTTAACGAACAATCCGAATTCGCCTGGCGACCAGTATTCGTACACGCTTCAGTATGTCTGCAGGTCGGAATTGGGAGTCGGCGCCACCGGTTACAGCCTCGGTGCCGCCGGTTTCACCGCCTACCACTTTCAGGTGGACGCGACCGGGACTGCGCCCGGAAATGCGCTGGCCGACCACGTGCAGAATTTCTTCATCGTTGGACCGCCAGACTCGACCAATTGCTAGGAGATCGATCGATGAACAATCCCAATGTCGCGCGTTGGCTAGCCACGGCGGTCGGCGTGCTCGCCTTCGGCAGCGCCCTCGCTGCGCTGCCGCTCCAGACGATCGAGGAATGCCTCGAAACCGGGACGGACGCAGTCAGCCTGCCCGGCGCCGCCGGCGGCAGCCTTTCCGCGAGTCCGTGCAGCGGGTGTCCGACGCTCCGCCTGCGCTTCGACGGGCGCACGCGCTACTACATCGGCAAAGAAGTCGTGTCCTATGCGCAGCTCCGCGAAGCGGCGGCCAAGGACGATGACCTGCGGCTCGACCTCTTCTACCACCCCAAGACCCGGACCCTGACCCGCGTGCGCCTGGCCGCGGTCGGGAATGGGCAGTGAGTGCATCCATGAAACACACAGCCACCCGCGTCCTCAATTTCGCCTGTGCCGCCGCGCTCACGGCCGTCACCTGCGCGGCCGGCGCGGATGAGACCGAGATCTTCGTCGGCACGGGCAATGCGGTGTCGAACCAGCGGCCGAACATCCTTTTTGTCATCGATACCTCGGGCAGCATGTCCACGGACGTCGTGACCCAGGTGCCCTTCGATCCGGCGACGACCTATGCAGGCTCGTGCAGCGCGAGCCGCGTGTATCGCGCTTCGGGCAGCAACTCGAACAGCCCGCCGGCCTGCACCAGCGGCAACTCGGTGCCGCTCGCGGCGTTCAAGTGCAATGCCGCCTCCCAGGCCTTCCTGACGGCAGGCTATTACGTTGCGGCCCGGGCGGCGCAGTGGCGCACGGTCAGCGGCCAGACCCGCTGGCGCAGCATTACGAACACCAGCAGCACCACGACCTGGGTCGAGTGCCAGGCCGATGCCGGCCTGCACGGCGACGGCGTCAATGTCACCAAGCTCTGGGCGGCGAACCCGAGCGCCGGCCCCTGGACCGCCAATTCCGCCCAGGCGATCACCTGGGCCAGCCCGGCGAACAATGCCTACGTGTTCTATTCGCCGAACTATCTCAACTGGCTCTACAACGCGAGCACGACGACGCAGTCGCGACTCGAGATCGTGCAGGACGTTGCGACCAGCACGATCAATCAGCTCGCGGTGTCGAACAACGTCAATGTCGGGCTGATGCAGTTCAGCAACAACACGAACGACGGCTGCAGCAACACGGCGACTTCCGAAGGCGGCATGGTGCTCCGCGAAATGGGAGCCGTGGCGACCAATGCTGCGTTGATGACCGCCGATATCGCCGCGCTGAATGCCGATGGCTGCACGCCGCTGTCGGAGTCGATGTACGAGGCCTACCTGTATCTGAGCGGTGGCGCAGTCGATTACGGCCTCAATTCACGGAAAAGCCCGAGCGTCGCGTGGCCGAGCATCGTGAGCTCACGCCAGTCCGGGAACACGGGCCTTTACCAGAGTCCGCTCACGGAATCCTGCCAGCGCAACTTCATCGTGCTGCTGACCGACGGTATCCCGACTGCGGACAACAGCGCGAACAGCGAGGTCCAGGCGCTGATCGGCGGCAACTGCGCGGGCAGCGGCAACGGCCTCTGCCTCGAGGAAATCGCCGAATACATGTACGAGAACGACATGCGGCCCGCGCTCGCGGGCATGCAGAACGTCAGCACCTACACGATCGGCTTCGGGCCGGAAGTGAGCGGCTCGACGGCGCTCCAGAATACGGCGGCCGGCGCCGGCGGCGTGTTCTATGAAGCGAGCGACACCGCCACGCTCACCACCGTGCTGACGAACATCGTCAACACGATTCTCGACTTCAATACCTCGTTCACGGCGCCCGCGGTGTCGGTCAACGCCTTCAACCGCACCCAGAACCTGAACGACCTGTACGTCACGGTGTTCGGCCCGAGCGAGACCTACAACTGGTCGGGCAACGTCAAGAAGTACAAGCTCGATCCGGACGGCACGATCGTCGACGCCAACGATGCGCCGGCAGTCGAAATCACGACCGGATTCTTCCGCACGACCGCCCAGAGCTTCTGGTCGGCCGGCGTGGACGGCGACGATGTGGAGGTCGGAGGCGCGGCGAACGAATTGCCGACCCCGGCGACGCGCAAAGTCTACACCGACGTCAATCCTGCGTCGGCGCTGACGGCCGCCGCGAACGCCGTCGTGACCACGAATGCGACCATCACGACCGCGATGCTCGGGCTCGGGGCCGCCGAGGCGCCCGGCCGCGACGCGCTGATCAACTGGTTGCGCGGCGCCGACGTCGATGACGAGAATTCCGACGGCTCGACGATCGACGCGCGTCTGGTAATGGGCGATCCGATGCACGGCCGTCCGGCAACCGTCATCTATGGCGGCTCGGTCACGACTCCCGACCCGACCGACGGCGTCGTGTACGCGGTGACCAACGAAGGCTACCTGCACGCGATCGATGCAGTGGATGGCAGCGAGCTGTGGGCCTTCATGCCGCAGCAGATGCTCGCCCGCGGTCGGGATCTCTACACCAACGAGGCGGTGACCCAGCGCACCTTCGGCCTGGACGGCAACATCCGCGTCATCAGGAACGAAGTCAACGAGAACGGCGTGCTCGAGCCGTCGCTCGGCGAGACGGTCCGGATCTACTTCGGCATGCGGCGCGGCGGCAGCGAGTACTACGGCCTCGACGTCACCGATCGCAACGCCCCGGCAGTCCTGTGGAAGATCGGGCCGAGCGAGACCGGGGCCAAGCTGCTGAAGGGCGGCGGACAGAGCTGGTCGACGCCCGGGGTCGCCAAGGTCAGCATCAGCGGCGCCACGCAGAATACGCTCCAGCAGGTGCTCGTGTTCGGCGGCGGCTATGACACGGTGCAGGACAATGGCCCGTATGCCCTCGACTCCGCCGGCAATCAGATCTTCATGGTGGATGCCGAGAGCGGCAACGTGCTGTGGTATGCCGGGCCTTCGACGGACACGACCGCCGACCTGGGTCATGTGTCGATGCTTCATGGCATTCCGGGCGACGTCCGGATCTTCGACCTGACCGGCGACGGATTCGCGGACCGCATGTATGCCGCCGACATGGGCGGGCGCGTGTGGCGCTTCGACATCCATAACGGCCAGACGCGCGCCAACCTCGTGACCGGTGGCGTCTTCGCCTCGCTCGGCAACGCGCACCTGGGCACGAACCCGAATGCCACGACACGGCGCTTCTACAACGCGCCGGACGCGGCGTTCCTGAGCTCGGGCGGCCGCACCTGGATCAACATCGCCATCGGCTCGGGATACCGCGGACATCCGCTCAATCTCGACACCGAGGACCGCTTCTACAGCCTGCGCGATCACCAGCCGTTCGCCCGTCTGACACAGGCGCAGTACGACTCGGCGACCGTGATCACGGAAGCGGACGTCACCCTGGTCGACGTCACGGACGACATCACGCCGACGATCCCGGCGGGTGCCTCCGGCTGGCGGCTGGATCTGCGCCGTCCGGGCGCAGGCTTCACGGGCGAGAAGTCGCTTGCCGAGGCCCGGACGGTCCAGAGCATGATCCAGTTCACGACCTACGAGCCGAACAATGCTTCGACTGTAAACAGCACGTCCTGCTCGCCGGCCGTCGGCACGAACCGGCTGTACACCGTGAGCGCGTACACCGGTGCCCCGGTCTATGACCGTGAGAGCGGGATCACCGATCCGGACGACCCGGACTATCAGGCACCCGACTCGCCTGACGACCGGGATTCCGAGCTGGCCCAGGGCGGCATCGCACCGGAAGTGGTCTACGTGTTCCTCGGGAACGAAGTCCCCTGCCTCGTCGGCGTCGAGGCCTGCAATCCGCTTCCCAACCTGGCGCCCGTGCGGACCCTCTGGCGGCAGACCGGAGTCAACTGATGGCAGCCGCCCGGCCGCACGAGCGGCCGGGCGCCCGCCGGAGCAAGCAATGAACCAAGTGAAGTACCAGCGCGGCGTGACCCTGATCGAACTGGTCGTTGTCATGATCATCGTGGGGATCCTCGCCGCGGTCGCGATTCCCTCGTACCGTAGCTACGTGCTCCGCAGCCAGCGCTCGGACGCGAAGGACGCCCTGCTGGCGCTCGCGACGCAGCAGGAGAAGTTCTATCTCCAGTGCAATACGTACGCGACGGTCATCGCCGCCGCGCCCAATTGCGCGGCCGGGGAGTTGCAGGGGGCGGACGCCAGCGAGAACGCCTGGTACGACCTTGCGATCGATGCCGGCAACGCCACGAGCTACACGGTGTCCGCGACCGCGGCCGCGGGCGGCAACCAGGCGCAGGATACGGAGTGCGAGACGTTTCGCATCACCGACCGCGGCGTTCGCACGGCCGAAGACTCCGGCGGCACCGACAACACGGCCGAATGCTGGCGCTGACGCGCTAGAAGATCCGCGGCCGGCCCGTCCAGACGGGCTTCAAGGCAGGCCGCCCCGGCGGCACGGCGAATTCCGCGTCGATCCACAAGTCGCCGACGGCCGCGAGCTGGCCCCCCACGTAGACGAGCGGCAGGCGATCCCGCATCCAGGGCACGATCCCCATTTCCTGGCAGAGATCCTTGAGTCGCTTGCGCGGACGATCCGGATGCGGGCGCAGGCTTTCTCCGCCGGCGCGAAACCGGAATGCGGCGCCCGCCGCACGCAGGGCGCAGAGTCCCCCCTGCTCCCCGGCGATCAGCTCGAAGCGGCCGAGACCCGGGCCGAGGTCGACCCGGGCATTTGTGCACGCCGCCGGCGCGAGCCTCGGCCGCGCAGTCATCGGCTGCAGGGCATAGAGCCGACCGCGATAACGGCGGAGCTCGCCATCGTCCCAGCGCAGGCAGGGCGCACCATCGCGCCGCGCCGCGTGGAAGGCGCGCATTGCAGCAGCGAGCCGTCCGGCCGGTGGCGGCCGCAGGCCCAGGCCCCGAAGCCACCAGCGCACGAGATTGACCTGGCGGTCCGGCGACAGTCGCGCGAGGCCCTCGATCGCAAGCCGCCCGTCGTCGTCGACGCCGGCCGCATCGGCCGACGCGATTTCCGATAGGAGGCGGGACGCCTGCGCCAGGTGCGCGGCGCTGCGCGCGACGGTTGCACCCGCCGCGGGCCAGCGCTGGCGCACCGCCGGCAGGACCTGCGTGCGGAGCCATCCGCGGTCGAAACGGGTCGCATCGTTCATCGGATCCGTGAGCCACGCGAGCCCGCGGCGCTTCGCATATTCCTCGAGGCAGTCGCGATCGAAATCGAGCAGCGGCCGCGCGAGAAAACCCGGGCCGAAGGACACGCGGGCCGGCATGGCCGCAAGGCCTGGCACACCGGCGCCGCGCAGCAACTGGATGAAAACCGTTTCGAGCTGATCGTCCCGGTGGTGCGCCGTGAGCAGCCATTCGCGCGGTTGCAGGATCCGGGCGAGCGCCCCATAACGCGCATCCCGGGCGGCGGCCTCGACGCTTACGCCCGCAGCCGGAACGAGTCCGAGCGTCAGGACCTCCACCGGAACGCCGGTTGCGCGGCCCGCGGCCCGGCAGGCCTCTGCCCAGGCGCCGGACTTCGGCTGCAGCCCGTGATCGACGTGGACGGCGCGAAGCCGCAGCGCCCGCTCCGCGGACAATTCGGCCATCGCATGCAGGAGCACGGTCGAATCGAGTCCGCCGGAAAACGCAACGCAGAACTCCACCATGCGCCAGTCGCGATCGATCGTCGCAAGCGCTGACCCGAGGCGCTCCGCGCCGAATTCCATCGGTGGTTCCTCAGGCGCCGCCGTAAACGCCGAAACCGCGAAGCCGCCGCCGCCGTTCGGCGAGGAGTTGCTCCTGCGGCAGGACCGCGAGCGTTTCCAGGTGGCGCGTCAGCGCTTCGCGCAGCCGCTCCGCGGTCGTCTGCGGTTCGCGATGCGCGCCGCCGAGCGGCTCGGGAATCACTTCGTCGATCAGGTTGAGCTGCGACAGGCGTGTCGCCGTGATGCCCATGGCCTCGGCGGCAAGTTCGCGCCGGTCGGCGCTCTTCCAGAGGATCGAAGCGCAGCCTTCCGGCGAAATGACCGAATAGATGGCGTACTGGAGCATCAGGAGCCGGTCGCAGACGCCGATGGCGAGCGCGCCGCCCGAGCCGCCTTCGCCGATGACGCAGCTGACGATCGGAATCGAGAGCTGCGACATGTCGAAAAGGTTCCGCGCGATCGCCTCGCTCTGGTTCCGCTCCTCCGAGCCGACGCCCGGATACGCGCCCGGCGTGTCGATCAGCGTGACGAGCGGCAGGCCGAAACGCTGCGCCGTCAGCATCAGCCGGCGCGCCTTTCGATAGCCTTCCGGTTTCGGCATGCCGTAATTTCGACGCACCCGTTCCTTGGTGTCCCGGCCCTTCTGCTGTCCGAGCACCATGACCGGCCTGCCGGAGAGTCGCGCGAGGCCGCCGACGATCGACTGGTCGTCCGCGTACATGCGGTCGCCATGGAGCTCCTGGAACTCGGTGAAGACCGCCGGGATGTAATCGAGCGTATAGGGCCGCTGCGGATGGCGTGCGAGCTGCGTGATCTGCCAGGACGTCAGGTTCGCGAAGATGCTGTTCGTCAGCGTGCGGCTCCTGGCGCGGAGCTTTTCGATCTCGCCGCCGGTATTGAGATCGGAGTCCTCGGCGAGAAAGCGCAACTCCTCGATCTTCGCCTCGAGTTCGGCGATGGGCTGTTCGAAGTCCAGGAACTGGAGCGGCATGCGCGCAGTATAGTGGGGTCAGTCGGGCCTCGGCCCGTAGCTGAGCCGGATGCCGTCGTTGCCGACGAGCCGGCCGAGTTCATCCAGCAGGGCGCGCGTCGGCCTGACGGCCCACTCCTCGCCGAGCGCGAGGGTGCCGCGCGCCTCACCGCCGATGTAATGGATGGCGACGCTGCAGCGTCCGCCGCGGCAGGGGCGGAGGATTTCCTCGAGCCGCTGCAACAGGCGGTCGTCGCCGCCGCCCGCGGGGAGACGGATCTGGAGCCTGCGGGCCTCGCGTTCGCGCAACTCGTCGATCGGCGTGAGTTTCTTCGCATTGATCCGCCAATCCTCGATGAACTCGTCGAAGCGCAGCTGTCCCTCGACGACGAGAATCGCGTCGCGCGCGATCACGGCACGATGCTGCTGCCAGACATCGTCGAACAGACTCACCTCGATGCGCGCGCTCCGGTCGTCGAGCAGGAGCGTCATGCGGGCGCCGCGGCGGCGTATCTCGAGCACGAGTCCCGCGACCGTCACGTTCCGGCCGCCGCCGAAGCCGCGGACATCGGCGGCGGGCCGTGGGCCGCCGAGATCGACGATCCGCACCGGAGCGACCTGGCGCAGCTCCTGCTCGTATTCCGCAATCGGATGGCCGGACAGGAAGAGGCCCAGTGTTTCCCGTTCGCCCTGGAGCCGCTGCGATTCACTCCATTCGGGAATGCTGGCGAACTCGATGGCCGGCTGCACGCCGCCGGGCGCCGGTTCCGCGAGGCCGCCGAACAGGTCGTCCTGACCGGCCGCGAAGGCGCGCGTCCGCTGCTCGCCGAGCTGTATCGCGGCAGGCAATGCCTGCGCGAGCGTCGCCCGAGTGCGTCCGAAGCAATCGAAGCAGCCCGCCTTCAGCATCGCCTCGAGTGTGCGCTTGCCGGCGAGGCGGAGGTCCACGCGCCGGCAGAGATCGACGAGATCGCGGTACGCGCCGCCGCGCTCGCGTTCGCCGACGATCGCATCGACGGCGCCCTCGCCGACTCCCTTGATCGCGCCAAGCCCGTAGCGGATCGTGCCGGGACCGGCGACCGTGAACGGATACATCGAGTCGTTGATGTCGGGCGGCAGGACCTCGAGGCCGATGCCGCTGCATTCGTCGATGAACGAAACGACCTTGTCCGTGTGTTCCATGTCGGAGGACAGGACCGCGGCCATGAAGGCCTCGGGATAATGCGTCTTGAGCCAGGCGGTCTGGTACGCGAGCAGCGCGTAGGCCGCTGAATGCGACTTGTTGAAGCCGTAGCCCGCGAATTTCTCGATCAGGTCGAAGATCTGGGCTGCGCGCGAGGCCGGCACGCCCCGCCCTACCGCGCCCTCGACGAAGACCGAACGCTGCGTCGCCATTTCCTCCGGTTTCTTCTTGCCCATGGCGCGGCGGAGCAGATCGGCGCCGCCCAGCGTGTAACCCGAAAGGGTCTGCGCGATCTGCATCACCTGTTCCTGGTAGAGGATCACGCCGTAGGTCGGTTTCAGGATTCCGGCGAGACTCGGGTGCAGATAATCGATCGGCCCGCTCGTGCGGCCGTGCTTGCGCGCCATGAAGTCGTCGACCATGCCCGACTGGAGCGGACCCGGCCGGAACAGCGCGACGAGCGCGACGATATCGTCGAAGCAGTCGGGCTGGAGCTTCCGCACCAGGTCCTTCATGCCGCGCGACTCGAGCTGGAAGATCGCCGTCGTCCGGCAGCTGCGCAGCAGCTTGTACGTCTCCGGGTCGTCGAGCGGCAGTCGCGCGAGGTCGAGCGGCGCCTCGCCCGCTTCGAGCCGGCGCGCATTGATGAGCTTCACGGTCAGGTCGATGATCGTGAGCGTGCGCAACCCGAGGAAGTCGAACTTGACGAGGCCCACCTGCTCGACGTCGTCCTTGTCGAACTGCGTGACGACGTTCGTCCCGCCCGCCTCGCAATAGAGCGCGGTGAAATCCGTGAGCGGCGAAGGCGCGATGACGACGCCGCCCGCATGCGTGCCCGCGTTTCGGGCAAGGCCCTCGAGCCGCCGTGCGAGGTCGATCAGGTCGCGCACCTCGTCTTCCGCCCCGTAGCGGCGCGCGAGTTCGGGTTCCTTTTCGAGCGCGTCCGTGAGCGTGATGCCAAGCTCGAACGGGATCAGCTTGGCGACGCCGTCCACGAAACCGTACGGCAAGCCGAGGACACGACCGACGTCGCGCACGACCGCGCGCGCGGCGAGCGAGCCGAAGGTGATGATCTGCGAGACGCGGTCGCGGCCGTAACGGTCGGCGACATACTCGATGACGCGGTCGCGGCGCGACATGCAGAAGTCGATGTCGAAATCCGGCAACGAGACGCGCTCGGGGTTCAGGAAGCGCTCGAACAGCAGGTCGTGCCGTATCGGATCGAGGTCCGTGATGCCGAGCGCCCAGGCGACGAGCGACCCCGCCCCGGAGCCGCGGCCCGGACCGACCGGGATCTCCCGCTCGCGCGCCCAGCGGATGAAGTCGGCGACCACCAGGAAGTAGCCCTCGAATCCCATGTTGCAGATCACGCCGAGCTCGGCGTCGAGGCGCTCCCGGTAGCCGGCTTCGCTTGCCGCCGCCCCAAGCCGCCGCGCGAGCCCCTCGCCGGCCAGCTTCCGCAGGTACTCCGGAGCCGTCGTGCCGTCCGGCACCTCGAACGCCGGCATGAATATTCCGCCGTGCGGCAACGGCAGTGAACAGCGCCGCGCGATCTCGACGCTGTTTGCAAGCGCCTCGGGCATGTCCGCGAATAGTGCGGCCATTTCCGCCGGCGATTTCAGGTATTGCTCGGCGGTGTAAGCTCGCGGCCGATCGGGATCGTCGAGACGCCGCCCTTCGTGGATGCAGACTCTCGCCTCGTGCGCTTCGAACTCGTCCCGCAGGAGGAAGCGCACGTCGTTCGTCGCGACGACCGCTGTCGGCCGGGACGCCAGGAGCGAGAGCACGCCGGCGATCAGCTCTTCCTCGCCGGGCCGTCCGCTTCGCTGCACCTCGAGATAGAAACGGTCGCCGAAGAGCGCGAGCCAGCGCTCGAGCAGCGCGGATGCATCCGCCGAACGGTCGGCGAGCAGTGCGCGGCCGATGTCGCCCTGCGTTCCGCCCGACAGCGCAATGAGTCCCTCCGTCGAGCCGGCGTCCAGCCACTCGCGCATTATCAGCGGCCGGCCGCGATCCTGGCCTTCGAGGTAACTGCGCGACACGAGCCGGGTCAGGTTTCGAAATCCCTCCAGGTTCTGCGCGAGAAGCGTCAGCAGCGCGGGTTCCGCGCGCTCCCCCGCTTCGGCGATCCACAGGTCCGCGCCGATGACCGGCTTGACGCCGCGCTTCTCCGCCTCGCGATGGAATTTCACCATCGCGAACAGGTTTCCGTGATCGGTCAGCGCGACGGCCGGCATGCCGGCATCCGCCACGGCGCGCATGAGCCGCGGCACGCGGACGATGCCGTCCACGAGCGAATATTCGGTATGCAGCCGCAGGTGAACGAACTGCGGGTCGCGCGGCCGGGGCTCAGTCGAATACATGTTGCGATCTTACCGGCGCGAAGGTCTGGCGGTGCAGCTGGCAGGGCCCATTCCGCGCCAGGCATTCCAGGTGATCCGGCGTGGCGTAGCCCTTGTGGCGCTCGAAGCCGTAATGCGGATAGCTGACCGCCGCGCGAGTCATCCACGCATCGCGGCTCACTTTCGCGAGGATCGACGCGGCGCTGATTTCGCGGATGCGCGCATCGCCCTGCACCACGGCCTCGATGCCGCAGGCGAAACCAAGCATTGCATCGCCCGGACAGCGATCCCCGTCGACGCAGACCCGGCTCGGTGCAACCGCAAGTCCCTGCAGCGCGCGCCGCATCGCAAGAAGGCTCGCCTGGAGGATATTGAGCACGTCGATTTCAGCGGCATCGACCCAGCCGATCGCCCAGGCGACCGATCGGCCCCGGATCTCGGCCGCCAGGCGTTCGCGGATCGCGGGTTCGAGGAGCTTGGAATCGCGCAGGCCCGCGATCGGCCGCCGGGAGTCCAGGATGACCGCAGCCGCGACGACCGGACCGGCGAGCGGGCCGCGCCCGGCTTCGTCGACGCCCGCAGTCAGGCTGCCGGCCAGCCGCGGCCGCACCGCCCTGCCCCGGCTCATGGCGCCCGCCTGCGGGCGAGCGCGAGAACCGCCTCTGCGGCCTGTTCGCTCGCCCCCTGCCGGAGCTGCCTGTGGATGGCCGTAAACAGGACCTGCAGTTCAGCGACCGCATCGGGCTCGTCGAGCCAGCGCTCGATTTCCCGGCCCAGTCGTTCCGGCGTGACTTCCGCCTGTGCGAGCTCCGGCACGACCGCGCGCCCGGCGAGCAGGTTGGGCTGCGCGAAGTACGGGGACTTGAGGAGGCCGAGGTGCCGGAGGGCGAACGCGGTCAGAGTGCCAAGGCGATAGGCGACGACCATCGGGCGCTTGGAGAGGAGCGTTTCGAGGGTTGCCGTGCCCGAGGCGACGAGGACCACGCTCGCGGCCGCAAGCGCGACCTGGGCTCGCCCCTCGACGATGCGGACCGGCGCGCCTGGCGCATGATGTGCGAGCGATCTTTCGAATTCGCCGCGGGTACTTCCATTGGCCAGGGCTGCGACGAATTGCAGGCCGGGACGCCGCGCGGCGAGCCAGGCGATCGCACCGGCGAAATCGGCCGCAAGCCGCGCAACTTCACCCTTTCGGCTGCCTGGGAGCACGGCGACGACCGGAGCGACCAGTGAGATGCCGAGTTCCTCGCGCGCGGCCGCCTGGTCCGGAACGAGCGGCAACTGGTCCGCGAGCGGGTGGCCGACAAAGATCGCGGAAAGGCCCGCCTCGTCGTACACGGCGCGCTCGAACGGAAGCAGGCAGAGCACGAGATCCAGGAAACGCGCCATGCGCCGGGCACGGCCCCGACGCCAGGCCCAGACCTGCGGGCTCACGTACTGGACCGTGCGGATTCCCGCGGCGTGCAGCGCCGGAGCAAGACCGAGATTGAACTCGGGCGCATCGATGCCGACGAATACGTCGGGCTTCAGGCCGAGCATTGCGCTGCGGATCCGGCGCCGCAGGCCGAGCAGTCGCGGCAGGTGATGCAGCACCTCGAAGAGTCCCATGACCGCGAGTTCCTCGGACGCGGCCCAGGACTCGCAGCCCGCGGACAGCATCGCGGGACCCGCGACACCTGCGAAGCGCGTGTCGGGCGCGCGCGCGGCGATGGACCGGATCAGGGCGGCGCCCAGATTGTCGCCGGAGGACTCGCCGGCGACGAGACCGATCGTCAGCGGGCGGGATACAGCCATCAGCGGATGATGCTGCGTTCGCTTGCCGCGAGGAAATCCACGAACGGCTTCAACTCCGGCTGGGCCGGAACGAGGGCGCGAAGCTGCTCCTCGGCCTCCGCCAGCTTCAGTCCCGAGCGGTAGAAAATCCGGTAGGCGCTCTTGATGTTCGCGATCTGCGCCGCATCGAATCCGCGGCGCTTCAGCCCTTCGCTGTTGATGCCCTTCGGCTCGGCGGGCGAACCCGCGACAAGAAGGAATGGCGGCACGTCGCGCGTCACCGCGGCATTGTTCGCAAGGAATGCATGGGAGCCGATCCTGCAGAATTGGTGAATTGCGGAATAGCCGGAGAGGATGACCCAGTCGCCCAGTACCACGTGGCCGGCCAGGGCGGTGCAATTCGACATGATGCACTGGTCGCCGACGATGCAGTCGTGAGCGACGTGCGAATACGCCATGAAGAGGCAATCGCTGCCGATCGTGGTCACTCCCCGGCCGCCGACGGTCCCGCGGTTGATCGAGCAGAATTCCCGGAACACATTGCGGTCGCCGACTTCGAGCTTCGTCGGCTCGCCGGCGTATTTCCTGTCCTGCGGAGCGTCGCCGATCGACGCGAACTGGAAAACCTTCGTCTCGCGGCCCAGCGTCGTCGGTCCCCTGATCACGGCGTGAGGTCCGATCCGGCTCCCCGCGCCGATGCGCACGCCCGGACCGATGATTGTGAAGGGCCCGATCTCGACGCCGTCGCCCATCTCGGCGTCGGGTGCCACGATCGCGCGCGGATCGATCAAGGCTTGACCTCCGGCGCGACCATCATTGTGGCGGACGCCGCCTCCTTGCCCCCGACTTCGGCGACCGTCGCGAATTTCCAGATGCCCCGGATGGCGCGCTCGAGCGTCGCCTTCAGCACGAGCTGGTCGCCCGGCTCGACCGGGCGGCGGAAGCGGGCGCCGTCGATTCCGACGAAATAGAAGCGCGCCTTTTCATCCGGCACGACGCCCGCGGTCTTGAATGCGAGGATTCCGGCAGCCTGGGCGAGCGCCTCGAGGATCATGACCCCGGGCATCACCGGCCGGCCGGGGAAGTGGCCCGAAAAAAACGGTTCGTTCACGGTCACGTTCTTGATCGCCTCGATGCGCTTGCCCGGCACGCACTCGATGACGCGATCGACCAGCAGGAATGGATACCGGTGCGGCAACTGCGCGAGCACGGCCTGGATGTCCATGGGAAAGCCTTCGCTCATCGCTTCTTCTCCCGCTCGAGCCGATGCAGGCGCGCGACCGCCTTGCGCCATTTCGCGGCTTCGATCGCCGGCATGCCCGAAGAGTAGGTTCCCGGCCCCGGCAGCGAGTGCGTGACCAGCGAGTAGCCGGTCACGACGACGCCGTCGCCGATCTCGAGATGTCCCGCGATGCCCACCGCGCCCCCGATCATGCAGCGGCTGCCGATGATCGTGCTGCCCGAGATTCCGACGCAACCGGCGATCACCGTGTGCGACCCGATGCGGCAGTTATGGCCGACCTGCACCTGGTTGTCCAGCTTGACGCCGTCGCCGATTACCGTGTCCTCGATCGTCCCGCGGTCGATCGTGGAGTTCGCGCCGACTTCCACGTCGTTGCCGAGGCGCGCAATGCCCAGATGCGGCACCTTGACGTAACCGTCCACGTCGGGCGCGAAGCCGAAGCCGTCGCTTCCGACGACCGCCCCCGGCTTGAACACGCAGCGCGCGCCGACGGATACGCCATGGCAGATCGTCACGCCCGCCTGGAGCCGGCAATCGTCGCCGAGCCGGGCGCCGTCCTCGATGACGCAGTGCGGTCCGATGGAACAGCGTTCGCCGATCACGGCGCCTTCACCGACGACGGCGTGAGGCCCGATCCAGGCGCTGGCGGCGACCGTCGCCGATCCCGCGACCTGCACGCCCGCTGCCACGCCCGCCTTCACGGCCGCGGGCGGATAAAGGCCCGCGGCAATGCGGGCGAAGCTCGCGTAGGGGCGCTCGCTGATCAGGGCCGCGACCGGGCATTCCGCGGCGAGCTCACGCGGCAGGACGACCGCGGTCGCGCGCGTGCCCGCGAGCTGCTTGCGGTGCTTGGGGCCCGTGCAGAAGGAAAGCTTGCCCGGCGTCGCCGCAGCGAGCGCCGCGACGCCGTCGATCGCCAGATCGGGATCGCCGGCGAGCTCCAGTCCGTAACGGACCGCGAGCTCGCCGAGCGTAATCGCCATCGCGGCGCTCCCCTGGCGGATACCCGCGACTCAGGTCTTGGGCGGTGTCGCGGGCGCCGGCGACTTGGACTTGATCGCAGCGACGATCTGCGGCGTGATGTCGATGCCCTCGGCAGCGAACAACACGCCTTCGCTCACGATGAGCTGGTAACCGTTCGCCTTCGCATAGGCCTGGACTTCCTGCAGGAGCGCACGCTGCATCCGGCCCACTTCCTCGTTGCGGCGCAAATTCAGGTCTTCCTGCAGCTCTTTGAAGCGGCGCTGGACGTTGAGCTCCAGATCACGCACCTCGCGCTCGGTGCGGACCCGGTCCGCCTCCGACATCACGGCGGCCTCTTTCTTGAGCTTGTCGGCTTTCTCCTCGAGCGATTTCTGCTGCGCCGCGACCTCGCGCTGGCGCGGCAGGAACTCGCCCTCGAGCGCCTGCTGGGCAGTTTTCGCCTGCGGCGACTCCTCGAGCAGCCGGCCGAAATTGACGAAGCCGATCTTGAGCGCCTGCGCCTGCGCGGCCGGGGCCGCCGCGAGCGCCGCGACGACGAGAAGCGCGCCGAATACGGTGTGTCTGATCATAAGTGTCATCTTGCCTCGACTATCAGAATGCGGAACCGATCGTGAACTGGAAGCGCTCGACCTCGTCCGCATAACGGATGCCGTCGCCCTTGAACTCGTTCAGCGGGATGCCATAGCTGAACCGGAAAATCCCCAGCGGCGCCATCCACTGGATGGCGAGACCGGCGGATTGTTTCAACTCATTGTAATCGAACTCGTAGTCGACCGGCGTGCGCCCGTCCTCGCCGGTGAACCGGATGGCGGAGCCCTGCGAGAAGACATTGCCCATGTCGAAAAATGCGCTGATGCGCGTGCTCGCCCGCCACTTCTCCGGTACCGGGAACAGGAGTTCCGCGCGGCTGATCACCTTCATGTTGCCGCCGTACGGGTTGCCGAAGCCGTCCTTCGGTCCCAGCCGGCTCTCGGTAAAGCCGCGCACGGAGCCCGGGCCGCCCGCGAAGAACTGCCGGTACGGCGGCAGGGCGGACGTATCGTTGCCGAGCGAGTCGCCGTACCCGAGCTCGGCGGAGAGCGCGATCGTCCACTGCTTGTAGAGCGGGAAGAGCTGGAGATAGTCGTAGCGGAAGGTGTAGTAGTCGACCTCGCTGCCCGGCACCGTGGCCGCGAGGCTCACTGAATGCTGCACGCCGCGGTCCGCGAAAATCGCGCGATTGCGCGAGTCGTAGTACCAGCCGGCGACCAGCTCCAGGGTGTCGAACTTGGTGCCGAAAAGGATCGTCGTGACGATCGACGGATCGTCCTCGCCTGGAACGTTAATCTCGCGCTCGATGACGCGCGTATAGGGATTGCCGTTGTTCCGGACCCACGAGACAGCCTCCGGCGCGCTGTTCGCGGGGTTGACGATCAGGTCCGAGCGTTGCGCGATGAGGCCGAAGCGGAGGCCCTGGAACTCCGTGATCGGATAGCCGTACTCGAGCGTGCTTGACACGGTCGTCGTCGAGAAATCCGACGCCGCCGAAACGAACTGGGTGACGTCGCGGAACTGAAGGCCGATCGTGCGCGACACGCCGTCGACGTTCGTGTACGGATCGGTGTGCGAGAGGCTGTATTGCTGCGAGTAGCGGCCCGACAGGAGCTCGAGCGCCACGCGCTCGCCCGAACCCATGAAGTTCGAATGCACGAAGCTGCCGTTCAGGATGAACGACTGCGACTCCGAATAGCCGATGCCGCCGCTGAACTGGCCCGGCAGTCCCTCCTTGACGTCGAAGTCCACGTCGACGAGGTCCGGCGTGCCGGGAACCGGCGTCGTCTCGAATTCGACTTTTTCGATGTACGGCAGGCGCTGCAGGCGTTCCTTCGAGCGTTCGAGCAGCGAGTTCGACAGGTAGGAGCCTTCGAGCTGGCGCATTTCGCGGCGCAGCACCTCGTCGTCGATGGCACTCGTGTTGATGAAATTGATCCGGCGCACGTACGCGCGGCTGCCCGAGTCCACGAAAAACGTCAGGTCGATGGTCTTCGTCTCCTCGTTCGACTGCGGGACCGGGTCTATCTTCGCAAAGGCATAGCCGTCGACGCCGAGCCGGAACGAGATGAGCTCCTGGGTCTGCGTGATCAGTTTGCGCGAATAGGTCTGACCCGTCCGGACCAGCAACAGCCGCTTGAGATCCGCCTCCGGCACTTTCATCGTGCCGGCAAGCCGGACCTCGCCGACCTTGTAGACATCGCCTTCGCGAAGGTTGATTGTGATGAAGATGTCGTCCTTCTCGGGCGCGATCGCCACCTGCGTCGACTCCACCTCGAAGTTCGCATAGCCCCGGTCCTGGTAATAGGACTGGAGCGTCTCGATGTCGCCCTGGAGGGATTCACGCGAATAACGGTCGTCCTGGCGGTACCAGGAAAGCCAGTTGGGCGTCCTGAGTTCGAATGCCTCCTGGAGCTCTTCGTCGTCGTAGGCCGTATTGCCGACCAGGTTGATCTGGCGGATACGCGCGCGCGCGCCTTCGACGACGTCGATCTTGATGCGGACCTTGTTGCCCGGCACCTCCTCGACCTGGGGATTGATCCGCACCGCGTACTTGCCGCGGCTGAAATACTGGTCGGTCAGGAAGCTCTGCACTTCGTCGAGCACCGACCGGTCGAAGGTCTTGCCGGTCGCGAGGCCGACCGAGCGCAGCGATTTCTGCAGGTCCTCGGTCTTGATGTCCTTGTTGCCCGTGATCTCGAAGCTTTCGATCGACGGGCGCTCGCGGACGACGACGACGAGCGTCCCGCCGTCGCGCCGCAACTCGATGTCGCTGAAGAAGCCGGTGGCGAACAGGGCGCGGATCGCCTCCTGGAGGCGGCGCTGATCCATGCGATCGCCGATGTTCACCGGCAGGTAGTTGTAGATCGTGCCCTCGGAAATCCTTTGCAGTCCCTCGACGCGGATGTCGCCGACCGTAAATGCTTCCGGCGCCTGCGCGAATGCAGCGCCGGCGTGGGCCAGCAGGATGCAGAGAAAAAGTTGCCGCAGCATTTCGCCGTTCAGTCCTCGCGCCTTCAGCCGAAGAGCCGGGTGAGGTCGTTGTAGAACGCGAAGCCCATCAGCGCGACGAGCATCGCGATGCCGACCTTCTGGCCGAACACCTGCGCCTTCATGGACAGCGGCGCGCCTTTCACCATTTCAACGAGCTGGAAGACGATCTGGCCGCCGTCCAGCACCGGCACCGGCAGCAGGTTCAGCACCGCGAGCGAAATCGACACCAGCGCAAGGAAGCCGAGGTAGTAGGAGAAGCCCTCGGTCGCCGTCAGTCCGGCGTACTGGGCGATGTTGATCGGCCCGGAAATGTTCTTGGTCGAAACGTCGCCGGTCACCATGCGCCACAGGAATCGCACGGTCAGCGCGCTCTTCTCCCAGGTTTCGCGAATCGCGGGCGAGACCGCCGCGAACGGGCCATGGCGCTCGACGGTCCGCATGGACTCCGGGAAACCGCTGCCATCGCCAAGCGCCGCGCTAAGGCCGATCTTGCCGACCGTCCGGCCGTCCTCGACCACGGGCTTCGGCACGAGGTCGAGAACGAGGCGCTCGCCGTTGCGGATTGCCGTGATTCGAGTCGGCCGATCCGGCCGCGAACGGATCTCCGCGACGAATTTCGCGAAGTCATCGACGGCTGCGCCGTCGACTTCCACGATCCGGTCCCCGAGCGCGAGCCCGGCAAGCACCGCGGGATCGCCCGGCGTCAGCTCGGCGACGACGACCGGCTGGGGCGGAAACCAGAAGGAAAGCCCAAGGCCGTTGAGCAGGATCCCCGGCTCGGTGAGCGCCCGGCGTTCGTCATCCGGCACGCGGATCGTGAGGCGCCGCGTCGAGCCGCGCTCGTCCCGCACTTCGAGCGGAACGGCGCCTTCATCCACCACGTGCTCCAGGATCGCCAGAACCGCGGCCTGGCGCGTCGGCGTCGCCTTGCCGCCGATGGCGACGATCTCATCCTGCGGGCGCAGGTCGGCGCGCGCGGCATAGGAGTCCGGCGCGACATCGCCGATCACGGGCTTCAGTCCCGGCACGCCCTGCATGAAGAGGAGCCAGTAGGCAACGATCGCAAACAGGAAATTCGCCCCCGGCCCCGCGAGCAGCACGGCGATACGCGCGAGCGGCGGCCGGCGATTGAACGCGCGGTGCTCCTCGCCGGCCGGAACCGGGCCATCGCGCTCGTCGAGCAGTCGCACGTAGCCGCCGAGCGGAATCGCGGCGAGCACGTACTCGACCGGGTCCGCATCCTTGCTCATGCGCCGGACGAGCGGCTTGCCGAAACCCAGCGAGAAGCGCAGCACCTTGAAGTCGAGGCGCCGTGCGACCCAGAAGTGTCCGAACTCGTGAACGGACACGAGCACGCCGATCGCGATGACGAAGGCGACGATCGAGGTGATGATCGTGAGGCTCATGCGCCCGCCGCTTGCCGCGACGTCAGGACGGCGTGCGCGCGCTCGCGCGCCCAGGCGTCCGCCGCGAGCGCATCGTCCAGGCCTCGCACCGGCCCCGCCTCGTGTTGTCGCAACACGCTCTCAATGACCCCGGCGATGCTTGCAAAGTTCAGCCGCCGGCCAAGAAACGCGGCCACGGCGACTTCATTCGCGGCATTCATCACCGCAGGCGCTGTGCCCCCGGTTCGAGCCGCTTCCTGCGCCAGCGCGAGGCACGGAAATCGTTCACAATCAGGTGCTTCGAACGATAACCTTCCAATCTGAACGAGATCGAGGGCGGGCACGCCCGAGGCAATCCGCTCCGGCCAGCCGAGCGCATGCGCGATCGGGACGCGCATGTCGGGCTGGCTCATCTGCGCAAGCACCGAGCCGTCGTCGTACTCGACGAGCGAGTGAACGATGCTCTGCGGGTGGATGACGACTCCCACCCGCTCCGGCGTGACGGAGAACAGGTGGCAGGCCTCGATGATTTCGAGGCCCTTGTTCATCAGCGTCGCCGAATCCACCGAGATCTTCGGGCCCATGCGCCAGTTCGGGTGCGCCACCGCCTGCTCGGGCGTCACGGACGCAAGATCCTCGCGGCGGGTCTTCAGGAAGGGCCCGCCCGACGCCGTCAGCACGATGCGCGCAACGCCCCGCGGCGCGGCGCCCGGCTCGCCGCCCGAAGGCAGGCACTGGAAGATCGCATTGTGCTCGCTGTCGATCGGCAGGATCCGTGCGCCGGAAGCGCGGGCCGCATCGAGCAGCAGGGCGCCCGCGAGCACGAGCGCTTCCTTGTTGGCGAGCAGCAGGCTTTTGCCGGCGGCGGCTGCCGCGAGCGTCGGGGCAAGCCCCGCGGCACCGACGATCGCCGCCATGACGACGTCCGCCTGCGGCAGCGTTGCGACGGTCGATAACGCTTCAGTCCCCGCGAGCACGCGCGTGCCGAGTCCGGCCGAAGCGACCCGCGCTGCGAATTTCGATGCGGCCGCGCGATCGACGAGAACCGCGAACTCGGGACGGAACCGCTGACACTGGGCAAACAAAGTCTCGTGATTCGAATGGGCGGCGAGAGCGACGATGCGGTATCGCTCCGGGTGGCGGCCGGCGACGAGGAGCGTGTTCTCGCCGATGCTGCCGGTCGATCCGAGTATGACGAGGCCCTTCATGCCACCAGCCCCAGCCAGCCGAGCCCGAGCGCGAGGAGCGGCACCGAAGACGTCAGGCTGTCGATGCGATCGAGCATGCCGCCGTGACCCGGCAGGAGGCTGCCGCTGTCCTTCAGACCGCTCTGGCGCTTGAACATGCTTTCCAGCAGATCGCCGACGACTGAGACGAGCACGGCGGCGATGCAGAGCGACAGGAAGGCGAGCGCCGGCAGGTCGAACCAGGCACGGCCGGCGAGCGCCACCAGGAATCCCGCGGCCAGTCCGCCGAGCACGCCTTCCCAGGTCTTGTTCGGGCTGACGACCGGCGCGAGCCGGAACCGTCCGAAGCGCCGTCCCGCGAAATATGCGCCGATGTCCGCCGCCCAGGCGAGCAGCAGCACGAAAACCACGAGTTCGCGGCCATTGCCTTCCTGGAGATAGAGCCGCGACAGGGCGAGCCACGTCGGCACGAGTGCCCAGAGCCCCGCGATCGCTGCGAGAGCAATTGCGCGCCGCCGCGGCGCAAGCACGATCCAGCCGAACAGCGGTATCCAGCCGAGCATCGTCAGGAACATCACGCGCTCGAAATCCACGAGCTGCACGGTCGCCTGCCACATTGCGAACATCGCGACCGCACCGGCGATCACATAGGCCGATCGCAGGGCCGTGGCTCTTAGGCCGGCGAGCAGCGCCCACTCCCAGGCGCCGACCAGGATGAGAAGCGCGAGGGCGGCCACGGCGAAATCGCTCGGGAGTACGAGGAGCACGAGGGCGAGCACGCCAACGAGGCCGACGGCCGTCAGGATGCGTTGCCCGAGCATCAGTTGCCGCCTGCCTGTCCCACGACGCGGCCGAAACGGCGCTGCCGCCCGCCAAAATCTTCAAGCGCCGCGGCGAGACAGGCCGCGTCGAAATCCGGCCATAGCGTGTCGGTAAACCAGAGCTCGGTATAGGCGAGATCCCAGAGCAGGAAATTGCTGATGCGTTGCTCGCCACCGGTCCGGATGAAGAGATCCGGCGCGGGTCGTCCCGCGGTCATGAGGCAGGCGCCGAGCGCCTCCTCGTCGATTGCCGACGGCTGCCGGAGTCCGGCGACGGATTCCACCGCCAGCCTGTGCGCGGCCTGGGCGAGATCCCAGCGTCCGCCATAGGCGACTGCGACGACGAGATCGAGGCGGTCGCGACCGGCCGTGCGTGCTTCGGCGGCGGCCATGCGGTCGGTAAGCGGCGCAGCAAGCCGCGAGCGGTCGCCGATGAATCGCAGCTTCACGCCATTGGCGTCCAGCTCTGCGACCTCGCGATCGAGCGACTCGAGAAAGAGCTGCATCAGCACGCCGACCTCGCCGGGCGGCCGCTCCCAGTTCTCGCTCGAGAAGGCGAACAGGGTCAGCGCGCCGACGCCACGACGAACGCATTCCTCGATGGTCGTCCGCACCGCCTTCGCGCCCGCGCGATGGCCGGCGGCGCGCGGCAGCGACCTCTGCTCCGCCCAGCGGCCATTGCCGTCCATGATTACGGCGACGTGCCGCGGCACCGGGCTTGCACCCGACTGTTGAGTGGCTGCAACCGACATCAGGAACCTCGGATTTGTTCCCGCATGAGGCGCGTAACCCGCAGGGACCGGGCGATTTTCGTCCCTGGCGGCGTCGCTTGTCGCTCATGTATCACGATACACATCGCTCCTCGCTCCTTGCCGGGACCGAAAATCGCACGCGGTCGCGCCCATGCGGGGGCCAAACCGGGGTTCCAGCTAGTCTTTTGATTTTCCGGGGGCAGATCACTACAATTCCGGGCCCTTTCCCCGGGGCTGTACCGGGGCAGCGCAGTCGATCCAGAGGTTGGAATG
>DASWIQ010000045.1:0-2456 GCA_036397615.1 Steroidobacteraceae bacterium
GTTCAGCGACCAGGTCTCCTCCGGCATGCCGATCGTGTGGTAGAGACCGATGCTTTCCGCCAGCGCCGCCGCGTACTCCGGCGGCGAGGTGATCGGCTGAACCGGATCGCGCGGATCGATCTGGATCGGCGACACGTACAATTCCAGGTCCGGAAACGCCTTCACCAAGTGCAACCGCACCATCGCCGGCACGCCGATGACCCAGGCGATGGAGAACCGCAGAGGGATCCAGCCGCTCCATTGTCCCGCCGTCAGGGTGACGGCCGTACCATCCAGATCGATCTTCACGCGGCCCTTGCCCGCGGATTCGATCACGAGAGGGACGCCGAGCGGCTCCGGTGCCTGGAACAGGGGATTGAGCGGCCCTTCGAATACCGTCTCCACGCGGCCGCCCTGCGGCGTCACCTTCACTGCGCGAGTGTTCTCGCCCTTGACTTTGCGCGTCGAGTAAAAAGTGAATGTGCCCTGCGTGCCGAGAAGATCGGGCACGCCCATTCCCGAAAGCATCCTCGTGATGTCATCCGGTGGAAATGTCACGGGCACACGGAGCACGGAAGCTCGCAGTCCCGCTTCCTCCGCCGCGCTCCAGAACGGTTTGCCGACGCGCGCGTTGACGACGGTCGGCTCCGAAAGCGGAATCGACAGGCCGAGGAATTCCAGCTTGCGCCCGTCGTCCGCCGTGTGCGCGATCGCATACTCCGGCGCGTAGGATTCGGCATTGCGCTTCAGGAAATCGAACAGGCCGTGCGCCCCGGGATTCGTTCCGGTGGCAAAAGACGCCCAGGCCACCGGCGATTGGGGCGGATTCGTGGTGGGCAGCGGCTGGAAACTCCCGCGTTCCGCGAGACGTCTGAAATTCGGCAATATTCCTTTGTCCATCCAGCGCCGGGCGAGCACCGGGTCCATGCCGTCGAATCCGAGCACGATCGTCCGTCCGGGCCGGCGCTCGCCCGGACCGGGCCAGGAGATTGCGCCCTGCGGCTGCGCCGCCGCCGTGATCGCCTGCAACGCGAACAGCAAGGCACAGGCGATCGCGATCAGCCGGCCCGGTCGTGCCCTGTCGCTGTAACTCATTCCTTCGCCGCGGCTCCGTATTCTTTCTGGCAGCGCATAAGCGGTTGCGCAATAATCGAAATTCTACTGTATTCGGCGATACGACTCCTGTGGCGCGGGGAATGCAGCCAGACGACATAAGTTGCGATTGACTGCCGGCTCTCCCAGTCCCGCCATCCTGCGGCTCGCGCAGTCATTCGTCGTGCTGCTCGGCATTGCGCTCGCGGGCACCCGATTCGGCGAGCTGCACGTCGTCCTCGATAACTTGTCGAACTTTCCGCTCCATTTCGCCGCCGCATTCCTTGCCTGTTTCCTGGTCCTCGCGATCGCCGGAAGCCGCCGCTGGGCTTTCCTGGCCGCGACCGGATTGACCGCCTCACTCGTGCCCGTCGTGCCCTGGTACTTCCCCGCGACGGAACCGCAACCGTCGGCTGACGCGAATATCGTCGAAATCCTCGTATCGAACGTCTATGTCGACAACCCGGAGCACGCGAAGCTCATCCGGCTGATCGAGGCGGAGCTTCCGGACGTCGTCGGCCTCATCGAGGTGAATTCACGATGGCTTCGCGAGCTCGAATCCCTGCGCTCGAAGTATCCGTTTCACTTCGAAGTGCCCGACGAGGCAACCATCGGACTCGCGCTCTACAGCAGGCTTCCGTTGTCGAATGCGCGAATCCTGCGCGTCGGCGAAACCGGCACGCCCGCGATTGCGGCCACGATGGAATTGCCCGACGGCGAGATCGAGATCATCCTCGCCCACCCGTTGTCGCCGATCGACGCGGATTACGCGCGACACCGTAATGCGCAGTTCCTAGCGCTGGGCCGATACGTCCGCGGCCTGAATCGGCCGGTCGTCCTGGCCGGCGACCTCAATGCCACGATGTGGAATCGCAATTACCGGAAGTTCGCGGAACTGGGCCGTCTCCACAATGCACGCGCCGGGCACGGCATCGGTCCCACCTGGCCTGCGGTGCCCTTGCTCGGTGTTCCGATCGATCACATTCTCGGGACCGCGCCTATAAGGTTCCGGAATTTCCACGTGCGCGAGAGCGTCGGCTCCGATCACCTGCCAGTATCGGCGGAGTTCAGCCTTCGCTGATCGGCGCGGCTTGCCTTCACTTGGGGACGGATGCATGCTGACGACAGGCATCGGACCGCGTCGGGACATAATCAGGGAGTGCGAAGGAACGCAAGTGTCCACCGGCACCATGTCCCGCAATCTGCATCGCTGCTTTCTGATATTCCTCGCCTGCATCGTGGCTGCCCCGGTCTGGGCGCAGCGCGGCGCGCTCACCGTTCCGCGCAATCTCGACCAGCTCACCGACCGTGCCGCCGACATCGTGCGCGGTACCGTCGTCAGCGCCCGCGTCGAGAAACATCCGGAGTTCACGAACCTGGACACC
>DASWIQ010000046.1:0-46492 GCA_036397615.1 Steroidobacteraceae bacterium
GCGCTCGCGCTGGAACCGGCGCAGAAGCGCATTGACGAGGCCCGCGGTCCGCGGGCGGCCGAGAGCGCGCGCCGCCTCGACTGTCTCGGAAACGGCCGCGTGTTCGGGCGTCGCGCCGTGCAGCAGCTGAAAAAGGCCGACCAGGATCAGGGCGCGGACTTCCGGATCGAGCCGCGAATCCGGCCGGTCGAGCAGGAGCGTGAGACAGGCATCGAGCTCGAAATACCAGCGCACGGTGCCGAAGGCGATCGATTGCGTCGCCGGTCGAGGCACGCCATCCCGCGTGAACGCCCCAATCGCATCTTCGAGGCGGCGGCCGCGGTCAGCGACGGCGGCGACACTCCTCGCCGCGGCGGCGCGGATCTCCGCTCCCCCGCGCGTGCTCAGGTTCGGGAACCTCTGATTGGCCCGGCCATGGTGCGCGTTATGCCCGCGCCTTGGCGGAACTGCGTTGCTCGTCGCTCATGAATCACTCGATACATCACGCTCCTCGCGCCTTGCCAGGAACGAATATCGCACACGGTCGCGTCCATGCCCGGGCCAATCAAAGGTTCCCAAGCACCCGGCCCGCGAGCGGACGCGCATTGGCGAGCTCCGCCGCCGTCACCGCGCGCCGGCCCGGCAACTGCACGCGACGAAGCGCCAGCGCCTGGTCGCCGGTCATCACGACGATGCCTTTCGTGTCCGCGCGGAGAATCGTGCCCGGGATGTCGCCCGCCGGCGCGGCCACTATTTCCGCCTCGAAGATGCGCAGCTGCGCGCCATCAAGCATCGTCTCGGCCACAGGCCGCGGATTGAGCGCGCGGATGCGGCGCTCGAGCACCCGGGCGGGCTCCCGCCAGTCGATGCGCGCATCTGCCTTGCCGAGCTTCGATGCATACGTCGCCTGCGCGGAATCCTGCGGCTCGAAGGACGCGCGGCCCGCTGCCAGCGCATCGAGCGCCTCGACGATCGCCTCGCCGCCCTCCACCGCGAGCCGCGACTCGAGCTCACCCGCGGTCTCGCGCGCGCCGATCATGACCTCGCGCCGCAGCATCAGCGGCCCGGTGTCGAGTCCCGCCTCCATGCGCATGATGCACACGCCGGTCACCGGATCGCCCGCCATGATCGCGCGCGCGACCGGGGCCGCGCCGCGCCATCGCGGCAGGAGCGACGCGTGCACGTTCAGGCAGCCGAGCCGCGGAAGATCGAGGATCGCCTGCGGCAGCAGGAGCCCGTAGGCGACGACGACCATGACATCCGGCGCGAATGCGGAGAGCGCATCACGCGCAGCGGCGTCCCGCAGAGACGCCGGCTGAATGACCGGCAGACCGAGCGCGAGCGCGCGCTCCTTGACCGGGCTCGCGGCGAGCCGCTGGCCACGCCCGCTGCGTCGATCAGGCTGGGTGCAGGCGGCGACGAGACGATGACGCGATGCCGCGATGGCATCGAGCGAAGGCAATGCGAAGTCGGGAGTTCCGGCGAACAATACCGCCAGGCTCGGATCCATGGCGGCAGTACCGATCAGATCGCGGGTGCGCGCGAAGGCTCCCGCGCCCTGCCTTCCGCGCGCAATTTCCGGTCCTTCTCGATTTTCTTGCGCACGCGCTGGCGCTTCATCTCCGACAGGTAGTCGACGAACAGCTTGCCGTCGAGGTGATCGATCTCGTGCTGCACGCAGATTGCGAGGAGCCCGTCGAGGTCCGCTTCGAACGACTTGCCGTCCCGATCCGTCGCCCGCACGCGGATGCGCTCCGAACGCTCGACGTCGTCGTAGTAGCCGGGCACCGACAGACAGCCTTCCTGGGTGGTCGCCCTGCCCTCGCGCGAGAGGATCTCCGGATTGATGAAGACGCGCGGCTCATTGCGCTCCTCCGAGATATCGGCCACGAGGAGACGCCGATGCACGTCGACCTGGGTCGCGGCCAGGCCGATGCCCTTGGCCTCATACATGGTCTCGAGCATGTCGTCGATCAGATCACGCAATCGGGCGTCCACGGCATCGACCGGGACGGCCCGGGTGCGCAACCGGGGGTCCGGATACTCCAGTATTGTGAGGCGCGTCATGAGAGCGGGGTATTGGGCGCGTGTATCTGACCCGTGAATGCTGCTAAAGTTCGTCGAAGCATGGACTTACGTCGGAAACCGGATGCCGGGAATTATACGATTCTACGGCCGACCCGGCAGTAAGGGAGCATCTCGCATGGCATCGTCCTCGAAGACCGGTTCCCGCCACCCCCTCCGCGCGATGACGGCAGCGGCGATTGCCGCGCTTGCGATCGCGATGGCCGCTCCGGCCGGTGTCGCCACGGGCCAGGACCAGGGCATCGACCGCAGCGTCATCCCGATGGCGCCCGACGCGCCCGACCGCTACGTCGTGCAGCCCGGCGACACGCTCTGGGACATCTCGGCAAAGTTTCTGACGGATCCCTGGTACTGGCCGGAGATCTGGCACGTCAATCCGCAGGTCGCGAACCCGCACCTGATCTACCCGGGCGACGAGCTCGCGCTCACCTGGGTCGACGGCCGGCCGCGCGTTTCCGTTGCGAGCGGCGGCCCGACCCGCCTGTCGCCGCGCGTGCGCGAGCATCCGCTGTCGGAAGCGATTTACGCGATCCCGTACGAACGCATCGCGGCCTTCATGTCGCGGCCCACCGTGCTCGCGGCTGACCAGGTCGAGGGCGCGCCCTATGTCGCACACGCCCGCGACGACCGGTTGATCGCATCGGTCGGCAACGACATCTATGTCCGCCGCCTGTCCGACGGCACGATCGGCAATCGCTACAGCATCTATCACGTCGGCGACGAACTCAAGGACCCGGACGACGGCGACGTTCTCGGTTACCAGGGCCTGTTCACGGGCGAAGCCAGCGTGAACCGCGTTGGCAACCCGGCGACGCTGCGCGTGGTCGACTCCGCGCGCGAGACGCTCGAGGGCGACATCCTGCTGCCGGTCGAAGCCGAAGCGAAGATGGATTTCATTCCGCGCGCGCCGTCGTCGAAGGTCGACGGCTCGATCATGTCGGTCATCGACGACCGCACCGTGGTCGCCGAGTACGATGTCGTCATCATCAATCGCGGCTCGCGCGACGGCCTCGAACCCGGCCACGTGCTCGCGGTCTGGCAGGCGGGCGAAGAAGTCCGCGACATCACCCGGAACCGCGAGAGCCGCAAGGTCCAGCTGCCGGACGAGCGCAACGGTCTCGCAATGGTGTTCAAGTCGTACGACCGCATGAGCTATGGCCTCATGATGCAGTCGGATCGCGAAGTGCATGTGGGCGACGCGGTTCGGTCTCCCTGATCGAGACTCTCACTTGTTTATGAAAACGCCGGCCCATGGGCCGGCGTTTTCGTTTGTGGCACTGACGGTCGCAGGGGCCTGGCGGTCGGCGCGTACCTCGTGCGGCCGGGACCCCCGCGCGATCGGCGGCATTGGAACGGCGCGCACGAGGTGGCGGGGTCCTCGCGAGCGAACTCGTAAGTTCCGGCGGAGTTCGCGAGCGTGGAACCCCGCCGGATCCCGTGCTCGCCGTCGCGACTGCACCTCTTCGTATGAGTGCCGGACTGGTAATCTTGCGCGATGGATGAGTACGCGACGTTTGTAACGCATCTGGAGTGCAGTGCGACCGGCGCGCGCTTCGCGCCGGATAAGCTGCACGGGCTCTCGGACGCCGGGAAGCCGCTGCTCGTGCGCTATGACCTGGAAGGCATCCGTCGAGCGGTGAGTCGCGAGACATTCGCCACGCGCGGCGGCGGTTTCTGGAAGTACCGGGAATTCCTGCCGGTACGGAAGAACGCCGACGTCGTGAGCCTCGGCGAGGTCATGACGCCGCTCATCGAATTGCCGGCGCTCGCCCGGCGCGCGGGTGCCGCGCGCCTGATCGTCAAGGACGAGGGCCGGCTCCCGACCGGCTCCTTCAAGGCGCGCGGCCTCGCGCTCGCCGTCGCGATGGCGAAAACCTTCGGAGTACGCCGCATGGCCATGCCGACGAACGGCAATGCGGGCGCGGCGCTTGCGGCCTACGCGACGCGCGCCGGTATCGAAACCCATGTTTTCTGTCCGGCGGACACGCCCGAGATCAACGTGCGGGAAATTGCGCTCGCGGGCGGCCAGGTGACGCTCGTCGACGGCCTCATCAACGACTGCGGGCGGCGCGTCGCGGAGGGCCGCGAGCGCATGGGCTGGTTCGACGTTTCGACGCTCAAGGAGCCCTACCGCATCGAGGGCAAGAAGACGATGGGATACGAGCTCGCCGAACAACTCGACTGGCGCCTGCCCGATGCGATCTTCTATCCGACAGGTGGCGGCACGGGCCTGATCGGCATGTGGAAAGCCTTCGACGAACTCCAGGCGGCCGGACTCATCGGCGACGGCCGGCCGCGCATGGTCGCCGTGCAGGCTGCGGGCTGCGCGCCGATCGTGCGCGCCTGGCAACTGGGTGCGGATCACGCGGAGCCCTGGCAGGACGCCCACACGATCGCGGCCGGCATCCGCGTACCCGGGGCGATCGGCGATTTTCTGATCCTGCGGGCGCTCCGAGAGAGCGGCGGCTTCGCCATCGCCGTGGACGATGCAGAAATAAACGACGGTCTCGTCGAGGTCGCGCGAACCGAGGGGCTCCTCCTCTGCCCGGAGGGCGCCGCCACTTATGCCGCCTGGCGGGCAGCACTGGCCGACGGACGGATTGGCGCTCATGAGAATGTGTTGCTCTTCAATTGCGCGAGCGGCCTCAAGTATCCGTTGCCTCCGGCCTGAGCGAAGGGGGCGTTTACCTGCATTTTTGTTGAAGTTGAACGTCCCCTTCATCCCTCGAATTGCCCCTTTGCCGCAGGCTAATGCGATGACGGGCACCGCGTCTGGCGCCGAGAATCCCCGGGTGACCCCCGCGGCCCGTTCCGATGAGCCTTCCGCCTGGCTCGAACGCCTCCGCGACCCGGGCCAGCGGGATACCGCGGGCATCGAACGCGACCTGCGCTGGCTCGAAGCGCCAGGCCGCTCGCTCCTGACGGCCGCCGATCCCCGCTATCCGGCGCAGCTCGCCGCCGTTCCCGGCTGCCCGGCGGCGCTTTTCGTGGAAGGCAATGCCGCGCTGCTATCGCACCCTCAGATCGCGATCGTCGGCAGCCGCGGGGCGACCGCCGCCGGGCGCGAAACCGCCTTCGACTTCGCGGCGCGGCTCGCCGCCCACGGGTTCGCGATCACGAGCGGCCTCGCGGTCGGCATCGATGCCGCCGCGCACCGCGGAGCGCTCGCCGCGGGCGGAGTCACGATCGCGATCTGCGGCACCGGACTCGATCGCGTCTACCCAGCCGAGCACCGCGAACTCGCCAGCCGGATCGCGGCGGCGGGGGCCCTCGTCAGCGAGTTTCCGACCGGCACGCCGCCGCATGCGCACAACTTCCCGCGCCGCAACCGGCTCATGTCCGGGCTCGCGCGCGGCGTGCTCGTCGTCGAGGCGGCGGCGCGCTCGGGCTCGCTCATCACGGCGCGCCTCGCCGGCGAGCAGGGACGCGAGGTCATGGCGATTCCGGGTTCCATACATAATCCCCTCGCGCGCGGCTGTCATCGCCTCATCAAGGACGGTGCGGCGCTCGTGGAAACGATCGATGACGTGCTCGCGGCGCTCGGCCTTTCCGGGCTTGCGGGACGCGCAAATTCTGCAATCGAGATGCGCAATGACGCGGAAATTTCAGACGGCGTGTTGGACAGCGACGCGGAAATGCTGTTGAATGCGCTCGGTTTCGAGCCGGCGGATCTCGACAGACTGGTGGAACGAACCGGACTGGCCGCTCAATCCGTCATCTCGAAACTGCAACTGCTCGAACTCGAAGGCCGAGTCGAGTCGCTGGCCGGCGGGCGTTACAGCCGGTCTTCACCGAGGCAGGCCAGATGAAGGACAGCGTGCTCGACATCCTGATCCACCTGTTCGAGAACTTCCTGGATGCCGAGGATGACTCCACGCCGGACCGCGACGCGCTCAAGGCGGAGCTCGAGCAGGCCGGTTATCCGGAGGCAGACATCGAGCGGGCGCTGGTGTGGCTCGAGAGCCTGGCGACCGACCCGGACCGCGCGCTCGGCGAAGGTACGGCGAGGGCGGTACGCGTCTTCAGCGGCTCGGAGCAGATCCGGCTCGACACCGACGTGCGCGGCTACCTCCTGCATCTCGAGAATCTCGGGATCCTGTCCGCGGCGCAGCGCGAGGTCGTAATCGACCGCCTGCTCGCGCTCGAGGCCGACGACATCGACATCGAGCAGCTGAAATGGGTCGTGCTGATGGTGCTTTTCAGCCAGCCTGGCCAGGAAAACGCCTACCAGCGCATGGAGGATCTGGTGTTCGACGAGCGCCGGGACGCGATGCACTGAACGCCCGGATCCCGCTTCGGCCAGAGAGCCGCGGCCGGGTCCGCGGCTTTGGCGTCTCTGGGACCTTATATTGAATCTGGATACATGAGCTCAAATCTCGTCATCGTCGAATCGCCGGCCAAGGCGAAAACGATCAAGAAGTACCTCGGCGCCGACTTCGAGGTGCTGGCCTCCTACGGCCACGTCCGCGACCTCATAGAAAAGGAAGGCGCGGTGAATCCCGAGCGCGACTTCGAGATGAAGTACCAGCTCATCGAGAAGAGCCGGCCCAAGCTCGAAGCGATCCAGCGCGCGATGAAGAAGGCGGACGCGCTCTACCTCGCGACCGACCCCGACCGGGAGGGCGAAGCGATCTCCTGGCACCTGTCGGAAATCCTGCGCGAACACGGTGCGCTCGACGGCAAGGATCTGCGCCGCGTGCGCTTCTACGAGATCACGCGGAACGCGGTTCGCGACGCGGTCGCGCAGGCCGAGAGCGGCGTCAACGAGAACCTGGTGAACGCCTACAAGGCGCGCCGCGCGCTCGACTACCTCGTCGGCTTCAATCTGTCCCCGCTGCTCTGGAAGAAGATCAAGCCGGGGCTCTCCGCGGGTCGAGTGCAGAGCGTTGCGCTCCGGCTGATCTGCGAGCGCGAGGCAGAGATCTCGCGCTTCGTCCGCCAGGAATACTGGACCGTCGAGGCCGACGCCTCGAAGGACGCCTCGCGATTCCCCGCACGGCTCACCGAGTACCGCGGCGAGAAGGTCGAGGCGGACACCCAGAAGGCGCGCTTCAGCATCACGAACGAGGGCGATGCGCGCGAAGTCGAGCGCACGATCCTCGCGGCCGCGAACGGCGTGCTGACGGTCGAGAACGTCGAGCGCCGCCCGAAGCGGCGCAATCCGCCGCCGCCGTTCACGACCTCGACGCTGCAGCAGGAAGCCGCGCGCAAGCTCGGCTTCACCGCGCGGCGCACGATGCAGACCGCGCAGCGACTGTACGAATCCGGCCATATCACCTACATGCGAACCGATTCGTTGTCGCTCTCCCCGGAAGCCGTCAAGGAGATCCGCGAGACGATCAAGTCGAATTTCGGCGAGAAGGCGCTGTCCGACGGCGTCAACGAGTACAAGACGAAGTCGAAGAACGCACAGGAAGCGCACGAGGCAATCCGGCCGACCGAGGCGGCAGAGACGCCGCAGAAGGCCGAGCGCGACCTGCACGATGAGGACCAGCGGCGGCTATACGCACTGATCTGGAAGCGCGCGGTCGCCTGCCAGATGGCGCCCGCGATATTCGACACGGTCGCCGTCGATCTCGTCGCAGGCCCGGCCGGCAGCCAGGGCCGCGACCGCCACGTGCTTCGCGCCAACGGCCAGACACTCCTCGAACCGGGATTCCTCGCCGCGTATCACGAGGACCACGATGAGGACGAGACCGACGTCGAGAGCGAGGACGAGCAGCGCCTGCCCGCGCTCGAGCCGTGCGAGCGCGTGACACTCGAAGCGCTCCGCCCCGAGCAGCATTTCACGCAGCCGCCGCCGCGATACACCGAGGCGAGCCTCGTCAAGTCGCTCGAGAGCCATGGCATCGGCCGGCCGTCGACCTATGCCTCGATCATCGAGACGCTGCGTTACCGCCGCTACGTCGAAATGAGCGGCCGCGCCTTCATCCCGACCGACATCGGCAAGATCGTGAGCCGGTTTCTCGTCAAGTACCTCGGCACCTACGTCGACTACGGGTTCACCGCGGCGATGGAGGACGTGCTCGACGAGATCAGCAACGGCGACAAGGAGTGGCACGTCGAGCTCGCGCGTTTCTGGAAGCCGTTCACCCAGCGCGTGCAGCACATCGGCAAGTCCGTGACCCGCGAGGAAGTCGCCGAGTCGCGCGAGATCGGCCGCGATCCGGTCTCCGGCAAGCCGATCACGGTCCGCATGGGCCAGTACGGTCCGTTCGTGCAGCAGGGCACGCGCGACGATCCGGACAAGCCGCGGTTTGCGAGCCTCCTGCCCGGCCAGCGCATGGACGACGTCACACTCGAAAGCGCGCTCATGCTGCTCTCGCTGCCGCGCGAACTCGGCCATGCGCAGGACGGCACGCCGATCAGCGTCGGCCGCGGCCAGTACGGGCCGTACGTGAAGTTCGGGCAGAAGTACGCGTCGATCAAGGAAGACGATCCTTTCACGCTCACGCTCCCTCGCGCGATCGAGATCGTCGAGGCGAAACTCGCCGCCGATCGCGAGCGCACGATCCTGGATTTCCCGGATCACGGCATTCAGGTGCTGAAGGGCCGCTACGGCCCGTATGTCACGGACCGGAAGCGGAATGCCAAGGTGCCGAAGGATCGCGAACCGGCCTCGCTCACGCTCGAGGAATGCCAGGCGCTGCTCGCGGCTGCGCCCGAACGGAAGGGCCGCTTCGGCCGCCGCACGAAAGCCGCGGCGCCCGCGGCCGCAGCCGCGAAAACCCCGGCGCCCAAGGCCGCCAAGGCGCCGAAAGCGCCGAAGCCGCCCAAGTCACCAAAACCGAAGGCCGCGAAGAAAAGATCCGCGGCGCGCAAGGCCGCGCCGAGGGATAGCGCCGCCGGGGAGTGATCCGTGACCGACCGTGTCGCCGTGCGCGCATGGCTTGCCGGACTGCACGAGGAACTCGTGCAGGCAATCGAGCGCATCGACGGTGGCCGTTTCAGCCGTGACCGCTGGCAACGGCCCGGCGGCGGCGGCGGCGAGTCGCGCGTCCTCAGGGACGGCGCGCTGATCGAACAGGGCGGCATCAACTTTTCGGAGGTGGCGGGCGATTCCCTCCCCGCCTCCGCGACGCACGACCGGCCCGCGCTCGCGGGCGCGCCGTTCTCGGCGATGGGCGTCTCGCTCGTCCTGCATCCGCGAAATCCCCACGTGCCGACCACGCACTTGAACCTGCGCTTCTTCATCGCCGAACCGCCGGGGCAGGAGCCGGCGTGGTGGTTCGGCGGCGGGTTCGACCTCACGCCCTGCTACCCGGTGCACGAGGACGTGCTGCACTGGCACCGCGTCGCGCGCGAGGCCTGTGCCGGCGGGCCTCCCGGCGATTACGAAAAATACAAGGCGTGGTGCGACCGCTATTTCTTCCTGCCGCATCGCAAGGAGACGCGCGGAGTCGGCGGGCTTTTCTTCGACGATCTCAAGGAACCGGATTTCCGCCGCTGTTTCGCATTCGCGCGCCGCGTCGGCGCGGCGTTTCCGGAAGCCTGGCTGCCGGTCGCTGCGCGACGGCGCGACACGCCCTTCGGCGAGCGCGAGCGGAGTTTCCAGCTCCTGCGGCGCGGGCGCTACGTCGAGTTCAACCTGATCCATGACCGCGGAACGCTCTTCGGTCTCCAGACCGGCGGGCGCACCGAATCGATCCTGATGTCGCTGCCACCGCTCGCGCGCTGGGAATACGGCTGGGCGCCCGAGCGCGGCTCGGCGGAGGAAACGCTTTACCGCGACTACCTGCGCCCGCGCGACTGGCTCGGCGAGGCGTGAAATACCGCCACTCCTTCCACGCCGGAAACTTCGCCGACGTGATGAAGCATGTCGCGCTCACGGCGGTGCTGCTGCGGCTCACGGAAAAAGACCGGCCGCTCTTCGTCCTCGACACGCATGCCGGTCGCGGCCGATACGAGATCGGCGGCGCCTCCGAAGCGGGCCGCGGCATTCATCGGCTGGCCTCCGCGACGCCCCCGGAGGCGTCGGCCGCGATCGCGCGTTATCTCGAGATCGTCCGGAGTCTCAATGCGGGCGGCGGCGCGGCGCTCCAGAATTATCCCGGTTCGCCGCTCATCGCGGCCTCGCTCATTCGGGCGCAGGATCGCGCGGCGTTCTGTGAACTCTCACCCGTGGAAGCGGACGCGCTCCGCCGCGAGTTTCGAAGCGATGCGCGGATCGGCGTGCATTGCCGCGACGGCTTCGAGGCGCTCGGCGCCCTGCTGCCGCCGGCGGAAAAGCGCGGGCTTGCCCTGATCGACCCGCCGTACGAGGAACAGGAACAGGACCTGGCCCGGGTCGCCGACGCGCTCGTCGCGGCGGCATCGCGCTGGCCGCAGGGCGTGCTGATGGCCTGGTATCCGATCAAGCAGGGCGTCGTCGCGGCGCGCCTGCATCGCCGGCTGCTCGATGCCGGCATCCGGCGGCTGCTCGTGGCGGAACTCTGCATCCATCCCGACGATTCACGGGCCGGATTGAACGGCTCGGGCCTGGCGACGATCAATCCGCCCTGGCAGTTCGAACAGGACCTGCGGCTTGCGCTGCCCTGGCTTCACGGCCTGCTCGCCGAGGGTGGTGCCGGCCGGACACGCGTCGCGCTCCTCGCGGACGAATAGGAATGGCCGCGGCTCAACCGCCCCAGTCCACCGCCTCGAATACTTTCTGCGCGACGCCCTCGGGGTTCGCGATGCCATGGCCTACGATCGCGATGCTGCCGCGCGGCGCCGGCAGCACGACGCCGCTGAAACCCTGCTCTTCGATCCTGACCGGCTCGTCGAGACTGCGATGCCGGAGCATCAGCACGGTCACCGGCCCGTCGGACGTGCGCACGACGAGATGCGGCACGACGCGCCCGTCGAACACACAGCGCGCCGCGAAGGTCACGTCGCCGGCCTCGGGGCGCAGGCGCGTCCCGTCGGGGTCCAGCACGCCCGCGAGCTCGCCGGGCGAAATCGGCGTCGCGGCGTCCATCGCGCCCGGCTCGTGCAGGATGTGATCGATCACCTCGCGCGCAACCGAGGTCCGCGGCGCGGAGACGAGCAGCGCGAATCCGACGGCCAGGCCGACGACGAGACTCGCCGCAATCGCGAGCAGTCGCCGCCTCGCCGGTGCAGGCCCCGGGAGCCGCTCCACGGACTTCGCCTCGCCGATGCGCGCCAAATCGACGGCGAGCGCGCGCTTGATGAGAGCATCCATCGACTGCAGCTCGTCCTGATGGCGCGCGCAGGCGGCGCATTCGCGACGGTGCGCGGCGATGTCCTCCCCGGCGGCGAACGGCTCCGCACCCACGCGACGACGGAAGTCCAGGCAGTTCATCAAGACTCCGGCTCCGCGGCGAGTCCGAGCTGCTGACGCAGCCGCGCGCGCGCGCGAAAGAGCCGCGTCAGCACCGCGCCCTGCTGCAATCCCATCATCCCGGCGATTTCACGCGTCGAATAGCCCATGAGCACCTGCAACACCAGCGGCTCGCGGTAGTCGTCCTCGAGCCGGAAAATAGCGGCGCGCATTTCCGCGAGCCGCTCGTCCTCGGGCGCGGCGAGCGCTTCGGTTTCGGCCGCGACCAGCGCGTCGAGATCCGTGACTTCGTGCCGCTTGCGACCGAAAGTCCGCGCGAACTCGCGCCTCACGATCGTGAGCATCCAGGCCTTGGCCTTGCTCTCGTCGGTCAGCGAGTCGAATGACTTCCAGGCCCGCAACATCGCCTCCTGGACCACGTCATCCGCGAGCCCCCGGTCCCGGCCGAGCCAGAACGCGAATCGCAGCAGATCCGGGCGAAGGCTCTCGCACAATGTCCCGAATCGACGACGCCGGTCCGTTTCTCCATCCGTGCGGTTCATGTATAAAGACCGGCCATAGTCTCAGGTTATTTCAGATGGGGCATCGTGCCACAGGGAGTTATCCGGGTACCCGCCTGCGGCGCATGCGCCGCGACGTGTTTTCGCGCCGCCTCGCGCGGGAAACGAAGCTTACCCCGGACGACCTGATCCAGCCGCTCTTCGTCATCGAGGGCAGCGGCCGGCGCGAACCCGTCGCCTCGATGCCGGGCATCGAGCGGCTCTCCATCGATCTGCTCGTGGCGGAAGCGCAGAAACTGTACGGTCTCGGCATCCCGGCGATCGCGCTCTTTCCGGTTCCGGATCCGTCCGTCAAAACGGATGACGGACGCGAGGCCTGGAATCCGGAAGGGCTCGCGCAGCGCGCGGTGCGCGCGCTGAAGCGCGCCGTGCCGGAACTCGGCGTCATCACCGACGTCGCGCTCGATCCGTTCACGACCCACGGCCAGGACGGCGTCATCGACACCGCGGGCCGCGTGCTGAACGACGCGACCGTCGAAGCGCTCGTGCGCCAGGCGCGATCGCAGGCGGCGGCGGGCGCCGACGTGGTCGCGCCGTCGGACATGATGGACGGGCGGATCGGCGCGATCCGCGCGGCGCTCGAACAGGACGGCCGTCACGACACCCGGATTCTTGCCTATTCGGCGAAGTACGCCTCGGTCTTCTACGGACCGTTCCGCGACGCCGTCGGTTCCGCGACATCGCTCGGCAAGGCCGACAAGGCGAGCTACCAGATGGATCCGGCGAACAGCGACGAGGCGATTCGCGAAGTCGCGCTCGACATCGAGGAAGGCGCCGACATCGTGATGATCAAGCCCGGCCTGCCCTATCTCGACATCGTGCGCCGCGTGAAGGACAGCTTCGGCGTTCCGACCTTCGTCTACCAGGTCAGCGGCGAGTACGCGATGATCGCGGCCGCGGCGGGCCACGGCTGGATCGACGAGAAGAAGACGGTGCTCGAAAGCCTGCTCTGCATCAAACGCGCGGGTGCAGACGGCATCCTGAGCTACTATGCGGGACGCGTTGCGGAATGGCTTCACGGAGAAACGAACCAGTGACCGTTCATAACGGCCCCGGCCGCTACGTCCTGTTCGGCCATCCCGTCAGCCACAGCTGGTCGCCGTTCATACACGGCATGTTCGCGCGCCAGTTCGACCATGTCGTGGACTACAAGCTCCAGGACGTGCCGCCGGGCGACTTCCGCCACGCGGTGATCAACTTCTTCGTCGAGGGCGGCGGCGGCGCGAATGTCACGCTGCCGCACAAGCCCGCCGCCGCCGAAATCGTCAACGACCTGTCGGCCCGCGCCGAGCGGGCGCGCTCCGTCAACACGATCGTGCGCCGGAGCGCAACCGAGCTATACGGCGAGAACACCGACGGCGTGGGCCTCGTCACCGACCTGATGAGGAATCTCGGCGTCACGCTCACGGGATCGCGGCTCCTCATCCTTGGCGCCGGCGGCGCGACGCGGGGCGTGCTGGCGCCGCTCCTCGAGCAGGAGCCGCGCGAGGTCCGCATCGCGAACCGGACGCCGGAGCGCGCCAGGCGGATCAGCGAAGAGTTCTCCGATCTCGGCGAGATCTCCGCCTCCGGATTCTCCGAGGTCGACGACCGGCCCTGGGACATCGTGATCAACGCGACCGCCGCGAGCATCGCCGGCGAGGTGCCGGAACTGCCGCCGCGCACGATTGGCCGCGACACTGTCTGCTACGACATGGCCTACGGGCGCGGCGATACGGCCTTCATGCGCTGGGCGACGGAGCGCGGCTCCGCGCGCGCGTGCAAGGGCTGGGGCATGCTAGTCGAGCAGGCGGCCGAATCCTATCTCCTCTGGCACGGCGTGCGGCCGGCGACGAAATCGGTGATGACCGCGCTCGAGCGGCTCTAGCCGGAATGCTGTCGCAGGTAGTCGTTCTTCAACGCGACGTAGTGCGCGGCCGATTCGGCGAGGTAAGTGATTTCCCCCGCATCGAGCGCGCGCTGCTGCCGCGCGGGGCTTCCGACCCAGAGCGTTCGCGCCGGGAGCTTCTTCCCCGCCGGGACGAGAGCGCCTGCACCCACGATCACCTCGTCCCCGATCACGGCCCCGTCCATGACGATTGCGCCCATGCCGATCAGGCAGCGGTCGCCAACCGTGCAGGCATGCAGGATCACGCCGTGCCCGATCGTGCAGTCGTTTCCGATCAGGAGCGGCATGCCGGTCCCGCCGGCGAGACGCGCGCTCGCGACATGGAGAACGCTGCCGTCCTGGATGCTGGTGCGCGCGCCGATCGCGATCGCGTTGACGTCGCCGCGCAGCACCGCGCCCGGCCAGATCGAGGCGTCCTCTCCAATCGTCACGCGGCCGATCACGCTCGCGGCCGGATCGATCCAGACGTTCCGCCCGAGCCCGGGCCGCCATTTGAGATAGGGACGAATGCTCATCCGGGCAGCGTGACGAGCTCTTCGGCGCTCGTCGGATGGATCGCGACCGTGTCGTCGAAATCGCGCTTCGTGGCGCCGAGTCGCAGCGCGACGGCGAAGCCCTGCAACAACTCGTCGGCGCCCATGCCGATCGCATGCAGGCCGATGATCCGGCGATCGCCACCCGTCGTCACGAGTTTCACTTCAGCGCGGCGGCGACTCTTTGTAATGCCGTAATGGAGCGGCATGAAATCGTGCCGGAACACTTCGACCGATTCGCCGTGCGCCGCGCGCGCCTCGGCCTCGGTCTGGCCGACGGTGCCGATCGGCGGATGGCTGAAGACGACCGTCGGAATCAGGCGGTAGTCGAGATGCCGGTCGGGCGCGCCGCCGAAGAGTCGATCGGCGAGCCGGCGTCCCGCCGCAATCGCGACGGGCGTGAGCTCGCTGCGGCCGGCCACGTCGCCGAGCGCATGGATGCCGGGCGACCCCGTGTCCTGCCTCAGATCCGTCACGACTTCGCCGTTCGTGCCGATCGCGACACCGGCCTGTTCGAGTCCCAACCCGGTCGTCTCCGGCGTCCGGCCGATCGCCCACATCACGCATTCGAATGGCCCGAGACTCCGGCCGTCGGCGAGTGCGACGCGGTATCCCTCCGCCGATGTCGTGACGCCCGCAGGGACGGCCTCCGTCACGATCTCGATGCCGTCCGAGCGCATCGCCGCCATCAGGCGCGCGGAGAGCATCTCGTCGAAAGACCGCAGCATGCGGTCGGAGCGGATCGTGACCGTCACGCGCGCGCCGAGCGCCGAGAACACGCCCGAGAGCTCCGCCGCGACATAGCCGCTGCCGACGATCGCAACCGATGCGGGCATCCGCTCGAGCGCGAAGAAGCCGTCCGACGTGATGCCGGCACCGGCGCCCGGTATTGAGGGCACGGCAGGCCGCCCGCCGGTTGCGACGACGACGTGTTTCGCCGCGTGCGTCGCGCCACCGATCGCGACGCGGCCGATGCCCGCGACGCGCGCGCGCTCGCGAATGAGCGTCGCGCCGCTCTTCGTCAGGTTCTCCAGGTAGATCCCGCGCAGGCGTTCCACATACGCGTCGCGCCGCGCTTTCAGCGCAGACCAGTCGTGGCCCGAAAGCGCAAGCTCAAAACCGTAATCCGCGGCGTCCACGATTCCGTGCGCCAGCTCGGCCGCGTGATACATGATTTTCTTCGGCACGCAGCCGGCGTTCACGCAGGTGCCGCCGAGCGGACCCGGTTCGGCGACCGCGACGCGCGCGCCGTGACGCGCCGCGCGCTGCGCGCAGGCGAGTCCGCCGCTGCCGCCGCCGATCACGATCAAATCCCAGACTTGCGTCACCGTCACCTCGAGCGGTCGCTGCGAGGGCCGATGATATACTCGAACCGATCATGGCCTGGATTCTCATGCTCGCGCTCGCGGCGCTCGCCGCCGCCGTTGCGATGGCCGCGCGTCGCGGTCTTGCCGCCTTGCAGGACTCGAAGCAGGAAGCCTGGGGCGCGCTCGAATCGCAGCTCGTCAAGCGCCAGGAGCTCCTGGCCCAGATCGTCGCTCTGTGCGCGAAGGCGATGCGCGATGAGCCCGAAACGCTCGACCGCGTTTCGATCGCGGGCTCCGCGGTCCTCGCGGCGGCGAAGCGGACGAACATCGCTGCGCTCGCGGCCGCGGACAAGACGCTTCGCGCCGCCGTCGCGACCCAATTCGGCCGCGCCGCATATCACCCGCAGCTCGCGACCAGCGCCGCGTTCACGGCCCTTCGGGAGCGCGTCGCGACGCTCGACGCACGCGTCGACGAGCGGCGCGAGCAATACAACGCCGCGGTCAGCGTGCTCAATTTCCGCTGTCATGCGTTTCCTTACAGCCTGGTGGCGCGTTCCATGGGCATGGAGCCCGCCGCCTTCCTGCCGTAATGCGCATCGCGACCTGGAACGTCAATTCGCTGCGGGTGCGGATGGAGCACCTCGGCCGCTGGCTCGCAGACAATGCGGTCGATGCGATCGCGCTCCAGGAACTGAAGCTCGCGGACGAGCACTTCCCCCGCGCCGAGATCGAAGCGCTCGGCCTGCATGCCGTGTGCTTCGGCCAGAAGACCTACAACGGCGTCGCGATCCTGTCGCGCTCGCCGGCCGCGGACGTGGCGACCGGCATGCCGTCCGAACCCGATCCGCAGCGACGCGTAATCGCGGCGACCATCGGCCCGGTGCGACTCGTAAATGTTTACGTGCCGAACGGGCAGGCGGTCGGCTCCGAGAAATACACCTACAAGCTCGCCTGGCTCGAACGTCTCCGCGCCTATCTCGCTTCGCTGCTGCCGGTTCATCCGCATCTCCTCGTGGTCGGCGATTTCAACATCGCGCCGGAGGACCGCGACGTGCACGATCCGGCGGCCTGGGAAGGCTCGGTGCACGTGAGCGCGCCCGAGCGCGAGGCGCTCGCGAAGATCGCCGCGCTCGGGTTCACCGACCTGTTCCGGCGCTTCGAGCAGCCGGCGCGCTCCTGGAGCTGGTGGGACTACCGCATGAATGCGTTCCGCCGGGATCACGGCCTGCGCATCGACCTGATGCTCGCGTCGAGCAAGCTCGCGAAACGTTGCACGGCCTGCACGATCGACCGCCTGCCCCGCAGCTGGGAGCGCCCTTCCGACCACGCGCCGGTGACCGCCGTATTTGACATAGACTGAGCCGAAGGTTGTGATGCCGCGCATGCCCGTGGCATTACGCCGGGTCGATGCCGCCCCCAGGGGCGTAAAATCGGCCCCGGAACAGCCTCCCAAGAGGGCTCGTAGCCCTGTGCCAAGGCCTTGTCGCCGCAGCGATTTTGACGTGACCGACACGGTCCAGGTCAGCTCCCCGGCTGCCGTGCGCGAAGCCGTGCTCGAACTCTATGCCGACACCTGGCCCGGCGCGCCGCGGGACGCGCTCGTCACGGCGCTCACGGATTTCGAGCGGCTCTTCACCGGCCAGACGCCAGGCTATCTCGGAGTCGACACGGTCTACCACGATCTCCAGCACTCGCAGGACGTCGTGCTCGCGATGGCGCGGCTCCTCGCGGGTTACGAGGAGAGCCATCCGGATGGGCCGCGCATCGGCGCCGAGCGCGCGCTGATGGCGATGATCACCGCCCTCTTCCACGACTCGGGCTACATCCGCGAGACGAACGAAACTGGCATTTCGAACGGCGCCGTGTTCACGCGCAATCACGTGACCCGGAGCGCCCGCTTCCTCGCGAAATATCTCCCGAATGCCGGTCTCGGCGACTGGGTGCCGGTCTCCACGCGCATCGTGCACTTCACCGGTTACGAGATGCCGCTCGACCTGCTTCGTGTCGCCGATCCGCGTGACCGCCTCGTCGGCCACCTGCTCGGGACTGCCGACATGCTCGCGCAGATGGCGGACCGCTGCTATCTCGAGAAATGCCGCGACCGGCTGTACGCGGAATTCGTGCTGGGCGACATCGCGGTGCATGCCGCGGCCGGCGGCGTGAAGGTCCTCTACGGCTCGGGTCTCGACCTGCTTCGCCAGACGCCGAAGTTCATAGCTTCGACGATCGACAACCGCCTCGGCACCGCGTTCGGCCACAGCTATCGCTACGTCGAGCCGCTCTTCGGCGGCGACAATCCCTACATGAACGCGATCCGGCAGAACGTGCAGTTCCTGAATTCGCTGACACGCGGCAGCCGCTGGCCGATGCTGCGGCGCAATCCTCCGGTCTTCACCGTGCAGCCGAACGCAATGGACGGCGTGCGCACGCTGCTCGTCAAGCACCTCAGGCAGGTTTTCGGCACGCCGGCGCCGGCCGTCAACGCGAACTGAGCCGCGCGAAGCGCGAGCGCATGCGCGGCGGCGCATCGACATCGAGCACGTAGCGCTCCCGGATCGCCGGCAGCCGCGCCAGGATCTCCGCTTCTCCGTCGACGCCGCCACCCTCGATCGCGTCCGCCAGCAGCCGCGTCGTCATCCGTTCGAGCGCGCGCGCGGCGACTGGCGCGTAGCTCAGATGCCAGGGCTCCGGCTGCACGCCTCGCCCGCGCCGCGTGTACGGCCGGTAGAAGCCGAAACGGCGCATGTTCTCCCCGAGCCAGGCGGAAAGCGCGGCAAACGGCCCGCCGCGGCGGAATTCGCCGACCTCGAGCCGCAGGTCGTAGCCCGCTGCGATCACCCGCCCGTCCGCCACGTCGATGTCGCTGCCCCAATGATGCCGGCTCGCACCCGGAAGCGCGGACCAGAGCAGGATCGTCTCCACGCGCGCGCCCGCGTCGAGCGCACTCATCCTCACGGGCCGGCTCTTGCGATCGAGAGCCGGCCGTTCGCCGCGATACTTGGCATTCCAGATCGCGCGCTGGCGGCCGAAATCGCGGAATGAGGAGACCGGCGCGAGATCGAATCCCGCGCGGGCTGCCGCTTGCCGCATTGCAAGAAAAGGACGCACGGCCGACGCATGCAGCGCGCAGCGCGGCTCTTCGAGCACGACGAGATGGCCGCGATCCCGGCCCGTCAGTTGCAATCCGTTCAAGCGCGGTATGATGATCGCTTCCCGTGAACACCGCCACGACCCCATGAAGGACTCGTTGCCACAGCTTTGGCCGCTCCTCGGTCTCGGCCTCGCGTTGGTCCTGGTCGTCGCGCTCGCCACCGCCTGGCGTTTCAAGAAGCGCATCACCACCCCGCTCGCGGACGTGCTGCGCGCCGTCGAGCGGCTGTCGAGCGGCGACTGGGCGACGCACGTCGAGGTGCCGCAGGGACGCATCGGCCGCGCGCTCGGCAGCGCGCTCGAGCGCCTCCGCATCAATCTTTCCGATCACGCGGCGACCGGCCGCGCGCTCGACATCATGCTGGATAGCATGAATGACGCGGTCTTCGTGACCTCGCCCGACGGGTTGATCAAGCGCGTGAATCTCGCCGCCACGCAGTTGCTCGGCTGGTCGCAGATGGAACTGCTCGGCCGCGAACTCGCCTACATCATTTCCGACCAGGACCGCACGACCTTCAACATCGAGCAGGCGACGAACGAGATGCTCGAGCTCACGATGCGGACACAGGCCGGGCAGACCATCCCGGTGTCGCTGTCGGGCTCCGTGATGTCGGCCGAGGACCCGCGGTTCCAGGGCTGCATCTTCGTCGCGCGGAACATCACGGACCGCAAGCGCGCCGAGCGGCGCATACGCTATCTCGCGCGCTACGACACGCTGACGAAGATCCCGAACCGGCTCCAGTTCCAGCATTCGCTCCAGCAGGCCATCGCGCGCACGCGCCGCGCGGGCCGCGAGCTCGCGCTCATCTATCTCGATCTCGACCGGTTCAAGGAAGTGAACGACACCTTCGGACACGCCGCCGGGGACCGCGCGCTCGAGATCCTCTCCGAGCGCATGGGCCGGAAACTCCCGCGCGATACGATGCTTGGACGCCTCGCCGGCGACGAATTTGCCCTCTTCGTCGAAAATCTGCCTGCAGCGACCGACAATCGGCCGGTGATCGGGGCGCTCGCGCGGGAACTCCTCGACGAGCTAGGCCGGCCGTTTCAGCTCGGCCAGCATGAGTTGTACGTGACCGGCAGCATCGGCATCGCGCTCTGCCCGCGGGACGCCGACAACGTCGTGGATCTCATCCGCGACGCGGACGCCGCAATGTATTACTCGAAGCAGAACGGCGGCAACAGCCACAGCTTCTTCACGCCGGAGATGAGCGCGATCGCCGTCGAGCGGCTGATGCTGAAGAGCAAGCTTCGTCGCGCGGTCGAACGCGACGAGCTCGTGATCCTGTACCAACCAAAGGTGGACCTGCGCGACGGACGCGTGGTCGGGGGCGAGGCGCTCATCCGCTGGCGGCTCCCCGGACACGGCGACATCCCGCCCGCGCAGTTCATTCCGCTCGCCGAGGAATCGAACCTGATCCAAGAAATCGGCGAGTGGGTGCTGAAGCGCGTCTGCCGCGACTACCGCAGCTGGCAGGACCAGGTGCCGAAGCCGGGTCGCATCTCGATCAACCTCTCATTGAAGCAGTTGCGCCAGGCCGAGTTCCTGACGCGCTATCGCTCGGTGTTCGACGACATGGGCGTCTCGCCGTCGAATTTCGAGCTCGAGATCACCGAGACCACCCTCATGACGGAAGCCGGCCGCATGGTGCGGCTTCTCGACGAGTTGCACGCGATGGGCCTGCACCTCTCGATCGACGATTTCGGCACCGGCTATTCCTCGCTTTCCGCGCTCCAGCAATTCCCCGTCGGAACGCTCAAGATCGACCAGTCCTTCGTGCGGCACGCGACGGTATCGAAGGAAGACGCAACGCTCGTCCGCACCATCATCGAGATGGGCAAGAACCTCGACCTCAAGGTCGTCGCGGAAGGCATCGAGTCGCAGCAGCAGCTCGATTTCCTGCGGGATCGCGATTGCCACTACGGCCAGGGCCGGCTCTTCGGCGAGCCGATGACGGCCGAGGATTTCCTGAAGCTCCTGCTCGCGCAAAGCCGCGGCGAATCGAATTACGGGCCGATGTTCGCTGCCGAGGCCTGAGCGGCGGCGAGGTCCGCCGCGATCGTATCGAAGCTCCTTCCGGCGATTTCCGTCGCCGCCCTTGCGAACGCCGAATCGAGCGCCGCGACGACCGCGCTCACGCGGTTCTCCGACGCGCGCTCCTCCACCGCGACCGTGAACGCGGTGAGCACGCGCCGATCCGACTGCCGGCCGATCGTCACCGCGAGCGCGACCTGCGCGACGGGCGGCTCGCCGCCCGTGTAATCGGCTTCGAAGCGGCGCACTTCGAGCGTAAGCGTGTGGGTCGTGCGAAAGCGGCCGAAATCGCCCTGCACGGAGCGCAACCGACCGGAATCCTGGAGCCCCTCGATCAGCGCCGACTCGATGAGCGCCGGCGTCTTGACGGGCCAGCGCGCGCCCGCCAGGTAGTCGATGCGCGATCCGGGCCAGCGCCCGGCGATGCCGGTGCTGTCGAGTCCCGGCGCGGTCGCCGCCACCGCGACGAGAACGTCCGCGGCAAGCGCTCCGCCCGCGGCGAGCTTCGGTGCGCTGATCCGGTAATTGACAGGCGCCGCCATGTCGTCCCTGACTCCTCCGAAACAGGCGCCGATCAGCAGGCAGGCGCCGAGCGTCGCGGCCGATGCCGTCAGTCTTTTCATTGCGGTATCTCCACGCCCGCGGGCGGCGGCCGGTAGATCAGCTGCGACGGATCGCGCTCCAGGCTTTCGGTCAGCGAATCGATCGCGCGCACGGCCTGGCGCGTCTCGCGCACGAGCTCTTCGAATTCCGCGAGCCCCTGGTCCGCGAAGCGGTCGACATTGCCCGCGTTATCCGCCACCAGGCGGTCGAGCCGCGCGGTCGTCTTCGCGACATTGTCGGCGACCTCGCGCAGCCGCGCCGCGGCGATCTTGATCTGCTCGCCGCTCGTGCCCGTCAGCTCGTGCAGGGCCAGCGCCGTTCCCTGCATCTCGGCGGCGGCGGATCGGAGTTCCAGGAACATCGCGCGCGCCTCGCCGACCGCGAGCGGCAGTTCTTCGCTGGTCTTTTCCGCATGGCCGATCACCGCCGTGACAGCCTCGATGTTCTTGTCCGAAAGCATGGCGTTGATCCGGTTGAGCGCCTCGCCGGCCTTGGCGACGACGTCGGGCAGGCTGCTCACCAGCTCGTCGAACTGGGACTGCTGCGATGGAATCACCGGGTATTTGAGGCTCTCGATCCGCGGCGGCGGCAGCGAACCGGGATCGCGGGGTTCGAGGTTGATGTAGAGAAGTCCGGTGACGCCCTGCAACGCGAGGCGCGCGACCGTGTCACCCTTGATCGGCGTGTCCTCCGCGATGTCGGCGACCACACGCACGCGCGCGGCGTTTCGCGGATCGACGCCGATGCGCGCCACGCGGCCCACGGACACGCCGAGATAGCGCACCGAGCCGCCCTCCGAAAGCCCGGACACGCTGCCGTCGAAGTAGATCTCGTATCGCCGCTCTTCCTTGCCGTCCGCGCTGTCCGTGTACCAGAGCACGAAGCCCGCGCCCAGCACGAGCACGAGGAGCATGAAGGCCCCGACCGCGACGTAATTGGCTTCCCTATCCATCGGTTCCCGCCAGTCCACGCGAAGCGCGGCTGCGCTCGCCATGGAAGTAGTCCCGGATCCACGGATGATCGTCACGGACGATTTCGTCGAGCGTTCCGCTGATCATCCTGCCGTCGACGATCACGCCGACCCGGTTGCAGACCCTGAAGATGGTATCCAGATCGTGGGTAATCATCACGACTGTCAGCGCGAGGCCCTTCTGCAGCTCCAGGACGAGCCGGTCGAAGGCCGCGGCGGAGATCGGATCGAGCCCCGAAGTCGGCTCGTCCAGGAACAGGATCGCCGGGTCGAGCGCGAGCGCCCGTGCAAGCGCCGCGCGCTTCGTCATGCCGCCAGAGAGCTGTGCCGGGTACTTTGCGGCGGCATCCTCCGGGAGCCCCACCATGCGGATCCGGAGCAACGCGAGCTCGCGGAGCAATGCCGGCCCGATCCGGTAGTGCTCGACGATCGGCAGCTCCACGTTCTGCGCCACGGAAAGCGAGGAGAAGAGCGCGCCGCGCTGGAACATCACGCCGTAACGACGCTTCACCGCCAGCAGGTCTCTATCCGACTGGCGGGTGATCTCATGCCCTTCGATGCGCACCGAGCCGCTCGCCGGCTTCTGGAGACCGAGCAGGGTCCTGAGCAGCACCGACTTGCCGCTGCCCGAGCCGCCGACGATCCCGAACACCTCGCCCGCGCGGATCTCGGCATCGAGGCCGTCGTGCACGACCTGCGCTCCGAAACGGTTGACGATTCCGCGGACGGAGATGACCGGCTCCATCAGATGTCGAGCTCCATGAAGATCACCGCGAAGATCGCGTCCGCCAGGATCACGAGGAAGATCGACTGCACGACGGCCATCGTGGTCAGCAGGCCGAGCTCGCGGGAGGAAGTCCGGACCTGCATGCCGCGGAGCGTCCCGACCATCGCGATCAGGACCGCAAACACCGGCGCCTTGATGATTCCGACCCAGAAGGTCATCTCCCCGATGGCGCCCTGCACACGCTCGATGTACTGGCCGAAGGGAATGTCCACGAGATACCAGCACAGCAGCGCGCCGCCGGCGAGTCCCATCGCATCCGCGACCACCGTGAGCGCGGGGAGCGCGATCACGAGACCGAAGATCCGCGGCAGCACGAGCACTTCGACCGGGTCCATGCCGATGGCGCGGAGTGCATCCACCTCGTCGTTGAGCTTCATCGTGCCGAGCTCGGCGGCGAAAGCGCTGCCCGAGCGTCCCGCGACGATGATGGCGGTCAGGAGCACGCCGAGCTCGCGGAGCACGGAGACCGTCACGAGATCGACGACGAAAATCTCGCCGCCGAACTTCCGGAGCTGCTGCGCCCCGATGTAAGCGACGATCACGCTGATCAGGAAGGCGATCAGCGCGACGATCGGCACGGCGGTCAGTCCGGTCTCGTAGACATGCCGCACGATGGACGTCAGACGCAGGCGCCTGAGGCTGCCGAAGATTCGACCATAGCCGGCGGTGACCGCGCCGACGAATCCCAGCAGGTCGAGCGCTCCTTCCTTCGCGTGCACGGCGCGAAGACCGAGCTCGCGCAGGACACGGTGGGCGCCGTCGGCGTCGGCCGGCTCGGCCGGCGCCTTGCCGGCGCTGCCCGCCTCGGTGCTGTCGATGAACTCGAGCTGGGCCGGGCGGCCGCCCGCCCATTCCACACGGCGGCCTGAATCGCGAAGACGTCGCTCGAGCGAGCGCAACAGCCAAGCGCCGGTGAGGTCCATCGCCTCGATTCCGGCCGCGTCGAACAACACGTCGCCGCCCGCCGCGCGCGCCTCTTTAAGCAGGCGTGCCTCGAGCGCGGCCGCTTCCTCGACGGTCCATCGGCCGCTCAAGCGGAAGCGGCTGCGGCCGCCCTGATCCTCGGCCTCGAACTGCAAGGCGTCGCCTCCCCGAAGTCGCGATCGATGCTAGCAGGGGGAGTGATGCCGCGCATAACATGGGTGCCGGGAGGCGCAACTGGAAAACAGCGTATTGGAAGACGTCCTGCTGCTGCTCACGGCGACGCTCGCGGTCGTCGTGGGGCTGCGCCGCCTGCGCCTGCCGCTGATCCTGGCCTTCCTGATCGTCGGCATGATCGTCGGGCCCCACGCACTCGGCTGGGTGGCCGCGACGGAGACGACCGGGACACTCGCCGAATTCGGCGTCGTATTCCTGCTGTTCACGCTGGGACTCGATTTTTCACTGCCGCGGATGCTCGCGACGCGGGGCGAAGTGTTCTGGCTCGGCGGCCTCCAGGTCGCCCTGACGACGGCCGCGGTCGCCGCGATCGGCTGGGCCTTCGGGTTGCAGCTCGCCGTCGCGATCCTGCTCGGCGGCGCCGTCGCGATGTCCTCGACCGCGATCGTGCTTCGCCAGCTCACCGAGCAGGACGAGCTCAACCGGACGCATGGCCGGCTCGCCTTCGGCACGCTCCTCTTCCAGGACCTGGCCGTCGTGCCCTTCCTCGCGCTCGCGGGCGTGCTCGCCTCGCCCCAGGATCACTACGCGACGCCTGACATCGTGCTTGCTCTCGCGAAAGCGGCCGTCGCGCTCGTCATCGTGCTGGCCGCAGGCCGCTGGCTGCTGAGGCCGCTCTTCCACGAAATCGCCTCGAGCGGCGCGCCCGAGTTGTTCACCTTCGCCGTGCTCTTCGTCGCGATCGGTTCCGCCTGGGCGACGCATGCCGCGGGCCTCACCTTCGCGCTCGGCGCCTTCCTCGCCGGCATGATGCTGGCCGAGACGGAATACCGCTACCAGATCGAGGCCGGCATCCGGCCGTTTCGCGATACGCTGCTCGGCCTCTTCTTCGTGACGATCGGGATGCAGCTCGACGTGCCGACGCTGTTCCGGCAGTGGCCCGCGGTCATCGCGCTCCTCGCCGGGCTCCTCGTGCTGAAGACCGCGATCATCATGCTGGCGGCCCGACCATTCGCGGGACAGTGGTTCAAGGCGCTGCGCACCGGCATCGTGCTTTCCCAGGGCGGCGAGTTCGGCTTCGCGCTCCTCGCACTGCTGCTGCAAAACCGGCTGATCGGCGCCGAGTTCACGCAGCCGCTCCTCGCCGCGGTCACGTTGAGCATGCTGATTTCTCCCTTCCTGATCCGCCACAACAAACTCATCGCGCGCTTCCTGCTCCGCGAAAGCGGACCGCTCCAGACGGGGCTCGGGCGACTCGAGGCCGCAAACCAGGCGCTCGCCCGGCGCGAGCATGTGATCCTCTGCGGTTACGGTCGCGTCGGGCAGAACGTCGGACGCGTGCTCGAAGGCGAGGGATTCGAGTTTCTCGCGATGGACCTCGACCCGATTCGCGTCCGGACTGCGCGCGCCGCGGGCGATGCCGTGATCTACGGCGACGCCGCCGATGAGGGCGTGCTGAAATCCGCCGGGCTCGATCGCGCGAGCGCGGTGGTCGTCACCTTCTCCGATCCGTCCCGCTCGATGGCCATCGTCCAGGCCGTGCGCCGCCTGCGAGAAAACCTGCCCATACTCGTGCGGGCGACGGACGACACGCATCTCGAGGCGCTGCTCGAGGCGGGGGCGACGGAAGTGGTGCCGGAGACGCTCGAAGCCGCGCTGACGCTCGTCTCGAACACGCTGCATCGCCTGAACGTGCCCGCCTGGCGCGTGCTCCGGACCATCGGAGAGATCCGGCGCCAACGCTACAAGACGCTGCGCTCGGTCTTCGTCCGCGACGGCGCGGGCCGGATCGATGAGTCGGGCACGTTCAGGGAGGAGTTGCACACGGTCGTGCTGCCGCCCGGCGCCTGGTCGATCGGCCGGACCCTCAGGGAGATCCGTGGCCGCGGCGCGGAGGTTTCCTTCACGGCCGTGCGGCGCGACGGCATCGTGGGCCGCGATCCCGATCCGGAGATGACACTCCGCGAAGGCGACGTGGTCGTGCTGTTCGGAACGCCCGAGGCGCAGGAGCACGCCGAGGCCGTGCTGCTCGCCGGCTAGCGGAACTCGATATCGACGCTGCCGGAACCGGTGTCGATGTCGCCCCGACCCGCGCCGTCCTTCATCCGTACGGTCCAGACGTCACCCGACTCGTGCACGGTCGCACCCGGCGCTTCGATGTCGACACCGCCGCTGCCGGTATCGATGCGAATCTCCATCGACGGCTGCGCCGGCGAGCGGAGCGTCACGCTGCCCGAGCCCGTGTCGATCCGAAGCCGCTCGAGCGCCGAGAGATCGCCATCGATCGTGACGCCGCCCGAGCCCGTGTCCGCCTCGAGGCTGGTGACATTCGACAGGCCGCGCGCGTGCACGGAGCCCGATCCCGTGTCCGCCGAGAACGCCCCGCTGAAGCCTTCGACCTCGACGCGCCCGGAGCCGGTGTCGGCGGAGACGCTGCCCTTGCCGCCCTGGACGTCGACCGAGCCCGAGCCCGTATCGGCAAAGATCTCGCATTCGCAGTCGGTGATCTTCACCGAGCCGCTGCCGGTATCCGCGCTGACCCGGCCGCGATGGCCGCTCACCACGACTTCGCCGCTGCCGTTGTCGAGCACGACCTCGCCCTCTCCGCCCACGGAGCGGAGGAGGCCGCTCCCGCCGTCGAGTCCCAGCTTGCCCGAGTAGCCGTCGGCCACGATCTCGCCAAACACGTTGTCGACGTCGAGCTTCGCGCCGGCGGGCGCGCGGATCAGGAGGTTGACGTGCACGGCGGGCGCATCGCTCCGGTTGCCGCTCAGACGGATACGCTCGCCGAGGTGCTCGACGAAGCTCACGCTCCACCAGGACGAAGCGCCCTTCTCCCAGTAGATCTTCGGGAAGTGCTCGCGCGGCAGGCGGACGTCGAAGCGCGATCCCGCGCCGATGTCAGACGTCCGGTAGTCGATGAGGCCCGCGAGACGGTCCGCCTCGGCCTGGGTGCCGGCTTCCACGGTGGTGCGCGCCGTGATGTGCACGCCGGGCGTGGTTCCGCGCTCGACGCGGATGTCGCCGATGAGGTTCCGCACGGCGAGACCTGCGACTGACTCGGGCTTGTATTGCCAGGCTCGCGTCACCGTCGCGCTCGCCGCCAGGGCGGGGAGGCTCGCCGTCAGCATTGCGAGCGCGACGATGGCGCGGAAAGTAATTGTGATCATCGTGAAACTCCGTATTCCGTCTTGTTCAGCTCGTTTCGTCACGGTAGCGACGCACCCACATCGCAGCGGCGAGCAGGAGCGCCGCGGCGAGGACGCCGAGCCAAAGATCCGGCGAGGAATAAAAATCCCTGAGACTGCCGACCAGATCGATGTGGGTGAGCTTGTCGGCGATCTCGCGGCCGGTCTCCGGATCGCCCGTCTCGCCGCCGGAATCGCTGCTCGAGCCCAGCAGACGGTACAGACCGAACAGCCGATCGGTGATGAAATCGCCGACGTGCTCCGAATACAGCACGACGCGCTCGAGCACCCAGATCGCGACCGGGGGCAGCACTGCCCACAGAAACGGTCCCTTGGGCGCCCACGCGGAAGCGAGCATCAGGTAAGCGACTATCGGCGAGTACCAGAGTATCGCCGTGACGCACCACAGGACCGCAATCAGGATTCCGCCGAAGAGCGCTTCGGGCTGCCACATGACGCCCGCGGCCATGCCGGACATCGCGAGCTTGGCCGAGCCGCCGGCGGCCACCACGAATTGCGCGAGCACCGCTCCCGCAAGGGATACCAGCGGTATCACGACGGCGGCGACCGCGAATTTCGATAGTACGGTTTCCGCATCCGACAGCGGCAGTGACTTCCAGAACAGCACGCTGCGGTCCCGACGGTCGGCATAGAGCGAATCGAGCGCATAGAAAAATGCGATGGTGCCCATGACCATGTCGACGACCAGCGCGAGGCCCGCATAGACGATCAGCAAGAGTTTGACCTGCGTTTCGCGCGGGAAGTCGCCAAATGGCCCCTCGATCGTGCCGATCGGGCCCAGATGGACATTGCCGGTTACAACCAGCAACAGCAGGCAGGCGATCACGATCGCCGGCGCGATCCAGATCGCCTTGTGCTCCCAGATCTCGCGGCGGATCAGCCAGATGAAACGGTTCATGCGCGTGCCCCCTGGATGACCGCGACGAAGAGATCCGCGACCGAGGGCACGCCGACCTCGCCCAGGCGCTCGAGATCCGCGCGATCAATGCCGCGGAACAGCATGTGCGTGCGGCCGAGGCCCTGGCGCTCCGCGAGCGGCATGTGCGTGCGCGCCGCGGCCACGTGCTCGGGGCGGACCGCGACCTGCGCGTAACTCTCCTGCACTTCGTCCATCGCCGCGTTCAGCACGATGCGGCCGCGGTCGATGAATATGAGGTCGGTCAGGATGTGCTCGACCTCCTCCACCTGGTGGGTGGTCACGAGGATCGTGCGCTGCTCGTCGAAATATTCGTTCAGCAAGGTCTCATAAAACTGCTTTCGCATCAGGATGTCGAGGCCGAGCGTCGGCTCGTCGAGCACGAGGAGCCTGGCGTCGATCGCCATGACAAGGGCGAGGTGCAGCTGCGTGACCATGCCCTTCGAGAGCTCTCTCACGCGGCTCGTCGGCTTGACATCGCTGCGCGCCAGGAAGTGTTCGCAGACTTCGCGCCGGAACTTGGGGTGCGTCGCCGCGACGAAATCGATCAGCTGGCGGACGCGGATCCAGCGCGGTAGCACCGCGACGTCGGCGATGAAGCAGACGTCCTGCATGAGTCGGTGGCGCTGGCGATAGGGGTCGAGGCCGAGCACGGAGAGCGCACCTTCGAAGCGCGTCAGGCCCAGGAGCGCCTTCAGCGCGGTCGTCTTGCCGGCCCCGTTCGGGCCGATGAGGCCGACGATGCGGCCGGCGGCGACGGTGAAATTCACGTCGTCCAGGGCGCGGGTCGTGCCAAAGCTCTTGCCGAGCCCGCGCGCCACGATCAGGTCACTCACGCTCGCCCTCCTTGTCCGCGTCTTTGTCCCGGACGGCCGTCAGCGAAGAGGCCGGCGCGGGCGGTATCTTGTCGAGGGCGTTCAGCAATTCCTTGGGCTCGAATCCGAGGCGCTGGATTCGCCCCGCGATCTTGGGCCATTCCTCCTCGAGGAAGTGCTGGCGCTCATCCTTGAGAAGCGCGCGGCGCGCGCCTTCGGTCACGAACATGCCGCGTCCGCGGCGCTTCTCGACGAGCTGCTCGTCGACGAGCTGCTGGTACCCCTTCAGCACCGTCAGCGGATTCAGGCGGTACTCCGCGGCGACGCTCCTGACCGACGGCAGTGGATCGCCGTCGTTCAGAACGCCTTCCAAAATCATCGCCACCACGCGATCGCGCAGCTGGCGATAAATCGGCAGGCTGTCGTTCCAGTTGGTGTCCATGCTTGAGTCCAAGTGAGCTAGCCCGCTACCAGACTACTTTAGCAGAGCACCTTCCGCGCCCGCGTTGATCGCCGAGCTCGGCTGCGCCTTGCCATCCGACTTGGCAACCATGTGGGCGACACGCTTCGCGACCACCACGATCTCAGGCAGCTGGGTCGCCGCCGCAAGGAAGGTCGCGGACTCGCGCTTCGCGCGCACGACCACTTCCGGCAGCATCACCTGCGCCAAACGGCTGTCGTCGACCAGGGTCAGTTCGCCGACTTCGACCGTACCGCGGGGGGCCGCGGCGACGTACGCCTGGTCCAGGACCAGACCGCCGAACGAGACGATTGCGACTGCCGCCACTGCGCTGATCGACTTCCGGGTGTTCTGTGCAACCATCGTAAACATGACGCTCTCCTTTCCTTTGCCTGTTTCGGGCGGCCTCTCTGGCGCCCCGATGTACTGATGTGCTCCTCTGGTGTTGTAGTTGACTATAACACTGAATCTATTGCAAGTACTTTTTGCGATCGAAACCCGGGTAGTCGGGTTATTTAAATAAAAACAGCGGGTTAGGGACGAACAATTTTGGATTGGGAGGCTTGGCCGCCTTGAAACAGGCTTCGACCGGCGAACTTTCGCGCTGAAATCCAACACTTGGCGGGCCGTTCCGACGTTCAAGTAGAGTGGCCGGCGATGGGAGAGGGCGACGCCGACGCGCGATTGATGCTGCGTTACGCCGCGGGCGATGCGGGGGCGTTCGACGCGCTGTATGCCGCCCATCGCGGTGCGCTGTGGCGTTTCATACGGCGATCGGTGAAGGACGCGGCCGCCACCGACGACGTGTTCCAGGAATGCTGGTCGCGCGTGATCGCCAATCGCGAGCGCTATCGCCCGGAGGCGCGCTTCGCCACCTGGCTGTACCGGATCGCACACAACTGCTGCATGGATCATTGGCGGAAGAGCGGACGTCGCGACCGGCGAGAGGCGATGGACGACGGGGCGATCGCCGCCGCCGCGGACGAGTCGCTCGATGGCCCGGTCGAGGCCGTCCTCGCGGGTGAGGCGAGCGAGCGGCTCGCTGCGGCGCTCGAGCGCCTGCCGCCGGAACAGCGCACCGCATTCCTGCTCTACGTGGAAGGCGGGCTGTCGGTCGCGGAAATAGGCGAGGCCACGGCAGTGAATCCGGAAACCGCGAAGAGCCGGCTGCGTTACGCCATCGCGCGACTCAAGCAATCGCTCGGCGACGACGCACCGGACTGAGGACATGGAACAGGATCAGGAACCGCCCTTCCCTCGCGAACCCTGGCAACGCCTGTTGCAGGATCGCGCCGACGTGCCGCCTGAAACGACGGACGCACGGATCCGCGCCGCAGCGCGCAAGGCCGTCGCCCCGCGCGCCGCGCGCTGGTGGTTGCCCGCTTCGCTCGCGGCGAGCTTCCTGCTCGCGGTGCTCATCGTGCAATGGCAATACGGCAACGACGAAGTGCCTGCGGTCGTCACCGAGGCGGACCTCGCTCCGCCCGCCGTCGACGAAGCGCCGCCGGCTGCCAGGATGGATTCGGCACCGGCGCAGCGCAAGGAATCGCCGCCGCGTATCGCGCCCTTCGAAAGGGCGCCGGTCGAGGTCGCGCCGGAGCCGGAGGCGCGGTTGGGCGGGCCAGAGCAGGATCTGAAGGCCGCGAGCGAAATGGTGGCGGAAGAGACCGACGAGACCGACGAAACCGGAGAAACCGACGAGCCTGACCTGGGCGCGTCGCTGGCTGAGTCCGGCTTCGATTCAAGGGAAGCACCGAGACCGGCCGCCGCGGCGCAAGCCGGCGCGCTCGCGAAAGTGCGCACGCCGGAGGCGTGGTACGCGGCGATCGCGGCCTTGCGCAAAGCGGGGCGCATCGAAGAGGCGGATGCGGAACTCGCCAGATTCGAGGCCGCATATCCGGACTGGCTGAAAGAGCAGGGTCTCAGCAAACCCTGATGACCTCGCGATACCTGCCCTGGGCGGCGCTCGCGCTCGTCTCGCTCGCCAATTACGGCAACTTCTACGTTTACGACTCGATCGGACCGGTCGCCGACCTGCTCGAGCAGCAGCGCGGTTTCAGCAATTCGCAGATCGGCATGCTGAATGCCATCTACAACCTGCCGAACATCGTGCTGTTGATTCTCGGCGGCATGCTGGTGGATCGCTTCGGGGCCGCGCGCATGCTGAACTGGACTGCCGCTATCTGCCTCGGCGGCGCATTGCTGACCGCTTACGGCCCTGCATTCACGAGCATGGCAGCGGGCCGCCTGCTGTTCGGCGTCGGCGCCGAAACCTTCAACATCGCGACCTTGGCCGCCGTCGTGCGTTTTTTTCCGCATCGGCATCTCGCTCTTGCCATGGGGCTCAGCATGGCGCTCGGCCGAGGCGGCGCGTTTTCCGCCGACATGTCGCCGACCTGGTTCGCGGGCGCCTACGCCGGGGGCTGGCAGCCGCCACTCGAAATTGCGGCGCTGCTTGCGGCGCTCTCGCTCCTCATGTGCGGAGCCTACTGGCTGCTCGATCGCAAGAGCGGCATCCGCGCGCAGCTGCCCCACATGGCGCCGCATTTCTCGCTCCGCGACGTCTGGAAATTCGGACCGGCGTACTGGTATCTGCTGGTGCTGTGCGTGCTCTGGTACTCGGTGATCTTCGCGTTTCGCAGCACCTTCTCGATCAAGTATTTCCAGCACGCGCACGGACTCGAGCTTGCGGCGGCCGGCGCGATCAACAGCTATGTCTTTCTCGCGGCGCTCTTCGCGACGCCGGCATTCGGGTGGCTCTGCGATCGCATCGGCCGCTACGCGCCATTTCTGGCATTCGGCGCGCTATTGCTGCCCATTTCGATTGCGGTCATGGCCCTGCCGGAAGGGTCGCTGTGGATCGGGACGCTGCTGATCGGTGTGAGCTACTCGCTCGTGCCCGCCGTGATGTGGCCGCTTACGGCGAAACTGGTGCCGGCCAACCGGCTCGGCACCGCCCTCGGCCTGATGTGGGTCGTGCAGAACGCCGGCATCGCCGGCGCGAATCTCATCGCGGGCTGGCTCAACGACGCCTACGGCGCCGGCCCCCTGAATCCGGGCGGCTACCAGCCGATGATGTGGTACTTCTTCCTGTCGAGCGCGGCGGGCTTCGCCTTTGCGCTCGCGCTCTGGCACAGGGCGGGCCGCGGCGGGCACGAAGCCGCGACGCATGCCCGGAAAGACGCTATTCCTGCTCCAATCGCCTGAGGCCTTCCTTGAGCTCGCGGCGCTGGTCCGCGTCCAGCTTCGGGAACCGGGGATCGAGATCCTCGAGCGTCTCGACCATGACCCGCGCGACCGCCGTTCGCATGTAGGCCTTGTCATCCGCGGGGACGGCATACCAGGGCGCACAGGCTCGCGATGTCGCCCGCAGCATGGCTTCGTACGCCGACTGGAAATCGTCCCAGCGCGAACGATCGTCGAGATCGCCGAGCCGGAACTTCCAGTTCTTGTCCTCTTCCTCGATGCGGCCGATGAAGCGATTCTTCTGCTCCTTGCGCGAGACGTTCAGCCAGAACTTGACGACGACGGTGCCGTTTCGCGCGAGATGCTGTTCGAAATTCCGGATGGACTCGAAGCGCTCGTCCCAGATTCGCTTCAGGTCGACATCCGGCAGGTGTTGGGCGGCGAGGATCCCCGGATGCACCCGCGCGACCAGCACCTCCTCGTAATGGCTGCGATTGAAGATGCCGATCTTGCCGCGCTCGGGCAGGCGCTGGCCCACGCGCGCCAGGAAATCGTGCCGCAGCTCGAGTTCGCTCGGCCGGCCGAAGGCGTGCACGCGGAAGCCGGCGGGATTCACGCCGGAGAACACCTTGCGGATGGTGCTGTCCTTGCCCGCGGCATCCATCGCCTGGAACACGGCGAGCACCGCGAAACGCTCGTCGGCGAACAGGCGCTGCTGAAGCTTGTCGAGCCGCCCCACAAGATCGTCGAGTTCCGCCTCCAGTTCCTTCTTCGACGGCGTGTCCGCGGGCGGCTCGCAGGAGAAATCGCGGACCGAGAACCGGCCGTCGAACGGCACGCGATGGAGCTTCAGGATATCCGTCATGGGTCGGCCTCCCGCAGGCGCACCCGCAGCCACAGCGCGGCGCCGATGAGCGCGAAAACGGAGCCGCTCGCGACCGTGGCGAGCCATCCGGCGTGATCGATCATCAGTCCGATCAGCGGCGCGAGGAACCCAGGCAGGTTGCCGCCGGTATTCAGCACGCCGGTCGCGCTCGCCGTGTGCGGCCCGGCAGCGTAGGTCATCGCGGCCCAGTAGGTCGAGTCCGTGAACAGCGTGAAGCCGAAACAGAGCGACAGCAGGACGACGGCGACGTAGGGATCGGCGGCAAAGGCGCCGGCAATGATGAATACCGCCGCCAGCGTGAGCCCGGACATCGCCGTCACCCGGCAGCCGCGGCGCGGCCCGAGGCGGCGGCACAGCAGGTCGCAGACCCAGCCGCCGACGAGCGCGAGCACGGCGCCGGTCGCGAACGGCAAGACGTAGAGCAGCCCGCTCTCGAGCATCGAGAAGCCGCGCGCCTCTACGAGGTAGGTAAAGAGCCACTGGGAGAACATGTAGAAGACGAAGTTGAGGCAGAAGTAACTCGCGGCGAGCACCAGCACGTCGGGTTTCACCAGAGACGCGCGCCAGCTCACCCGGCCTGTCGCCTGCTCGAGCGGCGTGCGCCCCTGGTCGATGAAGGCAAGTTCCTCGCGCGTCACCGCGGGATGCTCGGCGGGCCGGTCGCGGACGTACCAGTACCACCACAGCCCGCCCAGGATCCCGAGCGGCGCGAGCGCATAAAATGATTCGCGCCAGCCGTAGTGAACGATCAGGAGCGTCACGATCGGGCCGATTGCGGCCTGCCCGATCGCAAGGCCCGCGTTGCTCATGGCATTGGCGAATGCCCAGTGGCCCGGCGAAAACCAGCTCTCGATCGCGCCCGCCATGACCGGAAAGATGGGCGCGTTCGAGGCGCCAACCAGCAGGCGCGAGATCACCAGCGCCACCATGGCGCCCGTCGCCGAAGCCGCCATCAGCGCGGGCGCGAAACCGGTCAGCCAGCTCAGCACGCCCCAGGCAACGGCGATGAGGGCCATGGCGCGGCGCGGGCCCAGCCACTCGCCGAAAATGCCGCCCGGGATCATCAGCAGCGTGTAGCTCAAATTGAAGCTGCCGAGGATCCAGCCGAGCTCCGCGCTGGTGAAGGCGAACTCCTCGCGGATCTCCGGAATCGCGACCGACAGGCTGTTGCGCAGCAGGTAGTTGACGAAGCTCAGGATGAACAGCATCGCGAGGATGCGATACCGGATCGCCGCGAATCGCCGCAGGCTCACGCGGACAGTCCGCGGCGCAACGAGCGATCCCGGCGAATGTCCTCGAGTATCCGCCGCGCCGCATTGTGGCCCGGCGCGCCCGTCACCCCGCCGCCCGGATGCGTGCCGGCGCCGCAGAGATAGAGCGCCGCGAGCGGCGACGCATAGCGCGCGTAGCCCGGCAGCGGCCGCATGAAGAAGAGCTGATCAGGACGCAGGTCGCCGTGGAAGATATTCCCTTCAGTGATGCCGAAGACGTTTTCGAGATCGAGCGGCGTGTAGAGGCGGCTCGCGACGAGCGAGCGGCCGACCGCGGGGACGAACTTCGTGATCTGGCGGAGCAGCTGCGCTTCGAGCCGCTCCCGTTCCAGGCTCCACTCGGATCCGGCAAGGCGATATGGAAGGAATTGAACGAAGCAGGTCATCACGTGACGGCCGGCGGGCGCGAGCGACGGGTCGACGAGCGAGGGCACGAGGCAATCGATCCAGAGCTCTTCCGCGATCCGGCCGCGCCGCGCGTCGCTGTAGGTCTGCTGCGCGCCATCGAGCCAGGGGACGAGCGTGAACTGTGCGCGTTGCAGCGCGTCGGCAGCGGGATCGCTGCGCTCGAGCTTCGGTTCCTCCGATAGCACGAGATTGAACTTCGCGCAGGGCCCATCCATCTTGATGCCACGGACGGCGGCCACAAATTCCGGATCGAGCGTTCCCTCCGGAATGAGACTGAGAAAAGACCGCCTGGGATCCGCGTTCGAAACGACGATGCCGGCGTCGATCGTGCTGCCGTCGGCGAGCACGACGCCTTGGGCGCGGCCGCCGCTCACCCGGATCTGCGCGACCTCCGCGCCGGTTCGCAGTTCGACGCCGCTCGAGCGGCAGGCCTCCGCCATCGCCGCCGTGATCGCGCCCATGCCGCCCATCACGTGGCCGACGAATCCCTGCTTCGCTTCCGCGCCGCCGCCCAGCAGATGGAACAGCAGGCCGAAAAGCGTGCCGGGATCGTAGGGCCCGCCGTGCTTGCCGTAGAGGCTGTTCGCGAGAATGAGCGACTTGAGATGCGGCGACTCGAGCGAGCGGTCGAGGAATTCGCCGAGACTGCCGGTCGCGAATGAGACGAGATCCGGAATCTCGCGGCCGCGCAGGCCGCGGAACCGGAGCGCGAGGCGGAGAAGTTCGCGGAATCCGGCGAAGCCGCCCTTCGCGAGATCCGGTGGCGCCTCCATGAACAGCGGCTCGAGATGCTTCGCGAGTCCCGCCAGGCGGCCCTCGAGTGCGAGAAAGCGCTCACAGTCCGCCGGCGCGAACCGCTGGAGAAGTTCCCGCATCCGCGCGTGATCGCCCCACCAGGGCAGCACGACACCGTCCGGCGTCACCGACTGCACGGTCGGATTCGCCGCCACCATGCGGAGCCCATGCCGGTCGAGCTCGAGATCGCGGATGATCTCGGGCCGGAGCATGCTCGCCATGTAGGAGGCCGTGGAAACCCGGCATCCCGGCGCTTTCGCGGAATCGATTTCCTCGGTGACGCAGCAGCCGCCCAGGATTTCGCGCCGCTCGAGCACGACCGTCGAAAGCCCGGCTCCCGCCAGATAGAACGCCGCCGTCAGTCCGTTGTGCCCGCCGCCGATCACGGCGACGTCGTAGCGCTGGCCCGTCACAGCTTGCCGAGATGGCGCTCGAGATACCGGCGGATGTCGAGACTCGGATCCTCCATCGGCGCGTAGAATCCACCGCGAAAACCGCGCGACTGCATGCCGGTCTGAACGCCCTCGCAGACAAACCAGTCCTGGCGGTTCACGACGTCCCAGAAATCCACGACGTCACTCGGGTCGAAACCGGGCTTCGCGACTTCCGATTCATGAAACAGGAATTCGCAGGCGATGCGAGTGAGTCCGGGCCCCTTAGGCCAGAGCGTGAACGCGGCCACGTGCTCGGCCGCCGCGGAGAGCAGCAGATTCGGATACACGACTTCGCCCTTGTGATGCGTCTTCTCGGTGTCGGAAAGCCCGGGGAACGGCGCGCGCTTCGAGTCGCCCGAAGCGGTGAATGTCCAGGCGCCCGCGCGATGCGGGATGCCTTCGTCCCAGGCGAGCCCGGCGCCGCCCTGGTCGCGGAATGCCGGCACGAGGGCGCACAGCTCCGGGTGCACCGGGCCGCAGTGATAGCACTCGTTGTAGTTCTCGAGGATCACTTTCCAGTTCGCGCGCACGTCATAGACGATCTGCGCGCCGCGCCGGAGATCCTCGAACGGATAGCGGCCGAGCATGCGCGACGCCTTCTCGACCTGCGAGGCCAGCGGGGGCGGCTCGTCCGAGAGATTCAGGAAAATGAATCCGCCCCAGGTCTTGAGCGCGACGGGAACGAGCGAAAACTTCTCCTTCGGGCAGCTCGCGTCGAACTGCACGAATGGCGCGGCACGGAGCGTGCCGTCGAGGTTGTAGCTCCAGGCGTGATACGGACAGACGACCGCGGCGCCGATCCGGCTCGAACGCCGGGCAGCGGGATCCGCAACGTCCGGCAGCGGAGTCGCGCGCACGAGCTGGCTGCCGCGATGCCGGCACACGTTATAAAAGGCGCCGAGCGCGCCGTCGCGGCCGCGCAGCACGATCGCGCTCTCGCCCGCGACGTCGACGTGGAGGCAATCGCCCTTGTCGGGGATCTGGTCCAGGCGGCCGACGCAGAACCATTCCGCGTGAAAGATGTTCCGCGCCTCGAGGGCGAAGATCTCCGGGCTCGAATAGAAATGCGGCGCGAGCGCCGATTTCATCTGCGAGGCCAGGACCGTCTTGTCGTCCGCGCTCATGCCGTCCCCCGATGCGGCGCCTGGATCATCAGATCGCGGGTCCCGGCCGGATCGGCGACCCGTCGAAGAAGCGGCCGAGGCGGAAGGCCGGCAGCACGGCCGGGTCCACGGTTCCGCTCACCATCCCCGCGATCAGTTTACCGGCGCCGGGGCCAATGCCGAAGCCGTGGCCGCTGAAACCGGTCGCAACATAGAAATCCCCGATGCCCTCGACGGTCGAGATGATCGGCAGCACGTCTGGCGACGCCTCGATCATGCCGCCCCAGGTCTCGACGAAGGGCGTGCCGGCGAGTTCGGGGACACAGCGGTTCAATTCCTCCCGAATCTGCCTGAGCACGCGCGCCTCGGGCTTCGGATCGAGCACGCGCTCGCGCTCGAATGGCGAAGGCGCATCGAGCGGCCAGCGCGACGGGGTCGCGAGCGCGCGGAAGAAATCGCGGCCGAACGAAAGCCGGAGCGAGCCGTGTCCCTGCCGCAAGGCCGGAAGGTATTTCGTCGCGTAACGGAAGCTCGCGGGAATCAGGGGATGCAGGAACGAGCCGCCGTGTGCAACGGTGTAGCCGCCGTCGGCGCGGCGACGGATCGCGACCGCCGGCGACCAGGCCTGGCCTTCGAGGAGCCGCGGCGCGGGTGCGGTGCGGGCGACCGTGCCGAGAACCGGAAGCTGCGGCACGGCGATGCCGAGCGATCCGCAGAAGAGACGGGTCCAGGCGCCCGCCGCGCAGACGACGGCTCGAGTTGCGACGGCGCCGCGTTCGGTCACGACCGCGGACACGCGGCCCGCAGCGGTTTCGATGCCCCGCACCGCAGTCCGGCCCAGGATCTTCGCTCCCGCCCGCCTTGCGCCTTGCGCGATCGCGCGCGCGGCGCGCGAAGGCTCCGCGCGGCCGTCGCTTGCCGTGTAGAGCGCGCCCACCCAGCGGCCGCCGGCGGCGAAGACCGCATTGAGCTCGCTGCCGGCCACGATGCGCGTGTCGAGCGAATGCTCGCGCGCGACGGCGAGCCATTCCCCGAGCGCCGCGAGCTGTTTCGCGTCCTCGGCGAGATAGAGCGAGCCGCCCTGGTGAAAACCGATGTCCTCGCCGAGTTGCGCCGGCAGTTCCTTCCAGAGCCGGAGACTCTGCATCATCAAGGGCAATTCGACAGGCGATCGCCCCTGCTGCCGCACCCAGCCCCAGTTGCGGCCGGACTGCTCGCCTGCGATCCGGCCTTTCTCGAAGAGTGCGACCGACACGCCGCTTCGCGCGAGGAAGTAAGCCGCGGAACAGCCGACGATGCCGCCGCCGACGATGGTCACATCGGCCCCTTCCGGCAGCGGATTGCCTGCCGCGTCCCAGGCGAACTCGTCCGCTTCAGCGCGATGGATCTGCGGCTCGCCGGTCATTGGCGTGCATGCTAACGAAATAGCGCCGGTCCGCGCTGCTACAATTGCGCCCCGATCCGGGCCGCCGCGACACCCTGCTGGAGTTTCGTTTGGAGAATAAACCCGTCACCGTCACCATCACCGGAGCCGCGGGCCAGATCGGTTATGCACTCGCCTTCCGCGTCGCCTCCGGCCAGATGCTCGGAACCGACCGGCCGGTAAACCTGCAGCTCCTCGAGATCACGCCGGCGCTGCCCTCGCTCGCGGGCGTCGTCATGGAGCTTTCCGACTGCGCTTTTCCGACGCTCAACCGCATCGTCGCGACCGATGACGCGAAGGCGGCGTTCAAGGACTGCGACTACGCCATGCTGGTCGGCGCGCGGCCGCGCGGGCCCGGCATGGAGCGAAAGGACCTCCTGCTCGCAAACGCGAAGATCTTCTCCGCCCAGGGCCGCGCGATCAACGAGTCCGCGAGCCGCGACGTGCGGGTGCTCGTCATCGGCAATCCCGCGAACACGAACGCGCTCATCGCCGCATCGAACGCGCCCGAAATCGAGCGGCACAACTTCACCGCGATGATGCGGCTCGATCACAACCGCGCGCTCGCGCAGCTCGCCGAAAAGACCGGCAGGCGCACGACCGAGATCCGCCGGATGATCGTCTGGGGCAATCACAGCGCGACGCAGCACCCCGACATCGCGCATTGCACGGTCGGCGGCAAGCCCGCAAAGTCGCTCGTCGACGTGCCGTGGTACCGCGACGTGTTCATCCCGACGATCCAGCAGCGCGGCGCGGCCGTCATCAAGGCCCGCGGTTCCTCGTCCGCGGCGTCGGCCGCCTCGGCCGCGATCGATCACATGCGCGACTGGGCGCTCGGCACGCCGGATGACGACTGGGTCAGCATGGCGGTGCCGGCCGACGGCAGCTATGGCATCGGCGAAGGCGTCATGTACTCGTATCCGGTCACCTGCAGGGACGGGCGCTATGCCGTCGTGCAGGGGCTCGCGATCGACGAGTTCAGCCGCGAGCGCGTGGACGCGACGCACCGCGAACTGCTGGAGGAACGCGAAGGCGTGCGGGACCTGATCTGAGGAGATTGCCGATGTCACTTCGAATCCATGCCGCCGCCGCGGCCAGTGTGCTTGCCGTGCTGCTCTGCGGAAACGCGAGCGCCCAGGAGAAGACGCAGAAGCCGCCGCTGCATGGATCGCACTGGATGGCGATCACGGGCAAGCCGCTCGCCGCGACCGCGGGCGCACGGATGTTCGAGCGCGGCGGCAATGCGGTCGACGCCGCCTGCGCGATGCTCGCCGCGACCGCGACGATGTGGGACGTCCTCTCCTGGGGCGGCGAAACGCAGGCGCTGATCTACAACCCCGGGACGCGCAAGATCGTCGCGATCAACGGGCTCGGCGTCGCGCCCACCGGCGCGACCGCCGACTTTTACCGCGGCAAGGGAATGAAGTATCCGCCAGAGCACGGCCCGCTAGCCGCGGTCACGCCCGGGACGCCCGGCGCGCTCATCACGATGCTCGCGGAATTCGGCAAGCTCTCGCTCGGGGAAGTGCTCGCGCCAGCAATCGAGCTCGCCGACGGCTACGCGATCGACGCGGAGGTCGCCGACCGCATCGAGGCGGAGAAGGAGAAGATCAAGCAGTGGCCGTACTCGAAGGCCGTGATGCTTCCTCATCCCGGCGAGGCGCGCGAGGCGCCGCGTGCGGGCGAAATGTTCCGCCAGCCCGATCTCGCGGCGACGCTACGGAAGCTCGTCGAGGCCGAGGCCGCCGCACTCGAGGCCGGCAAGCCGCGCAAGGAGGCCTTGCAGGCCGCTTACGACCGCTTCTATCGCGGCGACATCGGCGACGAGTTCGTGCGCGGCGTGCAGGAACAGGGCGGTTTGATAACAAAAAATGATCTCGGCCGCTGGCGCGTCGAACTCGAGGAACCGCGGCGCACGAATTACCGCGGCATCGAGGTCTACAAGCTCGACCGCTGGGTGCAGGGACCGGCCATGCTCCAGGCGCTCAACATCCTCGAGAACTTCGACCTGAAATCGATGGGCTACAACAGCTCGAGCTACATCCACACCGTGTACCAGGCGATGAGCCTCGCCTTCGCCGACCGCGATTTCTATTACGGCGATCCGTATTTCCCGCCCGACGAGCCGATCCAGGGACTGCTGTCGAAGGATTACGCGAAAGCGCGCGCCGCACTCCTGAAGCCCGATCGCAACGACCCGTCGATCGGCCCTGGCGACCCGTATCCGTACCAGGGCGGGACGAATCCGTACCAGAAATTGCTGGAGAAGCGTGCGGCGGTCGTGCCTTCGTTCGATGCGGCGCGCTTCGCCGCCGCGACCGATCCGGCCACGGGTTCGTTCCTCCGCGGCACAACCACCGTCATCGCGGCCGACCAGGAGGGCTGGCTCGTCTCGATGACGCCCTCCGGCGGCTGGCTCCCTGCGACCATCGCGGGCAGGACCGGCATCGGCATGAGCCAGCGCGCTCAGTCGTTCGTGCTCGACGCTTCCGAGAATCCATTCAACGTGATCGAGCCCGGCAAGCGCCCGCGTGCGACGCTCACGCCCTCGCTCGCATTCAAGGACGGCAAGCCCTGGCTCGCCTTCGCCGTGCAGGGCGGCGACACACAGGACCAGAATCTCCTCCAGTTCTTCCTGAACGTCGTCGAATTCGGCATGACGCCGCAACAGGCGGCGGAAGCGCCGAATTTCAACAGCTGGCAGATGCACGATTCTTTCGGTGCGCACGAAATCTTCCCGGGGAGGATCCTGCTCAACAACGCAATCCCGGACTGGGTGCGGCGCGATTTGCGCGCTCGCGGCTACAAGCCCGAATACGGTTCCCGCACGTCCGGGCCGATCAACGCAATACTGCTGGACCCGGTCTCGGGCACGATGTGGGGCGGCTCCAGCAACCACGGCGAGGACTACGGCATCGCTTGGTGATTCGGCGTAAGATGCGCGCCACGCCCGCCGGGTGGCGGGATCAGAACGATTATTCAGGGGGTTTCATGAAATTGAAGACAGTCGGCCTTCTGGCCGCAGCGATGGCGCTCGTCTCCGTTCCGGCGGCGGCGCAGGAACACTGGACCGAAGGCCCGGTGTGGGAATGCAGTTCATACCGGACGAATCCCGGTCAGTTCGACACCTACATGAAGTGGATCCGCGCCCACTCGGAGCCGATCAATGTCGAGGCGAAGAAGCAGGGCCTGATCGTCGACTTCAAGACCTACGTCAAGCCGCCGCGCGACCCGAACGATTACGACGTGCTGTTCTGCACGCTGTATTCGAACTTCGGTCAGGCGCTCGACTACAACAAGGGCGACGACGACAAGTTCGACGCGATTTCCGCCGCGCATTGGGCGACGGCTGACGACGACAAGCAGACGGAACTTGCGAGCCCACGGCTCGAGATGCGCAAGTACCTGGGCACGGATTACGTGCGTGAAGTGACTTTGCGTCCGGCCGAATAAACCGGGAGCCCGGTTCTCGACCACGGAAGCCGGCGCTCGCGCCGGCTTCTTTTTTTCAGTTTGCGGGTTTCGCCTCGCTGGCGACGGATTCGAGGCCGGCGACGTTGACGCCGGTCGCGAGCGCGGCCTTCAACTCGTCAATGCTCGCGGCCTTGCCGGAGACCTGGACCGAGAAGCGCTCGCCGACAATCATGCCGTATTCGCCCGTTCCGTTCGTCCCGTCCCAGCGCTCGTGGACCATGCGGCCGTCGGCGCGGTAATCGCGCTCGTAGCCGCCGCTCCATTCGCGCTCCTGTTCGACGCCGGCCCAGTTCGCGAGCGCGACCAGTCCCTGTGCCCCGCCAGTGTCGTCGATCTCGAGCCGCAGGTTCCGGCCCGTGCCGTCGGAATAGTCGGCCCTGGCCTCCGAGACCTGAAAGCCGAGCGCAGCATTGCGTTCGGCGGACACGCTGGTGCGCGGCAGTCCTGCGAGCGTCTCAGGCAGGAAGATCTTGATCTGATCCGTCGGCAGCGCATCGACGCCCTTCTTGCCGCCGACGACCGCGCCCATCAATTGTCCGATCGCAGCGCCTGTCGGCACGCCGCCCGATTCCGCCGCCGACCGCTCGACCTGTTTGCCGGCCTTTTCGATTTCCTTGCCCCACTCCTCGATCGCGGCGCCCGTGCTGCCCTTGTCGAAGCCACCGCTCTCGCCGACGGTGGGACCGCCGACTCCATAACCGCCCCACATGCTGCGGCCGATGATGCCGCCGACGATCATCGCGCAGATCCAGAAGAGAATGATTCCGGCGATGACGCTGACCGCGGTGTAAGCCGCGGCCTTGTCGGGCGGCGACTTCATCGTGACGGGCAGGCCGAGGTAGAGCAGGTAGATGCTGTAGATTCCGCCCGCAATCCCGATCAGGACGCCGAGCCACGGCAGGATCTGGCCGATGCCGGCGATCCACCCCGCAGTCATCGCGTACGCCACGGTCTTGAGCGCCTGCACCGAATCTTTCTGTCCGCCGAAAGTCGGCGCGAGCGCATTCACGATGAGCGCGAAGACATAAACAGAGACGAGCGACAGGATGTAGCCGATCACGAGCTGGACGAGTCCCGTGCCCATGTCGAGGCGGAAGGTGCCGAGAAACGGCAGCTGCGTTCCGATCAACGTGGACTTCAGGAACAGCGCGATCGGCCCAAGGGCGGCCAGGATTGCGATGTAGCTCTTGTAAAGGCCGGCCGTTGTCTCCGCCTCGGCGGCGATGACCGGCCACTCCGTCTTCGGCGACATCAGGATGCGCTGTGCGCGCTCGATGAGCTTGCTCATTGGTGACTCCCTCCCCCGGGGCGGCAAGCATACACACGAATGCGTTTTTTGCAGTGCAAACAACCGGGCAGCTAGGGTGCACGCCCTAATCCCGCATTCCATGCTGGACGCGGTATAAGTATGGAGCCAATGGTGCTTACAGCGCTCTGGTTGCTCTTGTTCACGAGCCTCGTCCTGTGGCTCGCCTACCAGCGTGCAAGCCTCGCCAGGGCGACGCTCGTTCTCGGCGTCCTCCTCGTCTATTACACGCTGTTCGGGGCCGGCGCGCCCTGGTGGAAAGCCCTCCTCTGGGCCCTGTACCTGCCGCATGTCCTGCTCAACATCAAGCCGCTCAGGCAGTACCTGATCTCGAACCGGTTCCTGCGCATCTACAAGCGCATGCTGCCGCCGATGTCGACGACCGAGCGCGAGGCGCTCGAAGCCGGCACGGTCTGGTGGGACGGCGAGCTGTTCACCGGCGGACCCGACTGGCGGAAGCTGCTGTCGGCGAAGGCGCCCGCGCTCTCGGCGGAGGAGCAGGCCTTCATCGACGGGCCCTGCGAAGAACTCTGCCGGATGATCGACGACTGGGACATCACGCACCGTCGCGCCGACCTGCCGCCCGAAGTCTTCGACTTCATCAAGAAGAAGGGCTTCTGGGCGATGATCATCCCGAAGAAATACGGCGGGCTCGAATTTTCCGCCTACGCGCATTCGAGCGTCGTCGTGAAGATCGCGAGCCGCTCGAGCACGGTCGCGTCCACCGTCGTCGTGCCGAACTCGCTCGGGCCGGCCGAGCTGCTCCTTCACTACGGCACCGAGGAGCAGAAGAAGCACCTGCTGCCGCGGCTTGCGCGCGGCGAGGAGATTCCCTGCTTCGGCCTCACCGGGCCGCGCGTCGGATCGGATGCGGGGGCGATCCCGGACACGGGCATCGTCTGCCGCGGCACGTACCAGGGCCGCGATACCATCGGCATCCGGCTGCATTTCTCGAAGCGCTACATCACGCTCGCGCCGATCGCGACGCTCATCGGCCTGGCCTTCCGCCTGTTCGACCCCGACAAGCTCATGGGCGGCGACAAGACCGATTACGGCATCACCGTCGCGCTCGTGCCGCGCGACACGCCGGGCATCTCGATCGGCCGGCGGCATTTCCCGCTGAACGGCCCGTTCCAGAACGGGCCGATCCAGGGACGGGACGTGTTCGTCCCGCTCGACGCGATCATTGGCGGACCGAAGATGGCGGGCCAGGGCTGGCGCATGCTGGTCGAGCAGCTCTCCGTCGGGCGCTGCATCTCGCTGCCCTCGATCGCGACCGGCGGCGCGAAGGGCGGAGTGTACTCGACCGCCGCCTACGCGCGCATCCGCCGCCAGTTCAACCTGCCGATCGGGCGTTTCGAGGGCGTCGAGTCCGTGATCGCGCGCATGGCGGCGCGCACCTACATCATGGATGCCGCGCGCTCGGTCACGACGGGCGCGATCGACGGCGGCGAGAAGCCGTCCGTGCCCGCGGGAATCCTCAAGTACCACATCACCGAGCTCGGCCGGCAGATCGCGAACGACGCGATGGACGTCCAGGGCGGCAAGGGCATCATGCTCGGCCCGAAGAATTACATCGGCCGCGCCTACCAGATGGTGCCGGTCAGCATCACGGTCGAAGGCGCGAATATCCTGACGCGGAGTCTCATCATTTTCGGCCAGGGCGCAGTGCGTTGCCATCCCTGGGTGCTCAAGGAAATGAATGCCGCCCAGGATCCGGACCGGGAACGCGGCTTCCGCGAATTCGACTCGGCCCTGTTCCATCACATCGGATTCACGATCTCGAACGCCGTGCGCTCGTTCTTCGGGGCGGTCACGCTCTCGCGCATCGTCACCGCGCCGATGGGCGGCTCGACCAAGCGCTATTTCGAGCACATCAACCGCTTCAGCGCGTCGTTCGCTTTCGCGACCGACGTCGCGATGCTGTCGCTCGGCGGTTACCTGAAGAAGAAGGAGAATCTCTCGGCGCGTCTCGGCGACGTGCTCTCGTCGATGTACCTGGCGTCCATGGTGCTGAAGCACTACGAAAACCAGGGACGCCCGGAAGCCGATCTGCCGCTCGTCGAATTCAGCTGCCGCTCGCTGCTCTACCAGGCACAGGAACAGCTGCACAGCTTCCTCCGGAATTTCCCGGTGCGCTGGCTCGCGGTGCTGATGCGGGTCATGATCTTCCCGCGCGGCCTCACCTATTCCGCGCCCTCGGATCGCCTGAACCCGCAGATCGCCGAGCTCGTCATGAACCCGGGCGAAGCGCGCGAACGGCTCTGCCACTACATCTACCGCACGCTCGAGCCGAAGAATCATCTCGGCCTGGTTCAGCAGGCGATGGAACTTGCGATTGCCGCCGAACCGCTCGAGAAGCGCATCCGCGTGGAGGGCGTCAAGACCGGGCGCATCAAGGCCCTCGACCTGCCCGGACAGATCCGCGAGGCGCTTGCGGCCGGCATCGTGACCGAAGCTGAGGCGGCGCAGCTTCGCGAGTACGACCGCAAGGTCATGGAAATCATCAACGTCGACGATTTCGATTC
>DASWIQ010000047.1:0-1814 GCA_036397615.1 Steroidobacteraceae bacterium
GTGGGTTACATCGTCGGCAGCCTCGCGAGCGCATCCATCAATCGCAAGCTCGCAAAGGCCCTCGTGCGCCTGGCGCCCGCCGGGTTCGCACTTTCGGAAATCCCGATCCGGGACCTGCCGCTCTACAGTTATGACTACGACGCGAACTTTCCGGAGGTGGCCCGGGCCTTCAAGACGGCCATCGAGGAGTCCGATGCCGTCCTCTTCGTGACGCCGGAGTACAACCGGGGCATCCCCGGCGGTCTCAAGAACGCGATCGACTGGGCGAGCCGGCCGCCCGGGAAGAACTCGTTCAGGCGCAAGCCGACGGCGGTCATCGGGACGTCGCCCGGAAAAATCGGCACCGCCATTTCCCAGCGCGAGCTACACAGCGTGCTCAGTGCCTTGAACTCGCCGCAGCTCCACGCGCCCGAGGCCTACATTCAGTTCGTGCCGGGGCTCATCGACGATGAGGGCGGCGTGAGCGACGACAAGACGAAGGAGTTCCTCGGCAAGTTCATGCAGGCATTCCACGAATTCCTCGTCGAGGGCGGTTGATGCCGGGCATCGCCTCGAAACTGACCGACTTTGCGGCGGGGATCACGGCGATCGACGCGGACTACATTCGTCCGCGCCTTGCCGCCTCGCATCTCGTGATCGACGCGGGACGCGCCGCATTCGTGGATACGGGCACGACGCATTCGGTGCCGAACCTGCTCGCCGCGCTCGCGGCGAAGAATATCGACCCGGCCGACGTCGACTGGGTGCTCGCGACGCATGTGCACCTCGACCACGCGGGTGGTGCGGGCGCGCTCATGCAGGCGCTGCCGAATGCGCGCTGCGCCGTGCATCCGCGCGGCGCCCGTCACCTCGCCTGGCCCGCGAAGCTGATCGAGGGCTCGATCGCCGTGTACGGGGAAGAGCGATTCAGGAGCCTGTACGGCACGATCGTTCCAATCGAAGAATCGCGGCTGTTCGTCCCGGAGGACGGAGCGACGCTGCGCCTCGGCGGAAGGGAGCTCGAACTGATCCACACGCCCGGCCACGCCCTCCATCATTATTGCGTCGTCGATCGCGAGCATGAGTTGATCTTCTCCGGCGACACCTTCGGAATTTCGTATCGCGATTTCGACGTGGATGGCCGCGAGTTCATCTTTCCGACCACGACACCCGTGCATTTCGACCCCGAAGCGCTCTGCGATTCCGTGGACCGCCTGATGTCCTACGCGCCGCAGGCGATCTACCTGACCCATTACGCGGAAGTGCGCGATCTCGAGCGCCTCGCGAACGACATGAAGACGCGCGTGCGGGCCTTCGCGGGTCTGGCGCGCCGCTATGCGGCCGCGCCCGACCGCGGGATCAAGCTTCGCTATGCGATGTTTGCGATGATGTCGGGCTGGCTCGACGAGCACGGTTTTCCGCGCGACGATACCGCCCGGCATCGGCTGCTCGACGACGACGTCGAACTGAATTGCCAGGGCATCGAGGTCTGGCTGGACAGGAAGTGAAATGAAAGCATTCAAGGCATTCCGCATTCACGAGCGCGAAGGAAAGATTGTGGCCGGCTTCGAGCAGATGGCGGTCGACGCGCTGACACCCGGCGAAGTCGTCATCCGCGTGAAGTATTCGAGCATCAACTACAAGGACGCGCTCGCGGCGACGGGCGCCGGCAAGATCCTCCGCAAGTATCCGCTGAACGGCGGGATCGACCTGTCCGGCGAAGTCGAGAGCTCGACGGATGCGCGTTACAAGCCGGGCCAGCCGGTGCTCGTGACCGGATGCGGCCTCTCCGAGAACATCGACGGCGGCTACGCCGAAGTCGCGCGCATCGTGGG
>DASWIQ010000048.1:0-19824 GCA_036397615.1 Steroidobacteraceae bacterium
CGGCCTGATCATGCGCGCGGTGCGCGACACGATGATCATGGCGCCGCCGCTCGTGATGGAGCGGAAGCATGTCGACGAACTGGTGGAAAAGGCGCGGAAGTGCCTGGACCTGACGGCACGCGACATCGGTGTCGGCTCATGACGGAGGCGAACATGCGGGGCGTATCCGGTTGCTGGCAGGTCGCGGTCATCGCGGTCCTCCTCGCTGCCTGCGGCGGCAAGAAGCAGGATGAGGCTGCCACGAAGGCCTCGGCACCGGAAGAGAAGGTCGTCAACGTCTTCAACTGGTCGGACTACATCGGCGACACCACTGTTGCGGACTTCGAGAAGAAGGCGGGAATCAAGGTCACCTACGACGTGTTCGATTCGAACGAGGTGCTCGAAACCAAGCTGCTCGCCGGCCGCACGGGATACGACATCGTCGTGCCGACCGCCCCGTTCCTCGAGCGCCAGATCAAGGCCGGCGTTTTCCTGAAGCTCGACAAGTCGAAGCTTCCGAACCTGGCCAACATGGATCCGGACATCATGCAGCGCGTCGCCGCGCACGACCCGGGCAACGATTATTCCATCAACTATCTCTGGGGCACGATCGGCATCGGCTACAACCCGGACATGGTCAGGAAGGCGCTCGGCACCGAGTCGATCGACAGTTGGAGCGCGATCCTGGAGCCCAGGAACGCGGCAAAACTTGCAAAATGCGGCATCGCGATGCTCGACGCGCCGACCGACGTCTTCGGATCGGTCGCGATCTACAAGGGCCTCGACCCGAACAGCGAGAAGCCGGAAGATCTCGCGGTCGTCGAAGAGACGCTCATGAAGGTCCGGCCGCACATCCGGTACTTCCACTCCTCGTCCTATATCAACGATCTCGCCGCGGGCGAGATCTGCGTCGCGCTCGGCTGGAGCGGCGACGTGCTGCAGGCGCGCGACCGCGGCGCGGCGGCCGCGAACCCCGTCAAAGTTGCCTACGCGATTCCCAAGGAAGGCGCGATCAACTATTTCGACATGCTCGCGATACCGGCCGATGCGCCGCATCCGGGCAAGGCCCACGAGTTCCTCAATTTCCTGATGGAACCCGCGGTCATCGCCCAGGTCACGAACAAGGTCCGGTTTGCGAACGGCAATTCCGCGTCGCTGCAACTGGTGGACGAGGCGATACGCAACGATCCGAACATCTATCCAAGCGCCGAAGTCCGGGCGAGGCTCCATCCGGACCTGGCGGAGAGCCAGGCATTCAGCCGCGATCTGAATCGTTCCTGGACACGGATCCGCACCGGCCAGTAATCGGTCCGCGCCGGGGAGAATCCGACACCATGGCCAACGCGCGACCGGAACAACGCAGCGAGCCCTGGAAGGATCCGGGCGCCGATCCGTACGTGCGGATCGAAAAAATCACGAAGAAATTCGGCGAGTTCGTCGCGGTCGACGACGTCTCGCTCAAAATCTACCGCGGCGAAATCTTCTGCCTGCTCGGCGAGTCGGGCTGCGGCAAGACGACCCTGCTCCGGATGATGGCGGGATTCGAGAGTCCGACCGCCGGTTCGATCTGGATCGACGGCGTGGACGTCACTTCGATGCCGCCTTACGAGCGCCCGGTCAACATGATGTTCCAGTCGTACGCGCTCTTTCCGCACATGTCCGTGCGGAAAAACGTTGCCTTCGGGCTCAGGCAGGACAGGCTGCGGAACGGCGAAATCGACGACCGTGTCGCGGAGATCCTGAAACTCGTCCGCATGGAGCAATACGCGGGGCGGGCGCCGCACCAGCTGTCCGGCGGCCAGCGCCAGCGTGTCGCGCTTGCGCGGGCGCTGGTCAAGCGTCCAAAGCTGCTCCTGCTCGACGAGCCGCTCGCTGCGCTCGACCGCAAGCTCCGCGAGCACACCCAGTTCGAGCTGCTGAACATCCAGGAGACGCTCGGCGTCACCTTCGTGGTCGTGACGCACGACCAGGAAGAGGCCATGACGCTCGCGTCGCGGATCGGGGTGATGAATCACGGCGGGATCGTCCAGGTCGGCACGCCGAGCGACATCTACGAATATCCGAGTTCGCGCTTCGTCGCCGATTTCATCGGTTCCGTGAACATGTTCGAGGGCCGTCTGATCGAGGACGAGCCGGACTATGTGCGGGTTGCCTCGGACGAGCTGGGCGGCACGTTTCACGTCGGCCACGGCGTCAGTGCGGCGCCGGATGCGATCGTCTGGGTCGCGCTGCGGCCTGAAAAAATCCAGGTGTCCCGCGATCGACCCGACGGCGACGGCGACAACCGGGTCCAGGGCGTCGTCTCCGAGATCGCCTATCGCGGCGACCAGTCCGTCTATCTCGTTCGGCTCGCCGGCGGCCGCCAGGTGCGGGTCACGCAGCCGAACACGCTGCGGCAGGGCGCCGGCGAGCGGTTCCGATGGGACGATGCGGTCTGGCTGTCCTGGGATTCCTCGAGTCCGGTGGTGGTGACGCAGTGAAGCGTGCGCGAGCCGAAGCGGGCCGCAGCTCGCCCTTCGTGCTGGCGGCGCTGATGGCCTGGATCCGCGCGCTCGGACCGTATCGCTGGGCGAGCAGCGGACTGCGCCGGCGCGGCTACAGCGGCCGCACTCTGGTGACGAGCGTTCCCTACCTGTGGCTGCTGCTGTTCTTCCTGGTGCCGTTTCTCATCGTGCTCAAGATCTCCGTGTCGAACATGGTCATGGCGATGCCGCCCTACGAGCCGCTCGTCACCTGGGCGACCGCGCAGGTCATGGAATTCAGGATCAACCTGGCGAACTACGCATTCCTCTGGGAAGACGCGCTTTACCGCAACGCCTACCTGAATTCGATCCTGACCGCGGCGGTGTCCACGATTTTTTGCCTGCTGATCGGCTATCCCATGGCCTATGGCATCGCGCGCAGCAAGCCCGCCTGGCGGAACCTGCTGCTGCTGCTCGTGATGCTGCCGTTCTGGACTTCGTTCCTGCTCAGGGTCTATGCCTGGATCGGAATCCTCAAAAACAACGGCGTGATCAACAACCTCCTGATGTGGCTCGGCGTCATCGACGAACCGATCGTGATGTTGCAGACCAATTTCGCCGTTTACCTCGGCATCGTCTATTCGTACCTGCCGTTCATGGTATTGCCGCTCTACACGGCGATCGAGAAGCTCGATCTGTCGCTGCTCGAGGCCGCGGCCGATCTCGGCTGCCGGCCGGTCAAGACATTCTTCCGCATTACGGTACCGTTGACCAAGGGCGGCATCATCGCCGGCTGCATGCTGGTATTCATCCCGGCGGTCGGCGAGTTCGTGATACCGGCACTGCTCGGCGGCCCGGGCTCGCTGATGATCGGGCGGGTGCTGTGGGAGGAGTTCTTCAACAACCGCGACTGGCCGATCGCGAGCGCGGTCGCGATCGCGATGCTGCTCCTGCTCGTGATTCCGATCATGATCCTCCAGCGTTTCCAGGGTCAGCAGCTGGGGGCGCACCGATGAAGCGCCGCCGCGCGATCTTCGTGCCGGCGATGATGATCGCGGGCTTCCTGTTTCTCTACATTCCGATCCTTTCGCTGATCGTCTTTTCATTCAATGAGTCGCGCCTGGTGACCGTGTGGGGCGGATTCTCGACAAAGTGGTACGCGGCGCTCTTCCAGAACGAACAAGTGCTCGGCGCGGCCTGGCTGTCGTTCAAGATCGCCGCGATGAATGCGACCGGCGCGACGATCCTCGGCACGCTTGCCGGGCTCGCACTCGCGCGCTTCGGACGGTTCCGCGGCCGGCCGCTCCTGACCGGCATGGCGACCGCGCCGCTCGTGATGCCGGAAGTGATCACCGGCCTTTCGCTGCTGCTCCTGTTCGTGGCGATGGAGCAGGCATTCGGCTGGCCCGAAGGACGGGGCATCACGACGATCACGATCGCGCACATGACGTTTTCGATGGCCTATGTCACGGTCGTCGTGCAGTCGCGGCTTTCGACACTCGATGAATCGCTCGAGGAGGCGGCGATGGATCTCGGCGCGCGTCCGGCCAAGGTCTTTTTCCTGATCACGCTGCCGATCATCCTGCCGGCCATCCTGGCCGGCTGGCTGCTTGCGTTCACACTGTCCTGGGACGACCTCGTGATCACGAGTTTCGTCGCGGGGCCCGGATCGAGCACGCTGCCCATCGTCATCTTCTCGAAGGTGCGGCTCGGAGTCAGCCCGGACATCAATGCCCTTGCGACGATCCTGGTACTGATCGTCGCGGTCGGAATCGCGATCGCCGGCACTTACATGCAGCGCCAGCAGAAGCGCCGCGACATGGACGTGCAGCGCGCCGTCGCTGCCAACGAGTGATGCCGGCCAGCAAGCTTCCCGGCGTGGGCACGACGATCTTCACGGTGATGTCGCGGCTCGCCGCCGAGACGGGAGCGATCAATCTCGGGCAGGGATTCCCCGACTTCGATCCGCCCGCGCGCCTGCGCGAACTCGTCACGCAACATCTTGCCGCGGGCCACAACCAGTACGCGCCGATGGCCGGACTGCCGGCGCTCTGCGAAGCGATCGCGGAGAGCGCACTGCGAAGGCATGGATGGCGTGTCGATCCCGCGGCTGAGATCACGGTGACGGCCGGCGGCACGGAAGCGATTTTCGCCGCGATCCACGCGGTCGTGCACGCGGGCGAAGAAGTGATACTGCTCGACCCGAGTTACGACTCCTATGGACCCGCAGCCGTGCTTGCCGGCGCGCGTGTGAAGCACGTGCCGCTCTCGCTCGCCGATTTCGGCATCGATTACGGGCGGCTTGGGGATGCGATCACGCCGCGTACGCGGCTCCTGATCGTCAACACGCCGCTCAATCCTGCCGGCGCCGTTTTGGCGCCCGCGGACTGGGACCGACTCGCAGACCTGCTCGAGCCCGCGGGCGCTTACGTGCTTTCGGACGAGGTGTATGAATCGCTGATATTCGACGGCCGGCGCCATGCCGGCGTACTGTCCAATCCGCGCCTGCGCGAGCGCGCCTTCGCCGTGTTCTCCTTCGGCAAGACTTACAACGCGACCGGCTGGAAAGTCGGCTACTGCATCGCAGCGCCTGCCTTGACGGCGGAATTTCGCAAGGTGCACCAGTTTCTGACCTTCGCGGTCTCGACGCCCGTGCAGCACGCGATTGCGGACTTCATGCGCGAAGCACCGGAATTTACGGACGAACTGGGGCCTTTCTACCAGGCGCGGCGCGACCGCTTCGCATCCCTGATGGCGGGCTCGCGGTTTCGCCTGCGACCCGTCGCGGGCACGTATTTCCAGCTCGCGGATTATTCGGCGGTTTCTGAGCTGCCGGACCTGCGCTATTGCGAGGAACTTGCGCGGAAACACGGCGTGGCCGCGATCCCGCTGTCTCCGTTCTGCGACGAAACGCCGGCCGCGCAGCTGATCCGTTTCTGTTTTGCCAAGCACGACCGGACACTCGAAGACGCCGCACGGAAACTATGCGCGGTATGAGGCGGTCTGAGCCGGAAAGAGGGCTTGCCATGACACCGCGCGCGTTGTTGCCGATCTGCCTGGCCCTGGCGTCCGTCAGCTGCGGTGGAGGCGGCGGCGGTCCACCCCCTCCGGTACCCGGGCCAATCGCCTGCAGCGAAGGCATCGCGACACCGCGGGCATTTCCGAACCTGACATTCGCCTCGCCTGTTGCGATGAAGCAGGCGCCAGCCGACGGTTCGCGCTGGTTCGTCGTCGAGCAGGGCGGGCTCATCCGCGTGTTCGAAAACGATCCCGACGTCGCGGCCACGCAGAATTTCGTGGACCTGCGAACGCGCGTGCATTTCAGCGGCGAAGCCGGACTGCTCGGCCTGGCATTCCATCCTGACTTCTTCACGAACGGCCGCGTCTATCTCAATTTCAGCGAGCTGGTCGGCGGGGTCATTCGTTCCGTGACCGCGGAATTCACGAGTCCCGACGGCGGCCTGACCCTCGACCCGGGCTCCGAGCGCGTGCTTTTGACGGTCGCCAAGCCCGCCGCCAATCACAACGGCGGCAATGTCGATTTCGGCCCGGACAGATTCCTGTACGTCGGGCTCGGCGACGGTGGCGGCAGCGGCGACCCGAACGAGAACGCGCAGAACCCGAACCGCCTGCTCGGCAAGATGTTGCGGATCGACGTCGATGCGCAGCCGGGCGGCGCGCCGTACGCCATTCCCGGCGGCGCGACAGGAAATCCCTTTGCCGCCAACCCGCTTTGCAATGTCGATGGAACCGGCGTCCAGCCATGTCCCGAAATCTACGCACTCGGCCTGCGGAACCCGTGGCGCTGGAGCTTCGATCGCCAGAACGGCGATCTGTGGCTCGGCGACGTCGGCCAGGGCAGCTTCGAGGAAATCGACATCATCGAGCGCGGCGGCAATTACGGCTGGGACACGCGTGAAGGTGCGCACTGCTTCGAGCCGATGACAGGCTGCTCGACTGCAGGGCTCATCGACCCCGTGGCGGAATATGGCCGCGCCCTGGGATTTTCGATCACGGGCGGCCACGTCTATCGCGGCATTCAGGCCACTCAGATCGCCGGCCGCTATGTCTTCGCGGACTTCGGCGGCATGATCGCTTCGCTCGCGCCGGACGGCATCGGCGGCTTTGCCGTCGAGCAGCTTGTGGAACAGGGCTGCACGCCGCCGGGTGCGTCGGGCGCCCTGCAGATTCCTTCATTTGCCGAGGATCTGGACGGCGAGCTGTATGTACTCGATTACGGCCGCGGCCAGATCCGGCAGCTCGACTTCACGGATTGAGGAGGGCGCGGGCCGCGGGCCGTCATGCGGCGTTCTGGGTGGCCGCGCGCGCCGGAGCGGCTGAACTTCGCATCACGCGCCGATAGACTCCGCGGCCGGAATTGCGGCGTGTCATCACGAGCTGCCACAGGTGCAGCTGCTCGACGTCGAACGCCGCTTTCGACGACATCAGGTAGTAATTCCACAGGCGGCGGAATCGCTCGTCGAAGGGTCGCGCCGTCTTCAGCGAGCGGATCCGGTCCCAGTTGGCGTTGAACCGGTCGTACCAGGCCTGAAGGGTCGGCAGGTAGTAGTGCCCGTAGTTTTCCCAGTCCTCGACGACAAAACGCCCTTCGGCGGCTTCCGCGAGGTGGCTCATTGCCGGCGCCATGGAATTGCGGAAGATGTATTTCTCGATCCAGGGATCGACGACGGTGGAGCGTTCGTCGTTGCCGATCGTGTGCAGCAGGAAAAGCCCGTCCGGCTTCAGCATCTGGTGGACGATGCCGAGCAATTCGGCGTAATTCTTGTAGCCGACATGCTCGATCATCCCGACGATCGAGATGCGATCGAAGGGCGCGAGGCCCGAATCCGGCAGGTCGCGGTAATCGAGCTTCTTGATCGTGACAGGCAGCCCGCGCGTGTAATCGGCCGCGTAGCGGATCTGCTCCTCGGAAAGACTGATGCCCGTGACTTCGCAGCCGCGCGTGCTCGCCGCGTATTTCGCGAATCCGCCCCAGCCGCAGCCGATATCGAGGAGCCGCTCGCCGGGCTCCAGCTCGAGCTTGTCGCACAACAGCTCCAGCTTGATGACCTCCGCTCTCTCGAGATCGTCGGTGCCATCGAAGAAACAGCAGGTGTACTGGTTCCAGGGGCCGAGGAAGAGGGCGTACATCCGCTGGTCGATGTCGTAGTGTTCTTCCGCGACCGCGCGGGAGCGGCGCCGTGTCTGAAGATTCACCAGGCGGGACTGAAGCGACCGCCAGGCGCGCGAGGCGCGGATCAGCGGTTTTTTCTGCGTGTTCACCGACAGCACGCGCCGGAAAAGCTCATCGAGCGAGTCGCAATCCCAGTCCCCGTCGATGTAGGCCTCGCCGATTCCGAGCGAGCCGTGGAGCGCGCGGCGATAGAGTCTTTCGCGGTTGACCCGGATGTCCCAGGGACGGTCGCCGCCGAGCCGCACGCCCGTGCCCTCGAGCAGATTCTCGAACAACGGCTTGAATAATCGGTTCATGATCGTTGAGGCCGGCGGCATTTTACGCCGAGAGGAGCGTAGGATGTCACGCCCGAAAGGACTGTGTCCCGGGGAGCGCCGGCATGCGCGACACGAGCCGCCATTTCACTGCGATTGCCTGTGCACTGGGCCTTTTGTTCCTTGCGTCGGCGGCCAGCCTTGGCCAGAACACGGCCGATGCCGACACCCGCGAAATCATGGCCGACACGCTGACCGAAGCGGCCCTCGGCAGGTACGTGCAGGCCACCCGGAACCTGAGCGGACTGCAGATCGACGACTGCGATGACGATTCCGACGTCGGGAGTCTGAGCGAGGCCGTGGCGAAGCTCGACGCGACACCCGGCGCGAAGGCCGCGGTCCAGTCCGCGGGCATGACGACACGCGAGTACATCGTGTTCGCATTCTCGTTGATCCAGAACGGCTTGGCGGCCTGGACCCTCGACCAGCCCGGCGGCACGCTCCCGCCCGGCATTTCGCAGGCGAACGTGGACTTCTTCCGCGAGCACGCGGCAGAAATGGAGGAACTTGGCGCAGAGTCGGGCGATGCGAGCTGCGACACGGTGGACGAATCCGAAGACGGCGCGTGACCGCGCTCAGCCTTTCGCGAGCGGCAGCACGGTCGATTCCTTGATGACCGTGACGACGATCGAGGAGTTCACCGACTGCACGTTCGGGATCTTCGAAAGATGATCCAGGAAGAACGCCTCGTACTCTTTCATGTCGTGCGTGACGATCCGCAGGTGAAAGTCCCATTCGCCCGTCAGCGTGCAGCAATCGAGTACTTCGGGACGGTCGCGGATCGCGCGCTCGAATTGCGCAAGCGCGTCGCGGCCCTGGCTCGAAAGCCTGACGTGCACATAGACCATGACGTCGAGACCGAGCGCCTCGCGGTCGAGCAGCGCGACTCTTTTCCGGATGACGCTGTCGTGTTCGAGTTGCTGGATACGCCGCCAGCAGGTCGTGTTCGACAGGCCGAGCTTCGCGGCGACGTCGGCGGCGGACTGGGCACCGTCGCGCTGAAGTTCGTCGAGGATGCGACGGTCAATCGTGTCGATTGACATTGAAAGTATATTTTCACAAAACAAGCTAAACAGGAATGAATATTCCATCATTTTGCAGGACAGTACAAGACATTGCCGCATTTCGGCCCTCGAGGCGTAGGATGCCCGGCTGGAATCCGATGCCTTCCGCCCCATGAGGGACCCGATGGTCGCCCAGTCACGCCTGCACGTGCCGAAGACGCCTGCGCGTCCGGGCGATGCTCCCGATTTCAGCTATCTCAAGCTTTCGCCCGCGGGCAAGATCGCCCGTCCCGACGCGTCTGCGCCGGCATTGGATATCCGCTATCTGTCGGAAGGCCTCGTGCGCGTGCTCGACGAGAAGCATCGCGCCGTCGGTCCCTGGAATCCGCAACTCGATGCCGAAGCTCTGCGCGCCGCACTCCGTCACATGCTGCTGACGCGCGTGTACGACGACCGCATGCAGCGCATCCAGCGCTCGGGAAAGATCTCCTTCTACATGCGCTCGTTCGGAGAGGAGGCGGTGTCGGTTGCGATGGCCATGGCGCTCCGGCCCTCGGACATGCTGTTTCCGTCGTACCGGAACCAGGGACTCTACGTCGTGCGGGGCCGGCCGATCCTCGACCTCATGTGCCAGCTCCTGTCGAACACGCGCGACATGTGCAAAGGCCGGCAGCTTCCGGTCATGTACCACTGGCGCGACGGCAACATCTTTTCCATTTCGGGAAACCTTGCGACGCAGTTCCCGCAGGCGGTCGGCTGGGCGATGGCGGCGGCGATCAAGGGCCAGGACGCAATCGCGGTGAGCTGGCTCGGCGAAGGCTCGAGCGCCGAAGCGGATTTCCACCATGCGCTTCTATTCGCATCGGTCTACAGGGCGCCCGTGATCCTCTGCGTCGTCAACAACCAGTGGGCGATCTCGACGTTTCAGGGTCATGCGGGTGGCGAAAGGCAGACGTTTGCAGCGCGCGGACCCGGTTACGGCATCGCGGGCCTGCGGGTCGACGGCAACGATTACCTCGCCGTTCATGCGGCGACGCAGTGGGCCGCCGAGCGCGCGCGGACCGGCGCAGGCCCGACCCTGATCGAGCACGTGACCTATCGCGCCGCCGCGCATTCGACCAGCGACGATCCGGCGCGCTACCGGCCCAAGGACGACTACCAGGGCTTTCCGCTCGGCGACCCGGTCGAGCGCCTGAAGAATCATCTGATCGCGCTCGGCGAATGGTCCGAGGAGCGGCATCAGGCGCTCACCACGGAGCTCGAAGCCCATGTCGCGGCCTCCTGGAAGGAAGCGGTAAGCTACGGCACGCTCGTCGAGCCGCCGCGGCTCGATCCCGAGCTGATGTTCCACGACGTGTTCAAGGAGATGCCCGAGCACCTCCGCCGGCAGGAAGCCGAATTGCGCGAAGAATTGGGCGGGAAATAACGCCATGGCGCAGATGAACATGATCCTGGCGCTGAATTCGGCGATGGACATCAAGCTAGGGCAGGACCCGTCGGTCGTCATTCTCGGCGAGGACATCGGCTACTTCGGCGGCGTCTTTCGCGTCACCGACGGGCTGCAGCGCAAATACGGCGAGAGCCGCGTGCTCGATACGCCGATCGCGGAGGGCGGAATTCTCGCGGCGGCGATCGGCATGGCCGTCAACGGGCTCCGCCCGGTGGCCGAGATCCAGTTCGCCGACTACATCTACCCGGCCTACGACCAGATCGTGAGCGAGCTCTCGCGCATCCGCTACCGGAGCGCCGGCGAGTTCTACGCACCAGTGACCGTGCGCACGCCCTGCGGTGGCGGCATCCGCGGCGGCCAGACCCATTCGCAAAGTCCCGAGGCGCTTTTCGCCCATGTCGCGGGTCTCAAGGTCGTGATGCCGTCGAATCCGTACGACGCGAAAGGGCTTCTGATCTCCGCGATCGAGGACGACGATCCAGTGATCTATTTCGAGCCGAAACGCATCTACAACGGCCCTTTCGACGGCGATCCGCACAAGCCGGCCGTGCCCTGGAGCGCGCATCCGAAAGGCGAAGTGCCGGACGGCCACTACACGGTGCCGATCGGCGAGGCGGAGATCACACGCGCCGGCAGTGACCTGACCATCGTCACGTATGGCACCATGGTGCATGTCAGCGAGGCTGCGGCCCGCGGCCTCGGGCTCGACGCGGAGATCATCGACGTGCGAACGATGGTGCCGCTGGACACCGATACGATCTGCAACTCGGTCGCGCGGACCGGCCGCTGTGTCGTCGTCCACGAGGCGACGCGCTTTGCGGGCTTCGGCGCCGAGCTTTCCGCCACCATCCAGGAGCAGTGCTTCTGGAATCTTCAGGCTCCGATCCTGCGTGTCGCCGGCTGGGACACGCCTTATCCGCACGCGTTCGAATGGGAATATTTCCCCGGACAGGCGCGTGTTGCCAAGGCCCTGAAGTCCGTGATGGAGGCCTCATGAGCCGCTACGTCTTCAAGATGCCGGATCTCGGCGAAGGCACGGTCACCGCCGAGGTCGTGGAGTGGAAGGTCAAGGTCGGCGACACGGTCAAGGAGGACCAGATCATCGCCGAGGTGATGACCGACAAGGCGGCGGTGGAAATTCCCGCGCCGGTCAGCGGTCGCGTCCTCTCGATCACCGGGCAGCCGGGCGACATGATCGCCGTCGGCGCCGAGCTGATCGCCTTCGAGACGGCGAGCACGCCTGCCGTATCGCCAACGCCAACTGTATCGCCCGCGCCTGCCGCGGCCCCGGCTTCCGCACCGCCCGTGCCAGCCGTCGTCGCGGCGCCGTCCCGTGTGATGGCATCCCCGGCGACGCGGCGCAAGGCTCATGTCGCGGGAGTCAATCTCGCGACCGTCAGCGGCTCGGGCCCGGGCGGGCGTATTTCGGCTCAGGACCTCGAATCGGTGATCGCGGGGCAGGGCGCGGCGGCCGCGAAACCCGTGAGCCATGCGCCGCGCAAGGGCGTCGAGGAGATCAAGATCATCGGCGTGCGCCGCGTCATCGCGGAACGCATGAGTGCCGCCAAGCGCAGCATCCCGCATTTCGCCTATGTCGAGGAAGTCGACGTCACCGAGCTCGAGTCGCTCAGGCAATACCTCAACTCGCGGCTCGCGAAAGGCGCGTCGTCGCTGACGTATCTGCCTTTCCTGGTCGCGGCCCTCGTGCGCGTGCTGGAAAGCTTCCCGCAGTGCAACGCCGTCCACGACGCCGAGCGAAACATGATCCTGCGCCACGCCGCCGTGCACGTCGGCATCGCGACCCAGACGCCGGACGGCCTCAAGGTACCGGTCGTGCGCCACGCGGAGGCGCGCTCGCTCCACGATCTCGCCGCGGAAATCCGGCGGGTCTCGGAGGCCGCGCGCAGCAACAAGGCGACACGCGATGAACTCATGGGCTCCACGATCACGGTCACGAGCCTCGGCCGGCTCGGCGGCATCGCGTCGACTCCGGTCATCAACGCGCCTGAAGTCGCGATCGTCGGCGTGAACAAGGCCGTGGACCGGCCGGTCGTCGTCGACGGCGCGATCGCGATCCGCCGCATCATGAATCTTTCTTCATCTTTCGATCACCGTTTCGTGGACGGCTTCGACGCCGCCGCGATGATCCAGGCGCTCAAGGAACGACTGGAGCACCCTGCAACAATCTTCATACAGGACTGACAAACAATGAATGCACAGGCCATGCCGCAGACGAAGATTCCCGACTCCACGGCGCGCCCGGCCTTCGGGACAGTGCTCGCAAGCGCAATGGCGGTCTCGACCTGGCGCGACGGGAAATGGTCGTCACATGAGCTCCGCAAGTACGGGCCGATCGAATTGTCGCCCGCCATCCACGGGCTGCACTACGGCAGCACCTGTTTCGAAGGCTTCAAGGCCTATCGCTGGGCGGACGGCAGCGTGAACATCTTCCGAATGGACAAGCACATCGCTCGCATGCGCCAGAGCGCGACTTCGCTCGTGCTGCCGCAGCCGGATGCGGCCCAGCTTGCGACGATGATCACGGCAGTCGTCGACCGCGTGCGCGCCGAGGTGCCGGAGGCGCCCGGCGCGCTCTACCTGCGTCCGACGCTGTTCGGAACCGGCGAGAGCATCGGCGGCGCGACCTCGCCCGCGACCGAGGCGATGCTCGTCGTGCTCGCGAGCCCGGTCTGGGATTACTTCGCCAAGGGCATGAAGCCGCTTCGCATCTATGTCGAGGAAAAGGCGACACGCACGGCCTCGCTCATGGGCATGGTCAAGGCGGGCGGCAACTACGCGGCGGCGCTCGGACCGACGATCGCGGCGCGGCAGCAGCACCAGGCCGACCAGGTCGTGTTCTGCCCGGGCGGCTCGGTGCAGGAGACCGGGGCGGCCAACTTCCTTCTGATTCGCGACGGGAAGATCCTGACACGGAGCCTCGACACGACCTTCCTGCATGGCGTCACGCGCGATTCGCTGCTGACGATCGCGCCGCAGCTCGGCTACGAGATCGAGGAGCGAGTCTTCACGGTCGACGAAATGTTCGACTGGGTGAAGGACGGCGAGGCCGCGCTCTGCGGCACGGCCGCGGTGCTTTCAGGCGTCGGCACGCTCGTCCGCTCCGGCGGGCGCGAGTATAAGGTCGGCGGCGGCGAGGTGGGGCCGAACACGAAACGGCTGCGCTCGGCGCTCGTTTCGATGCAGCGCGGCGAAATTCCGACCCCCGCGGGCTGGATCACGCGGGTCTGATCGTCGAGCGGCCCCGGCGGCGAATTCGATGAAGGGCCGCACGCGCGTCAATCATCCGCCGGAGGTTGTGCTGCCGGCGGATAATCGCCCGCTCGTCGCGCCGATCCACCAGACGGTCAAGTTCGCCTTCGAGAGCCTCGAGGAGACGCTCCGCGCGAGCCGCGGCGAGCGCGAAGGCTACATCTACACGCGGACGTCGAACCCGACGACGCGCCAGCTCGAAAAGCTGCTGGCGGAGCTCCAGCAGCGCGACGACTGCATCGCCCTCGGTTCCGGCGTCGCCGCGATTTCCTCCTGCCTGCTCGCGTTGCTGCGGGCCGGCGACCACATGCTGTGCTTCGTGGAGACCTACGGACCGAGCCGTCAGCTGATCCAGGGACTGCTCAAGCGATTCGGCGTCGAGCACACGATGCTTTCAGTCGAAGACAACGCCGGCATCGAGCGCACGCTCGCCGGCCGCCCGACGAAGCTCGTCTATTTCGAGTCGCCGACCAATCCGGTCACGCGCATCGCGGACATCGCACACATCACGCGCGTCGCCCATGCCCACGGCGCGCTGACGGTGCTCGACAACACCTTTGCGGGCTTCCATAACCACGGCCAGTACGGGATCGACGTCTTCGTGCACAGCCTGACGAAATACGCCTCGGGCCATGGCGACGTCATGGGCGGGGCGATCATCGCCCGGACGGAACTGATCAAGGCGATGCGGCGCGAGGCGATCCTGCTCGGTCATGTGCTGGATCCGCATGCGGCGTTTCTGGTCATGCGCGGGATGAAGACCTACTACCTGCGCTGCGAGGCCCAGGCGGCGAGCGCGGCGCGGGTCGCCGATTTCCTCGAAGACCACCCGGCGGTCGAGCGCGTGCATTATCCTGGACTCAATTCGCACCCGCGCCATGCGCTTGCGCGCGAGCAGATGCAGGACTTCGGCTCGATCGTTTCGTTCGACCTCGCGGGCGGTGCGGATGCGGTCCGGGAATTCGCCGATGCGCTCGAGTTCTTTGCGATCACGCCGAGCCTTGGTTCGGTCGAGTCGCTCATCATGCCGCCGCAGATGCTGCGCTCGCGCGGGCTGACGGCGGAGCAGGCGGCGATCAGCGGGATCGGCGACGGCACGGTCCGGCTCTCCATCGGAATCGAGGACAGCGACGACCTGATCGGGGACCTCGACGCGGCCCTAAGCCGCGTCGCGGGCTAATCTCGAGGTCAGGAAGATCCCTTGCGCGGGGCCATCGTGAGAAGGTCGCTTCCCGGAAAGGTCGGCTTCCAGCCGTCAGGCGTTTCGCGCATCAGCGTAGTTTCGAAGCGGCCGTCCGCGAGGGCGCGAAACGTCTGGCGGAAGTTTCCGATCGATCCGTCGGGACCCGTCAGGACCACGTCGCGGACGATTGCGCCGTTCGCCGCAACATGGAATTCGCCACGCTCCTGCGTCAGGGAACCGGGCGCGACCGCAAAAAGATAGTCGAATCGCCGCGTGGCGGCATTCCAGATGATGAGTCGCTCGAAGTGCAGGTGCTCTTCACCGGATGCGGCGAGCAGTGCCACGTTCACCCAGATGTAAGCGCGGTTCGGTCCCCAGGTGAATCTCTCGATGAAGGCGGGAGCGGCTCCCGGAGGCGCGACATCCCATTCCCCGATGAATGGGGCCAGGGCTGCGTAGGGTGCCGACGGCTCCGTGGCCGCAATTGCGCCCTGACCAAGAGTCGGGGCCGCGAGCCAAATGCCCAGCAGGGCGAGGCTGCGAAGTCCCGACAGAGGGCGGTGCCGATACTTGCCGCGTATGGGTACTCCCGTTCGTCCGCAACTTACAATCCGGCTCGGGTGAGTGCCAGCCGAGATCGACGGACCGAGCCAAAAGAGCGCCGAATCGCAGGATCGCTGCCGACACCCCTAGAGGCTGCTCGCGACCCGTACGCGGTGTGGGTGATAGGGGAGGACTTCCACGACGTCGCCCGCCGCGAGACGCTCCTGGAGCGAGCGCCACCAGCCCGCTTCGAGAATCTCCCCGTGCTTTTCGAGGAACACGTCCTGGAGCCGGCCCTCGAATCCCAGGAACTTGAAAAACGTTTCCGGAAACACATCGTTCTCGCCCACGTAGAACCAGCTCTCGGCCCGCATCTCGTCCTCGTCGGACGTCGCCGGGGGCACATCACGGAAACGGCAGTCAGTGACGCGGCAGAGTTCGTCGTAGTCGTAGAAGATCACGCGGTTGTGGCGCGTGACGCCGAAGTTCTTGAGGAGCAAGTCGCCCGCGAAAATATTCGTGTAGGCGAGGTCGCGGATCGCCTGGCCGTACTCGATGACGGCGAGCTCCGCCTCCTCGAGCGTGGCAGTCCGGAGATACAGGTTGAGCGGCGTCATCTGCCGCTCGATGTAGACCTGGCCCACGATGACATCCTCGCCGTCCCGTCGCACGTTCATTGCGCACTTGCCGAGCAGCTCCTCCAGCATGTCCGGCGCAAAACGGCCGCAGGGCAGGCGGATGTCGCGGAATTCCTGGGCATCGACCAGGCGTCCGGCGCGGTCGTGGCGGAAGACCAGGTCGTACTTCTGCATGACTTCTTCGCGGCGCACACTCTTGACTGCCGGAAATTCGTCGCGGATCACCTTGAAGATGACGTCGGCGTTCTCGAGCGTGAAGCACGCCATGACCATGCCGCGCTCGCCGGGAGCGCGTACGAAACGATCGCCGGTTCTGCCGAGGTGCCGGAAGATCTCGCGGAAGCGCTCGGTCTTGCCCTGCTTGGCGCGGCCGAGCACGGTGAAGAGCTCTGACACCGGTTTCATCGGGATGAGCGAATGCAGGAAGAGGACGGCTTCTGCGACCCGCTCGAGATCGACGTGGAAGTACGAGCGCGTGAAGCTGAAGAGGATCGAGACTTCGCTCACCTGCAGCATGACGGCATCGACCAGCACGCCGAGCGGAGAATTCCGGAAGGCGATCGCGAGCGGCAGCGTCCAGCCCTCGCCGTGGATGCGGCCCACGACGTAGGCGCGGCTCATCTGGTAGAACACGGGCCGGATCACCTCGACCTCGCGCAGCGGGCGCGTTTCGCCGAGACTCTTGAGGCGCAGCTCGACGTCCGCGGTCACGTGACTCACGCTGCCCTCGAAGTCGCGCCAGGGCGTCCGGAAGCGGTAATCCGAGAGGAGCTCCTCGAACAGGAGATCGAGCGAGCCCCGGTTGACATAGCGGTTCGTGACCACGGTCGAACCGGCGCCGCGCAACGGGTCCACGTCGAGCGCGAAGAACTCGATCGCCGGGTCGACGCCGACGGTGCCGAACAGGCGTCGCGTGATCGAGCTGAAGAAAGTCTTCAGGAACTCCGGGTCCGCGAGCGCCGCGATCCGGCCGGCATAGGTTTCCTTGATCTCCGCCCAGAGCCGCGTATCGAGCGACGATACGCCCAGGCGCTTCTGCATGTCGGCCACGGTCTGGGTGACCATCGTCGAGTACAGCTCGAGCCGCTCGACGACGTCAGCCTGGCTGCCTGCCCAGTCGCGATTCTCGAAGCGTTCGGGGGCGCGGCGCGTAATCGCGCGGTATTCCGCGTTGTAGCGGGCGAAGGCCGCGACGATCGCGGCGGAGCATTCGGCGGCGCGCGGATCGCTCAACGCATGTTGCGGATCAAGGCGTCGCCGAACTCGCTGCACTTGACTTCGGTCGCGCCGTCCATCAGCCGAGCGAAATCGTAAGTGACGACCTTTTCGGCGATGCTCCGGTCCATTGCCGCGAGCACCAGATCGGCGGCCTCGGTCCAGCCCATGTAGCGCAGCATCATCTCGCCTGACAGGATCACCGAACTCGGGTTGACCTTGTCGAGATTGGCGTATTTCGGCGCAGTGCCATGGGTCGCCTCGAAGACGGCATGGCCGGTGATGTAATTGACGTTGCCGCCCGGTGCAATGCCGATGCCGCCCACCTGCGCCGCGAGCGCATCGGAAAGGTAATCGCCGTTCAGGTTCATCGTGGCGATGACGTCGAATTCCTCAGGCCTCGTCAGCACCTGTTGCAGCGTGATGTCCGCGATCGCGTCCTTGATCAGGATCCTGCCGCCGGCGAGTGCCTGCTTCTGCTCGTCGTTCGCCGCGGCGTCGCCCTTGGCGGCGCGGGTGCGTTCCCACTGGTCCCAGGTATAGGTCTGCCTGGCGAATTCGCGCTCGGCGAGCGCGTAGGCCCAGTTCCGGAACGCGTCTTCCGTGAACTTCATGATGTTGCCCTTATGCACGATGGTCACGCTCTTGCGGCGGTTCGCGATCGCATACTCGATCGTCGAGCGCACCAGGCGCTCCGTGCCTTCGCGCGAAATCGGCTTGATGCCGATCCCGGAGCTGTCCGGAAAGCGGATCTTGCCGTGCAGCCTCGGGAAGTGTTCCTTGAAGAGCGCGAGGAACTTCGCGTTCTCCGCCGAACCTTCCTCGAATTCGATACCGGCGTAGATGTCCTCGGTATTCTCGCGGAAGATCACCATGTCCACCTTTTCGGGCGAGCGCACGGGCGATGGCACGCCCTTGAACCAGCGCACAGGCCGGAGGCAGACATAAAGATCGAGCATCTGGCGAAGCGCGACATTGAGCGAGCGGATGCCGCCGCCGATCGGCGTGGTCAGCGGCCCTTTGATCGAAACGAGATATTCGCGGCAGGCCGCGACCGTTTCGTCGGGCAGCCAGGTGTTCTTCAGGCGATTGGCTTTTTCGCCCGCGTAGACCTCCATCCACTCGATGCGCCGCTTTCCGCCATAGGCGTTCTTTACGGCGGCATTGAGCACGCGCACGCTCGCGCGCCAGATATCCGGGCCGGTGCCGTCGCCCTCGATGAATGGAATGACCGGATTGTCCGGGACTTGCAGCTTGCCGCCGGCAATCTTGATCCTCTCTCCCATGGGCGAATGCTATCACGGCATCGCGTAGAATCGCCGCCATGAAAACCCCCGCGCAAGACGGCTTCCGCATGCCCGCGGAGTGGGAGGCGCACGTGGGCACCTGGATGCTCTGGCCTGAGCGTCCCGACAACTGGCGCGAGTCCGCCGTGCCCGCGCAGCGCGCATACGCCGCGGTCGCCGCGGCCATCGCGCGGAGCGAGCCGGTGACCATGGGCGTATCCGCGGCGCAGTTCGAGGCCGCGCGGAAAGCCTTGCCGGCGGGCGTTCGCGTCGTCGAGATTTCCTCGAACGACGCGTGGATGCGCGACGTCGGCCCGACTTTCGTCGTCGACCGGCGGGGACGGACGCGCGGCGTCGACTGGAACTTCAACGCCTGGGGCGGGAAGGCCGGTGGAGCTTATTCGCACTGGGAACTCGACGACCAGGTCGCGGCGAAGGTGCTCGAAATCGAATCCTGCGCGCGCTACCGGGCGCCTTTCATCCTGGAGGGCGGCGCGATCCACGTCGACGGGCAGGGCACGCTCCTGACGACGGAAGAATGTCTGCTGAACCCGAATCGCAACCCGACGCTACGCCGCGGCCAGATCGAGAGCCTGCTCGAGCGCTATCTCGGCGTCCGCGGGATCATCTGGCTGTCGCGCGGCGTGTTCAACGACGAGACCGACGGTCACGTGGACAATCTCTGCTGTTTCGTCCGCCCGGGCGTGGTGGTGCTCACCTGGTGCGACGATCCGGAAGATCCGCAGTACGACATCTCCCGTGCCGCATTCGAAGTGCTGCAGAATGCGAAGGACAGCCGCGGCCGGCGGCTCACGATTCACAAGCTGATGCAGCCGGGGCCGCTCTACATGAGCGAGGCGGAAGCGGCCGGCATTGAGCGATCGCCCGATTGCAAGCCCCGCCGCGCCGGCGACCGGCTCGCGGGATCGTACGTGAATTTCTACATCGCAAACCGGCACATCGTGATGCCGCTGCTCGATCCCCGGACGGACGGCCGGGCCAAGGCCGCACTCGCGCGCCTGTTCCCGCGCCGCAAGGTCATCGGTGTGCCGTCCCGCGAGATCCTGCTGGGCGGTGGAAATATCCACTGCATCACGCAACAGCAGCCGCGTTAACGGTGCCGGGTCGCAGATTCGCAGATTCGCAGATTCCAGTCAGGTCCGAATCTGCGAATCTGCGAATCTGCGACCCGGCACCGTTAACGCGGCTGCTGCTGCGTGATGCAGTGGATGTTGCCGCCGCCCAGCAGGATCTCGCGGGACGGCACGCCGATGACCTTGCGGCGC
>DASWIQ010000049.1:0-46534 GCA_036397615.1 Steroidobacteraceae bacterium
TCGTACTTTCGTAATCTGCTGTGGCAGATTACGAAAGTACGACCCGGCACCAACGGGAGGGGCCACTCATGAGTCTGCTGACGGAATTCAAAGAGTTCGCGATGAAGGGCAATGTCGTCGACATGGCCGTCGGCATTGTGATCGGCGCCGCGTTCGGCAAGATCGTATCGTCGTTCGTGAACGCGATCATCATGCCGGCGCTCGGTTGGGTCATCGGCGGCGTCGACTTTACTCAGCTGTCCGTCGAGCTCGGCACGAATGCCACGACCGGCGAGCCCGTGCTCGTTCAGTACGGTCAGTTCGTGCAGTCGCTCGTCGACTTCCTGATCATCGCGGCGGCGATCTTCATGGCGCTGAAGGCGATCAACCGGCTGAAGAAGCCGGCTCCCGCCGCGGCGCCGCCGCCGCCGCCGCGCGAGGAAGTGCTGTTGACCGAGATCCGGGACCTGCTGAAACAGCGCTGACCTGCCTCCGTTCAGGCCGCCGCCGCAAAGGCCTCGCGCGTGAGGTTTCGCGGCGCGTCCGGTTGCGCAACGATGTTGTCCTCGATCCGGATCCCGCCGCAAGGTCTGAGCGCGTCGACCCGCCTCCAGTCGATCGCGCGGCCTCGGCCGTCGGCACGCGCCTGCTCGAGCAGCGACTCGATGAAATAGATCCCCGGCTCGATCGTCACGGCGAATCCGATCTCGAGGTTTCGTGTCAGCCGGAGATAGGGATGACCCTCCGGCTTCTCGCGCGTGCCGCCCTGCGGGCCTGCCATGAAACCGGCCGCGTCGTGCACCATGAGGCCGAGCAGGTGGCCGATACCGTGCGGGAAGAAAACGGAAGTGAGCCCGGTCTCGACCGCCGCTTCCGGCGTGCCAGAGACGATGCTGTGCGTCACCAGGATGCCGGCGATCGCCCGATGCGCCTCGAGATGGATCTCGCGATAGTCGACGCCCGGCCGCACGCGGTCGACGAGTTTCTGTTGCGTGGCGTCTAGCGAACGGATCAGGTCCAGGAACTCGCCCGGCTCGGCGGAGTACGTGCGCGTGATGTCGCAGGCATAGCCGGCATGCTGGGCGCCGGCATCGATCAGGAAGGATTTCGGTTCCGCCGGCCGTACGCGGTCCAGCACCTGGTAGTGCAGCACCGCCGCGTGCGTCCCGAAGGCGATGATGTTGTTGTAGGGCAGCTCTTCCTCGCGGGCGCCCGCGGCGCGGCAATACGCCAGGTGAATCTCGTATTCCGAATCGCCCGCCCGGAACGCTTGTTCAGCCGCCCGGTGAGCGCGAACGCCCGCGACCGTCGCCAGGGCCATGCATTCGAGCTCGTACGGCGTCTTGATCGCCCGGGCGTAGTCGAGCTCCGCCGCCACGGCCGGCGGGTCATGGTCGCCCAGCCCGTCGGTTGCTGGTCCGGGTTCCGCCAGCACCGCCCAAGGGCCCTTGGCACCGACCTGCGACCTCAGTTCGCCCGGCGACCGGACCACGATCAAGTCGAAATGGCCTACCCAATAGCCTTCCGGAATGGCCGGCGGCAGGAACCAATAGTCGTCCGGTTGATGGAATACGAGCTTCGGGCGGCTGCCCGGGCGGTAAACCACGAAAGAATCAGGGCTCGAATCGGGCAGCCACTGCCGATAGCGGGGGTTCGGCTTGAAGGGGTAGGTGCTGTCGTCGAGGTAGAGGTACCGCTGACTTCCGGCGCCGATGATCATTCCGTCGTAACCGCCCGCAATCAAAGCCCGGTCCGCCCGCGCCATGACCTCCCGGAGGTGGTCGCCATAGAGGTCGCCGAGTGACTTTTTCGCCATCGCTGCTCCCGCGGAATCAGGACTGCAGCGTAACCGGCGCGACCGGTTGTCGCAAAATTGCGACCTTTGCTTAGCGCGGTAATACCGGTAAAATCCGCCGACGCGTCGAGGCAGCGAAGACAACAATTGCGCCGTTTTCGCCGCGGACTGCACTAACTTTTCTCACTGAACGAACTGGGGTAACTGACGATGAATGCAAAGATCTGGGGCGCCATTGCGGTTGCCCTCGTGTTGGGCGCCTGCGGTGCGAAGCAGGAAGATGAAGCTGCTGCTGCGGCCGATGCGGCTGCGGACGCTGCGTCGACTGCTGCTGACGCCGCTTCTGATGCCGGCGCTGCTGCGGGCGACGCTGCTGCTGCTGCGGGCGATGCTGCCGCCGCCGCCGGCGATGCCGCTGTGGACGCGGCTGCCGACGCCGCCGCTCCTGCCGCGGAAGAAACTCCTCCGTCGCAGTAAGCCGACTGCAAATGGCCTGATCGGCCGGGCGGATGGCGCGGTGCTCCCGCGACTTCCCCCGGCCGATCTCTTTCCGGGACACGAAATGCCGATTACCATTCGTGAAGCGCGGGCCTCGAAAGCCGACCGCGACTGGATCGAAGAGACTTACGGCGAATATCTCGCCGACCTGACCGCAGACACAACCGGCGTGTTTCCTTCGCTCACCGTCACCGGGCAGAGCGTTTCCGAAATCATCCAGGGCTGGTTCCACGACGACCGCTGCACGGCTTTCGTCGTGCTCCGCGAGCAGGAGCCGGTCGGCTTCGCCGTCGTGCAGCGGAGTCTCGCGAGCAGCGAGGATCCGAAGCGGCACTACCGTCTCAGCGAGTTTTTCATACGGCGGCCGTTCCGCAGCAAGGGCGTCGGACGCGGCGCCGCCATGCTGATCTTCGCGCGCTACGCGGGCGAGTGGACCATCGCCGAGCAGTCGCGCAATCCGGGCGCGATCCGGTTCTGGCGCCGCGTCGTTTCCGAATTCACCAACGGCAAGTTCCGCGAGCAGCGCGGACAGGGCGAGATCGCGCACAGCTTCACGAGCGCGGGGCCGGCGACGGCGGTCGTTCGCTGAGGCCCATCTGTACTCTCTCTCCTGAGCCGGCCGAAAGTCTCACCCATTTTGAAAATTTATTTTGCTTGATGGCCGGTGGTCATCGGGCGCAGTCTCGGCTGGAGAAGGTTTCGGCGTGACCCGACACAGGTGTTTCGAGCATGCAACGCCCGTCAGCGCTCCTGACGCTCGTAGTCGGCGCAGTAGCGGCGCTCACGCTGATCGCCTGCGGCTATCGGCACGAAGCCTACCGGCTCGACCAGAAGTCGAAATCCCAGGAAGGCCTCTTCGATCTCTATTACGTCGAGGCCGATGACGAGGGCTGGTTTTGGCAGCCTGAGCAGGCCGAGCTCGCCCTGAAGGCGGTGGAGGACTCCGCGCGGGATCGCGACACTTTCGTTCTTCTCTTCGTGCACGGTTGGCACCATTCCTCGCGTTGCTGCGACAGCAATGTGCAGTCCTTCCGCAAGACCCTCGCACAACTTCGCAACGAATTGGGCGGCAGCCTCTACGCGGGTGCCCGCGCGGATTATTCCCAGATGGCTAAAGGCGAACGAGACTTCCGTGTGATTGGCGTCTACCTGGGCTGGCGGGGGCGGTCACTGCCCGGTTGGCTCGATTTCTTCACCTATTGGGGCCGCAAGAGCGCCGCGGAACGCGTCGGCGAGGCCGATACGAGTGAGTTCATCGCGCGCCTCAACCAGATGTACCTGAAGAAGCGCGGTGAACGCGAGCGCCAGAACTTCCTGGGCCTCATCAGCATCGGTCACAGCTTCGGCGCACAAGTGTTGTTGCGCGCGACGGCCTCAACTCTCGAGGAACAGCTCATCGGTCTTGACGCGCCATCAGGATATCTTCGTCAGGCTACGCCGTCGGCGCCCGCGGGCGACGAAAAGGCGCTGCAAGGCATCGGCGATCTCGTGGTCCTGCTCAATCCCGCCACCGAGGCCGCGGCTTATCACCGGTTGCACCTGCTCTCGATGGGGATGAAGTACCGGGAAACCCAGACGCCGGTGATGCTGACCATCTCGACCGACAACGATTACGCGCGCCGCAAGCTCTTCACGATCGGCCGCGTGTTGGGCGAAGTCTTCACTAGCAAGCCACGGAAGTCGGACGAACTCGAGCGCGAGGCCGAGCGCAGGGCGCTGGGGATCAACGGCAAATACGTCCAGCACATGACCCACCGGATCGAGCCCGTCGATTCGAGGGAGAAGCTGATAAGCGAGGCGGCGGACCCTGGAGTCGAGGCTCGCTGTGACAGGATCGGCGAGTGCCTGGCCGACTGGCGCGTGTGGGCCGATCTTCCGGATCGACAGACCCGCGAGGACGTGCCGTCACGCGAAGACACGCAATCCGACCGCAACCGCTTGCGCGATTTCGATTTCTCGGGGGAGGTCAGGCTTGGCAATGTCGAGATGAAGCCCGGTGAGCGCGCGATTCCCTATCAACCCTTGATCGTCGCCACGTCCAGCAAGGCCATCATCGACAATCACAGCGGCGTCTTCACACAGCCGCTGCTTCGCTTCCTGATCCCCTACATCGCGCTGATTGAGACCAAGCTCGCGCTCAACCCGACGCAGGACGTCGAGCAAAAACGGCGGGCCTTGGCCGCACCCCCTCCGCCCTGACGAGGGCCAGGGTCAAACCTCCGCGGAAACGTCCCGACTTGCCTAGGGCTTTTTGATGACGACTCTGACCTTCCGCGGCCCGGCGACCTCGAACAGAAGTTCCAGGTCGAACTTCTGCCCCTCGACCAGCGGCTTCTTGAGCCCCATCAGCATCACGTGCATCCCGCCCGGCTCGAACGCGACTCGTTCACCGGGCGCCACGTGCAGCACCGCGACATCGCGCATGCGCGCGACGCCTTCGATCACCTCGGTCCGGTGAACCTGCACGCTGGAAGCCACAGACGCCTTCAATTTCAGCAGGCGGTCGGATTTCGCGGTGTCGTTGTGAATCTTGAAGTAGACGACGCCGACCGTGACGCCCGGCGGCGTCGTGCGCGACCAGGCGTCGGTCACGGTCAATTCGCCGGCGAGGGCCGGCCCGGCTGCGAACAGGGAAACGACCAGCAGCGCGATCGTTGAACGACGATTCATGCCGCCTTCTTCCCTCGCGCCAGCACGCGCTTCAGATAACGCCCGGTGAATGAGCCGCCCGCCCGCGCGAGCTGCTCGGGTGTGCCTTCCGCGACGATCGAGCCGCCGCCGTCGCCGCCCTCGGGACCGAGGTCGATGACCCAGTCGGCGGTCTTGATCACGTCGAGATTGTGCTCGATGACGATCACCGTATTGCCCTCGTCGCGGAGCCGGTGCAGGACGACGAGCAGATGCTTGACGTCCTCGAAGTGCAGCCCGGTCGTCGGCTCGTCCAATATATAGAGTGTGCGGCCCGTCGCGCGTTTCGAGAGTTCCTTCGCGAGCTTGACACGCTGGGCCTCGCCGCCCGAGAGCGTCGTCGCATTCTGGCCTAGCCGGACATAGGACAGTCCGACGTCCAGCAGCGTCTGCAGCTTGCTCGCGATGGCCGGCACGGCCTGGAAGAAGACATTCGCGTCCTCGACCGTCATGTCGAGCACTTCGTGGATGTTCTTGCCCTTGTAATGCACGTCGAGCGTCTCGCGGTTGTAGCGCCGCCCCTTGCAGACGTCGCAGGCGACGTACACGTCCGGCAGGAAGTGCATCTCGACCTTGATGACGCCGTCTCCTTCGCAGGCGGCGCAGCGTCCGCCCTTGACATTGAAGCTGAATCGTCCTGGCTGGTAGCCCCGTGAGCGCGCCTCCGCGGTCCCCGCGAACAACTCGCGGATCGGCGTGAAAAGCCCGGTGTATGTCGCCGGATTCGAGCGCGGCGTGCGGCCGATCGGGCTCTGGTCGATGTCGATCACCCGATCGATCGCGCCCAGGCCCTCGACGCCCGCACAGGGCGCCGGCTGTTCCGCGACGAGATTCAGCGAGCGGGCGACGGCGCGGTACAGCGTGTCGTTCACGAGCGTGGACTTTCCGGAGCCCGACACGCCGGTGACGCAGCTGAGGAGCCCGACCGGAAACGCAACGTCGATCTTCTTGAGATTGTTTCCACTCGCCTGTCGCAGTCGAAGCAATTGTTTCGAATCGCGCGACCGCCGCTTTTCGGGAATCTCGATGCGCTTGCGGCCGGAAAGATACTGGCCCGTGAGTGACGCCGGGCTCGCCTCGATCTGCGCCGGCGTTCCCTGCGCGACGATGCGCCCGCCGTGCACGCCGGCGCCGGGACCGAGATCGACCACGTGATCGGCCTGGCGGATGGCTTCCTCGTCGTGCTCGACGACGATCACCGTGTTGCCGAGATCCCGGAGCCGATGCAGCGTGTCGAGCAGGCGCTGGTTGTCGCGCTGGTGCAGCCCGATCGAGGGCTCGTCGAGGATGTACATGACGCCGACCAGTCCCGAGCCGATCTGGCTCGCGAGCCGGATACGCTGCGCCTCGCCGCCGGAGAGCGTTTCCGCACTGCGGTCGAGCGTCAGGTAGTCGAGGCCCACATCGACCAGGAATCCGAGCCGGTCCGTGATTTCCTTGACGATCTTGGCCGCGATACTGGCGCGCCAGCCTTCGAGCTTGAGCTCGGCGAAGTACGCGAGCGCGCGGCGGACGGGCAGCGCGGATATCGACGGCAGGGAGGCACCGCCGACGAACACGAAGCGTGCGGCCTTGGTAAGTCGTGCGCCGTCGCACTCCGGGCAGCGTCGCGTGCCGAGATAGCGCGCGAGCTCCTCGCGCACCGCCAGCGATTCGGTTTCCTGGTAGCGCCGCTCGAGATTCGGGAGTATCCCTTCGAACTTATGCTTGCGACGGATCGTGCGGCCGCGCGAATCGAAATAACGGAACTCGATCTCCTCGCCGCCGCTGCCCTGCATCAGCACCTCGCGGGCGCGGTCGGGGAGGTTTCCGTAGGCTGCCTCGGGATCGAAGCGGTAATGATCCGCAAGCGCCTGCACCATCTGGTAGTAGTAGGCGTTGCGCCGGTCCCAGCCACGCACCGCCCCGGTCGCGAGAGAGAGTTGTGAGTTCGTGACGACGCGGTCCGGGTCGAAGAACTGTTTCACCCCCAGGCCGTCGCAGCCCGGACAGGCGCCATGCGGGTTGTTGAACGAGAAGAGCCGCGGTTCGAGCTCGGAAAGCGAGTAGCCACAGATCCTGCAGGCGAACTTGTCCGAGAAGACGAGCTCCTCGCGTTTCGGCTCGTCCAGGAAGGCGATCCGCGCAACGCCTTCGCCGAGGCGGAGCGCCGTTTCGAACGACTCCGCGAGCCGCTGCTGGAGATCGGGGCGGACCTTCAGGCGATCGACGACCGCCTCGATCGAGTGCTTCCGCTTCGGATCGAGCTTCGGCGCCTCATCCAGCTCGAGAAAATGCCCGTCCACGCGCGCGCGCACGAAACCCTTGCCGCGCAGCTCCTCGATGACCTGCAAGTGTTCGCCCCTGCGCGCCGAAATGATCGGCGCGAGCAGGGCGAGCGGCGTGCCTTCGGGCAGCGCCAGCACCTGATCCACCATCTGGCTGACCGTCTGGGCCGTCAGGTCGAGACCGTGGTCCGGGCAGCGCGGAATGCCGGCGCGCGCATACAAGAGGCGCAGGTAATCGTAGATCTCCGTCACGGTGCCGACGGTCGAGCGCGGATTGTGCGAGGTCGACTTCTGCTCGATCGAGATCGCGGGCGAGAGGCCTTCGATCGAGTCGACGTCCGGCTTCTCCATCATGGACAGGAACTGCCGCGCGTAGGCCGACAGCGATTCCACGTATCGGCGCTGGCCCTCGGCATAGATCGTGTCGAAGGCGAGCGACGACTTACCTGAACCGGAGAGTCCGGTGAAGACTATCAATCGGTCGCGCGGCAGCTCGAGATCGAGACTCTGCAGATTGTGCGTGCGCGCGCCGCGAATGTGGATGGTCTGGGTCATTGGGCGAGCCTGATAGAATAGCCCGCCCGTTCCGGGCACCGCAAAGGGATTTCCAGTGGCCCTGCCGTCGGGCGCGGCACTCCTGCCCGCCGAGCGCCGTGTCGTCGCTTCGCTCGCCGCGATCTACGCCACGCGGCTTCTTGGACTGTTCCTGCTCTTGCCGGTACTGGCGCTGCATGTCGGCTCGATGCCCGGCGGAACGCCGCTGCTCGCAGGGCTTGCCGTCGGCGCCTATGGACTGACCCAGGCATTGATGCAGATTCCTTTCGGCGTCTGGTCAGATCGTGTCGGTCGCAAGCCGCTGATCGTCGTGGGACTCGTCCTGCACATCGCGGGTTCCGCGCTGGGCGCCATGGCCGTGACCGCCGGGTCCATCGTCGTCGCGCGGGTCGTGCAGGGCCTGGGCGCAGTCTCCGGTCCGGTGATGGCGCTCCTTGCCGACCTCACGCGGCCCGCGGCGCGCACGCGCGCGATGTTCATCATCGGGATGAGCATTGGCCTGTCGTTTGTGCTCTCATTGATCGGCGGTCCGCTGCTGGCCGGAACAATCGGCGTTGCCGGCGTGTTCGTCCTGATAGGCGGCCTCGGCGTACTCGCGCTCGTGCTGGTCTTGTTCGCGCTGCCCGCTGAAGCGCCCCGACGCGACGCGGCAGCTGCGCGGCGATCCTGGCGTGACGCGCTCACCGGCCCATTGCTGCCGCATTACGTGGGCATCTTCGTGCTGCATCTGACGCTGACGGCGACATTCATTGCCGTGCCGCACGCCTTGCGTGACCTGCAAGGCATCGCCGCGCCGGATCATTGGCGGATCTACCTGGCCGTCTTCGCCGTCTCGCTCGTCCTGACGGTACCGCTCGTCCTGTGGTCAGAGCGGAGCCGGAAGAGCGGCCGGGCCATGGCCGGGAGCGTGGCAATGCTCATTATCTCTCTGGCCGCCCTGATCTGGGTGTATTCCGACTCTCGATTGATGACGGCCGCCCTCGTGCTCTATTTCGGCGCCTTCAATTTTCTCGAGGCACGGCTTCCGGCGTCGCTTTCCGAGGCGGCGGGCGAGGAATCGCGCGGCGCCGCCATGGGCGTGTTCGCCACTTGCCAGTTCACGGGCGCATTTGCGGGCGGCCTGGCCGGAGGCGTCCTGCTGGGAAGCCCCTGGGCGCTGCCCGCCATTTTTCTGTCCGCGGCACTGGCGGTCCTTTTCTGGCTGCCCTGGGCGGCAGCCACAGAATCCCGGCAATCGGGTCCAATTGACGCTGCGCCATCGGCCGGCTGACGACTACAATGAGCCCTTCGGACAATAACCGGGGATTGCCATGGCACGCGGCGTCAACAAAGTCATTCTGATCGGCCATCTCGGGCAGGACCCGCAATCGCGTGCGATGCCCTCCGGCAAGGCCGTGGTCAATTTGCGGCTTGCGACCTCGGATCAATGGCGCGACAAGCAGACGGGCGAGAACAAGGAAGCCACGGAGTGGCACAACGTCGTGATGTTCGACCGCCTTGCCGAGATCGCCGCCGAATACCTGCGCAAGGGCTCGCATGTCTACGTCGAGGGCCGCATCCGCACGCGCAAGTGGCAGGATCGCGAAGGGCAGGACCGCTATACGACCGAGATCGTCGCGAACGAAATGCAGATGCTCGGCGGTCGCGGATCGAGCGACCGCGGCGCGGGCGCTCCGGCGGAGCGCGCGCCGCAGCGCAGCGAAGAGCCCGCGGCCCGCGCCGAAACCGCAGGGGTTGCCGAGTCCTTCGACGACGACATTCCGTTCTAGGCCCCCAAAGTGGGCGCCGTCCCGTGACGGGACGGACGTCACGCAATTCCCCTGAATCCGGCGCAGCGGTGCGCCCGACCCCGCTTTGTAGTCCGCGTTATGTGATGTGTTTGGCGTCCTGTCGCGCCGTATTAAGTCACCATCAGCCTGATTCCCCAGGCCGCCTGCGGACCCGTCCAGGCGCGTTGGAGAAGGGAGAACGGCGATGGAGCTGGATCGCAACCAGCCGTCCGGTAATGGGCTGCGCGAAGCCCTGGCGCCATGGTTTGACCATTCGGCGGCCTGGCTCGTGCTGCTTTGCATCGGTCTCACCGTTTTCTCGGCGATCACCGTGTCCATGGCAGGCCAACCCGGCGACGTACTCGTCACGCGCCTGGTCGGCGCTGCGGCGAGCCTCGCCGCTATCTCGGTCGCCTGGCGCGCGTCAGGGCTCCGTGAGCTAAAGGCCGAACGTCGCAACGCCTGGCGCTGGCTCGCGCTCGCACTCGGCACACTGCTCGCCGCCACGTTCGCCGTGCCGGCGACGCGATCATTCGACATTCCCGGTTTGCATCTCGCCGCGGGCCTGTTGCAATTCGCATTCTTTCCCTGCGCTGCGATGGCGGCAGTCGGATTGCTGCTCTCGACGCGCGGGAAATCCTTCGGTCCCCAGTTCTGGCTCGAAGCGACACTGGTTGCGCTCTGTGTCGGCACGGTGCACTGGTTTGCATTGCCGCACGATCTGGCGCCGGAAGCGCTGCCTGCGCGCGCATCCTGGACCGTGAGGCTCGATTCTGTCATCGGCGTGCTCGCCGCAATCCTGCTGCTCCGCCGCTCGGACTGGCATGGCTGGCCGGCACTCGTCGCATTCGCGCTCGCGTTCGGCGCCTTGCTCGGCGCGCGCCTCCTCGAAGCCCATGCGGCGGCTGCCGGCGGCAGTTCGCTTTTCGCCGGTCCGTTGCATCTCCTCGCGCTGGCGACGTTCGCGATCGCCGCGCATTTTGATTACCTGCGCACGGAGCGGCGTGCGCCGCCGATGGACGCGGCCGAGCGCGGCTCGCCATTCGCGCCGCTCATGCCGTATGCCGCGCTGATGCTCGCGGGCTATGCGCTCCTGATGCTGCATTCCGGCAGCTTCAGCGACCCGGCCGGCCTCATCGCCTGGGTCGTCTGTATCGCGGCGGGCCTCCTGTTCGCGCGGCAGGCCATCGCGACGGCGCTCGCGGTCGCGGTCCAGACGGGGCTTGCCACGCGCTCTGCGGAGGCGCGTTTCTCCGCGCTCATCCGCAATACGGCGGACGTCATCGCCATCGTCGCCGCGGACGGCAGGATCAACTACGTGACGCCGACCGCCGAGCGTATCTTCGGCCTGCCGCCACGGGATCTGATCGGCCAGCTGCTGGACGACCTGGTCGCATTCGATGACCGCGCGCGGCTCCGCGAGTTCCTCGCCCGCGACCTCGCGACGGACGGGGCGTCGGCCAATCTCGAGGCGCGGGTGCCGCGAGGCGACGACAAGCAGCGTGTCGTCGAGATCCACGGCACCAACATGGATTCCGAGCCCGCGATCGGTGGCCGGCTGCTGAACCTCCGCGATACGACCGACCGCAAGGGCATGGAGGAACAGCTGAAGCGGATGGCGTTCCACGATCCGCTGACGCTCCTCGCCAATCGCTCGCTGTTTCGCGACCGCGTCGAACACGCCGTGGCCGTGAGCCGGCGGAACGGCCGCGGCGTCGCGGTGATGTTCGTCGACCTCGACAATTTCAAGAAGGTCAACGACTCCCTCGGCCACGCACAGGGCGATCGCGTGCTGCACAAGAGCGCGCAGCGTCTCGTCAAGTCGACCCGGAACGGCGATACGGTCGCGCGGCTCGGCGGCGACGAATTCGCGGTGCTGCTCGAGAATCTCACGACCAAGGAACAAGTGATCGAGATCGCCTCGCGCATCGTCGAATCGCTGCAGGAGTCGCTCGACCTGCCGGGCGCGGACATGCGCGTCGCGGCGAGCGTCGGCGTCGCGTTTGCCACGCCGGATGACGGCGTCGAGGAGTTGATGCGAAACGCCGACGTCGCGATGTATTCCGCCAAGGCGCAGGGCAAGGGCCGCTACACGGTCTACGAGCCGGCGATGCAGCGCGCCGTCAGCAAACGCCAGGAACTCGAGGCGGAGATCGAGGTCGCGCTGAGCGAGAGCCAGTTCCTGCTGCATTACCAGCCGATCGTGGAGCTGCACTCGGGCTACCTGCTTGGCGTCGAGGCACTCGCGCGCTGGCGCCATCCGAAGCGCGGGCTGCTGGGGCCCGCGGAGTTCATCTCGGCCACGGAGGAATCAGGCCAGATCGTGACGCTCGGCCGCTGGGTTCTCGCGCAGGCCTGCCGCGAAGTGCGCGTCTGGCAGGCGCGCCTCCCGGAAGGCCGGCAGGTCCGCGTCGGCGTCAATGTCTCGGCCGTTCAGCTCTCGAAATCCGATATCTGCGCCGATGTGACGAAGGCGCTCGGCCTTTCGGAGATCGATCCGGGCTGCCTCGTGATCGAATTGACCGAGAGCGTTTTGATGCAGAACAGCGAGGACGTGCTCGCGACCCTGATCCAGCTCAAGAAGCTCGGTGTCCGCATCGCGATCGACGATTTCGGCACCGGCTACTCGTCGCTCTCCTATTTGCACCGCTTCCCGATCGACATCCTGAAGATCGACCGCTCGTTCGTGGAGCAGCTCGGCAGCCTCGAGGAGGGCGCCGGGCTCGCGCGTTCGATCATCACGCTGGGCGACACGCTCGGCCTCGAAGTCGTCGCCGAGGGCATCGAGCTCGAGCAACAGCAGCGGGAGCTGATCGAGCTCGGCTGCGTGGCGGGACAGGGTTACTATTATTCGAAGCCGGCGCTCCTGCACGAGCTCGAATACTCGATCCACATGAAGCGCCGCCGCACGATGGCCGATACCCTCCCGCAGGGTGCGCGCTTCACGGCGACGGGCCGTTTCGTCATGGGCGACCTGCGGCCCGCCGATTTCGTCGCGACCGGCACTTTCGGCCGCGAACTCAAGACAAAGATCAAGTAAAAACAATGCGTTAGCCAGGCCAGACGCGGCGCGTCCGGCTCCTGTGCCGCTTCATAGGCAAGGCCAAAACCGGTACCCTAGGCGCCCTTTTCCGCTCCGGAGCGCCCACCCACGACATGAGCGGCCGACTCTACATATCGACCTTCGGCTGCCAGATGAACGAATACGACTCGGCGCGCATGGCGGACGTGCTCCGCGAATCCGACGGCCTCGAAATCACCACCGATCCCGAACAGGCCGACGTCGTCCTGCTCAATACCTGTTCGGTCCGCGAGAAGGCGCAGGAGAAGGTTTTCTCCCATCTCGGCCAGTGGCGGATCCTGAAGCGCCGCCGCCCGGGGCTCGTAATCGGCGTCGGCGGCTGTGTCGCGAGCCAGGAGGGCGAGGGCATCCTCGAGCGCGCGCCCTTCGTCGATCTCGTCTTCGGCCCGCAGACCATTCACCGCCTGCCGGAAATGCTCGCCGAATTGCGGACGACGCATGAGCCGCAGGTGGACGTGTCGTTTCCGGAGATCGAGAAATTCGATCGCCTGCCAGAGCCCCGCGCTTCGGGTGCGACCGCGTTCGTTTCGATCATGGAAGGCTGCAGCCGCTACTGCAGTTTCTGCGTCGTGCCGTACACGCGTGGCGAGGAGATGAGCCGGCCGTTCCCGCAGGTGATCGCGGAGGTCATGTCGCTCGTCGCCCAGGGCGTCCGCGAGATCACGCTGCTCGGCCAGAACGTCAACGCCTATCGGGGCCCTGCGAAGGATGGAACGCTCGTCGACCTCGCGACGCTCATCCGCCACGTCGCGCGGCAGGACGGGCTCGAGCGCATCCGCTTCACGACCTCGCATCCGCTCGAATTCACGAATGCCCTCGTCGATGCCTACGCCGACGTGCCGAAACTCGCAAACTGTCTGCACTTGCCTGTGCAGTGCGGCTCGGACCGGATTCTCGCGCTGATGAAGCGCGGTTACACGCGACTCGAGTACAAGCAGAAGATCCGCCGGCTCCGGGCCGTCCGGCCGGACATCAGCCTGTCGTCGGATTTCATCGTCGGATTCCCCGGCGAGACGGAGGCCGATTTCCGGCAGACGCTCGACCTCATCGCCGACGTCGGTTTCGACCAGTCCTTCAGCTTCATCTACAGCAGGCGGCCCGGCACGCCTGCGGCGTCGCTTCCGGACGAAGTGCCGCATGAGATGAAGCAGGAGCGCCTCGAAAGGCTGCAGCGCCAGCTCGACGGACAGGCGCGGCGGATCAGCGAGGCCATGATCGGAAGCACGCAGCGCGTACTGGTCGAAAAGCCCTCGCGGCGCGATCCGCGCCAGCTCGCCGGCCGCACCGAGAACATGCGCTGGGTCAATTTCGACGGGCCGGCGGCGCTCGTCGACAGATTCGCGAGCGTCCGGATCACGGAAGCGATGCGGAATTCCCTGCGCGGCCGGCTGGTCGCTTGAACGCGGCCCCCGAATCCAGCGTCGACTTCGGCGCGAAAGACAATGCGCGGCTCTCGTCGGTCTGCGGGCCGCTGGACGAAAACCTGCACGTGCTGGAAAACCGTCTCGGAATCGAGATCCGGCGGCGCTCCGGCCGCTTTTCGCTCCGCGGCGCGAATGCAGCTGCGGGTGCGGCTGTGCTCCGCCTTCTCTATGAGCGCGCGGGCAGCCAGCCGGTGACGCCCGAGGACGTCCATCTTGCAATCCAGGAAAGCGGAATGGGCGCGGCGCCGGCGGGCGACGAGCACGCCGTCGAGACGCTCCGGGGACTGATCCGCGGCCGCGGCGCGAATCAGCAGCAGTATCTCCAGGCGATCCGCTCCCATGACCTGACATTCGGCATCGGACCTGCGGGCACGGGCAAGACCTATCTCGCGGTCGCCTGCGCGGTCGAGGCGATGCAACGGGAGAGCGTGCGGCGGCTCGTGCTCGTGCGCCCGGCGGTGGAGGCGGGCGAACGCCTGGGCTTCCTGCCCGGCGACTTGACGCAGAAGGTCGATCCATATCTCCGGCCGATGTACGACGCGCTCTATGAAATGATCGGTTTCGACCGCGTCGCGCGGCTGATCGAACGCAACGTGATCGAGGTTGCGCCGCTCGCGTTCATGCGCGGCCGTACGCTGAACGAGGCTTTCATCATTCTCGACGAAGCGCAGAACACGACGGTCGAGCAGATCAAGATGTTCCTGACGCGCATCGGCTTCGGTTCGCGCGCGGTCGTCACCGGCGACATCACCCAGACCGATCTTCCGTCGCATCGGCAATCCGGCCTCCGGCACGCGCTCGAAGTGCTCGATGGCGTGGCGGGCATCGCCGTTACGCGATTCACCGCGAAGGACGTCGTGCGCCATCCGCTCGTGCAGCGGATCGTCGAAGCCTACGAGCGCGAATCGGCCGCGCGCGGGGAGAGCCCGTGACACTCGATGTCGTATTGCGCTATCGCACGCGCCGGCCATGGGCGCCCGCGCCCGCAAGCCTGCGCCGCTGGGCGCGGCTCGCGGCGGGCGACCGGCGCGGCGAACTCGGCATCCGGGTCGTGGGCGCCGGCGAGAGCCGCGAATTGAACGAGCGCTGGCGCGGAAGGCCCAAGCCGACCAACGTGCTTTCGTTCCCGGCGGCGCCGTCGCTTCGTGGGAAGCAGCTCGGCGACCTCGTCGTCTGCGCGCCCGTGGTCGCACGCGAGGCGCGTGAGCAGGGAAAGTCGCTTTCGGCGCACTGGGCGCACATGATCGTCCACGGCACGCTGCACTTGCTCGGCTTCGACCACGCGCGCGCCGCGGACGCGAAACTCATGGAGGGCCGCGAGCGCGCGGTCCTCAGGCGACTCGGCATCGCGGACCCCTACGGAGACTGAGGCGATGGCGAAACGCAAGGCCGGCGAATGGCTGCGGCGCCTCACGCGCGAAGGTCCGCGCGACCGCGCGGAACTGGTCGAGACGCTGCGGGCGGCCGCGCGCGGCGGCATGATCGACGCCGATGCGCTCGCGATGATCCAGGGCGTCCTGCGCGTCGCGGATCTTCACGTGCGCGACATCATGGTTCCGCGCTCGCAGATGGTGGTGCTCGAGCGCGATTCCGGGCCGCAGAGCCTCCTGCCTGCCGTCGTCGAGTCCGGTCATTCGCGCTTTCCGGTCATCGGCGACGATCGCGACCAGGTCGTCGGCATCCTCCTGGCCAAGGATCTGCTGCGCTATTTCGCGGAAGGCGCGGGCGGCACCTTCGACATCCGCGAGGTGCTGCGGCCGGCGGCGTTCGTGCCCGAGAGCAAGCGCCTGAACGTGCTGCTCAAGGAATTTCGCGTCAGCCGCAATCACATGGCCATCGTCGTCGACGAGTATGGCGGGGTCTCCGGGCTCGTGACGATCGAGGACGTGATCGAGGAGATCGTGGGTGAGATCGCGGACGAGTACGACACCGACGAGGACCAGACGATCCGGCGCGAAAACGATCGCCAGTTCGTCGTCCTCGCGTTGACCCGGGTGCAGGAATTCAACGAGTTTTTCGGGACGCGATTCAGCGACGAGGAGTACGACACGATCGGAGGCCTCGTCATGCATCAGTTCGGCCGGCTGCCGCGGCGCGGCGAGGGCGTGACCATGGACGGGATCGAATTCAAGGTATTGCGGGCCGACCGGCGCCGCGTCGACCAGTTGCGCGTGACGACCACTGAACCCGTGCCCGCGCGCCCGGGCGAAGCGCGCGGACCCTGAGTGGCGGCCTCGGGCGGAGCCATACCGGTGATGTTGCGGTACCGCGAGTGGATCGCGGCGGCCGCGGGCGCGGCCACGACTCTTGCATTCGCGCCCTACGGCTTCTTTTTCCTCGCGGTTCTCGGCCCGGCGATCCTGTTCCTGCTTTGGGAGTTCGCCTCGCCGCGGGACGCGGCACGGACGGGATTCTTCTTCGGCGCCGCGCTCTTTGGCGCCGGCACCTGGTGGATTTACACGGCGATACACGACTTCGGGCAGGCGCCGGTCTGGCTCGCCGCGTTCCTGCTGGCCGGGCTGCTCGCGATCAAGGGCGCGTACTACGCCCTGCTCGGCTATGTGGTCACGCGCATCGCTCCCGACTCCTCGGCACCGCGCCTGCTGCTGCTGATTCCCGCTGCCTGGACGCTCCTGGAGTGGCTGCGCGGCTGGTTGTTCACCGGTTTCCCCTGGCTCGAGCTCGGTTACGCGCACAGCGATTCGCCGCTCGCCGCGCTGACGACGGTCGGCGGCATCCATCTCGTCACGTTCGCCAATGTCGTCACGGCCGCATTCCTGGTCGTCCTGTTCCGTCATGCGGGGCGTGCGCGCCTCGCCGCGATCGCGTTCGCAATCGTCTTCTGGCTAGCCGGTTACCTGCTCGACGGCCGCGAGTGGACGCGGCCCGCCGGCGAGCCGATCGGCATCGCGCTCCTCCAGGGCGCGATTCCGCAGGACGAGAAATGGCTCGTGGAGAACCGGGCGAAGACGCTCGACACCTATCGCGAGCTGAACCGCGAGGCGCTCGGCGCGCGCATCATCGTCTGGCCGGAGTCCGCCGTTCCCGTGCTCGCGCACGAGGCCGAGGTTTATCTCGAGTCGATCCGGCTCGAATCGCGCGCCCACGGATCGGACGTGATGATCGGCCTGTTGCGCTTCGACTTCGAAAGCGCCGAGATCCGGAACGGCCTTTATTCGATGAGCGGGGCCGGCGACGGCTGGTACTACAAGCGCCGCCTCGTGCCCTTCGGCGAGTTCTTCCCGGTGCCGGAGAGCGTGCGCCGGTGGATGCGGCTGAACAGCCTGCCGTACTACGACATGACGCCGGGAGCGGAGGGTCAGGCTCCGCTGAAAGCCGGCGGCGAGAGCCTCGCCGCGACCATCTGCTACGAGGATGCTTACGGTTCGGATCAGCTCGCCGCGCTTCCCGGTGCGACGCTCCTCGTCAATGTCACGAACAATGCCTGGTTCGGCGATTCCTCGGCGCCGCATCAGCAGTTGCAGATGGCGCGTTTTCGCGCGCTCGAAGCCGGGCGCTGGCTCATGCGCGCGACCAGCAACGGCGTCACCGCGGTGATCGCACCGGACGGTCGCGTGATCGCGCGCGCACCGCAATTCGAGCCCGCCGTCCTCGAGTCGACCGTCCAGCCGCGCACCGGCCTGACGCCCTACGCCCGCACCGGCGACTGGCCCATCCTGTCGGTCTGCTTGCTGCTGCTCGCGATTTTTGTGGTGGCGCGCATTCGAGACCGAAAAGCTCCCTGAGGCCGTCCTCCTGCTGGACGGCCTGGGGTATTCTCCGCAATTCAATGCGCGAACGATACGAACCGAATGAAATTGAATCGACCGTCCAGGACGAGTGGGACGCCGCCGGCACGTTCGTCGCGCGCGAAGATCCCGCGAAGCCGAAGTATTACTGCCTCTGCATGTTTCCGTATCCAAGCGGCCGCCTCCACATGGGTCACGTGCGGAATTACACGATCGGCGACGTGTTGGCGCGATACATGCGGATGCAGGGATTCAACGTTCTCCAGCCCATGGGGTGGGATGCATTCGGCTTGCCGGCGGAGAACGCCGCGATCGAAAACGGCGTCGCGCCGGCGCGCTGGACTCGCGACAACATCGCGCACATGAAAGGGCAGCTCAAGTCGCTCGGCTTCGGTATCGACTGGTCGCGCGAGTTCGCGACCTGCGACGCGGACTACTACCGCTGGAACCAGTGGCTGTTCCTGCGCATGCTCGAGCGGGGCGTCGCCTACAAGACGACTGGCGTCGTGAACTGGGACCCGGTCGACCAGACCGTGCTCGCCAATGAGCAGGTCATCGACGGGCGCGGCTGGCGCACGGGCGCGCTCATCGAGAAGCGCGAAATCCCGATGTATTACCTGCGGATCACGCGCTACGCGGACGAGCTTCTCGCCGCGCTCGACGCGTTGCCGGACTGGCCGGAGCGCGTGCGCACGATGCAGGCGAACTGGATCGGTCGCAGCGACGGCGTGAACCTGTCCTTCCCCTACGACATCGACGGCGTGCGCGGCGAACTCAAGGTATTCACGACACGTGCCGACACCATCATGGGCGTGACCTTCGTCGCAGCCGCGGCGGGACACCCGCTCGCGGAGCTGGCGGCGACCCGGAGTGCGACGGTGCGGGCATTCGTGGACGAATGCCGTCGCGGCAGCGTCATGGAAGCCGATCTTGCGACGATGGAGAAGAAAGGCGTCCCAACCGGCCTCTTCGTGCGCCATCCGCTGACGGGCGCCGAAGTCGAGGTCTGGGTCGGCAACTACGTCCTGATGGCCTATGGCGAGGGCGCGGTCATGGGCGTCCCGGGCCACGACGAGCGCGATTTCGCTTTCGCAAAAAAATACGGCCTGCCGATCCTTCCGGTCATCGACGTTGACGGCCGGCCGTATTCGACCGGTGAATGGCAGCCGTGGTACGCGGAATACGGGCGCTGCGTCCATTCCGGCCCCTACGACGGGCTCGATTACGCGGGCGCGACGAATGCGATCGCAAAGGATCTCGAGGCGAAGGGTCTCGGCCGCAAGCAGGTCGTCTGGCGGCTTCGCGACTGGGGCATCTCGCGACAGCGTTACTGGGGCTGTCCGATCCCGATCATTCACTGTCCTGCCTGCGGCGACGTGCCGGTGCCGGACGACCAGCTGCCGGTGCGTCTGCCGGAAGACCTCGTGCCCGACGGCTCCGGCAATCCGCTCGCGAAGACGCCGTCGTTCCTCGATTGCCGCTGCCCGAAATGCGGCGCCGCCGCCCGGCGTGAGACGGACACGATGGACACCTTCGTCGACTCGTCCTGGTATTTCTTCCGCTTCGCATCGGCCGGGAACGACCGCGCGATGGTGGATGAGCGCGCCGCTTACTGGATGCCTGTCGATCAGTACATCGGCGGCATCGAACACGCGATCCTGCACCTGCTCTATTCGCGCTTCTGGACGCGCGTCATGCGCGACTGCGGCCTGACCAAGCTCGATGAACCGTTTCAGCGCCTGCTGACCCAGGGCATGGTGCTGAATGAGATCTGGTTCCGGAAGCCGGCATCGGGACGCATCGTCTACTTCAATCCCGCCGACGTCGAAGCGCAGGGTGAGGGCGATGCCCGGCGCGGCGTCCTGAGATCCGACGGGAGGCCGGTCGAATATGGCGGTATAGGCACGATGTCGAAGTCGCGGCGGAACGGCGTCGACCCGCAGGAGCTGGTCGACCGCTTTGGCGCCGACACCGCGCGACTTTTCGCGATGTCGAACGTGCCGCCCGAGCATACGTTCGAGTGGTCGGACGAGGGCGTGGAAGGCGCGTTCCGGTTCATGAAGCGCGTGTGGAAGATCGTCCATGCGCATGTCGAAGGCGGACCCGCGCAAGCGGTGGACGGCGCCTCGCTCGACGGGCCGCAGCGCGAACTGCGCCGCCAGGTGCACCAGACGCTGCTCAAGGTCGGCGACGACATCGGTCGCCGGCGAACATTCAACACGGCCATCGCGGCCGTGATGGAACTGCTCAATTCGCTGACCCGGTTCGCAGACGACTCGCCGCCGGGCCGGTCCGTCATGCAGGAGGCGCTCGATCTCGTCGTGCTGATGCTGGCGCCCGTCGTGCCGCATGCGGCGCAGGCCATGTGGCGCGCGCTCGGGCACCCATCCGCGATCGTGGACGAGGGCTGGCCGAAGGCAGATGCCGCCGCGCTCGTCCGGGACACGATCGAGATCGTGGTGCAGGTCAACGGCCGGCTCCGCGCGCGCGTGCCGGTGCCTGCGGGCGCCGACGAGGCAGTCGCGCGCGAAGCCGCGCTTGCCGACCCCGGCGTTGCGAAGTTTGTCGCCGGACAGCCCGTCCGCAAGCTGATCTACGTACCGGGCAAGCTCGTGAATGTGGTGGTCTGATGTGCCGCCTGTCCTGCGTCGTCGTCGTTCTGGCCCTAGCCTTCGCGTCGGGCTGCGGTTTTCACCTGCGCGGCCAGACGCCGCTGCCGGCGGTCATGGCCCGTCCGTTCGTCGACGCCCCGGATCGATACAGCGCGCTTTACGCTTCTTTGCTCGCACAGCTTCGGGCGGCAGGCGCGACGCCCGCGGCCACCGCGGCCGAAGCGAGCGGCACGATCCGGCTGCATGTCGACGAGCCCGGGCGCGAGCTTCTCTCGGTGACGGCCGAAAACAAGCCGGGCGAGTACGAGGTCTATTACGCCGCGGAGTTCTCGGTCGCGAGCGGAACGACGGAATTGCTGGCGCGACAGAACGTGAGACTCACGCGCGACTACGGCTACGACGAGACCGCCGTGCTCGCGAAGGAGCACGAGGAGCAGTCGCTCCGGGTCGCGCTCGCCGACGAGATCGCGGCGCTGATCCTGCGGCGCCTGGCGGCGCTATGAATCTTTCGGTGTTCGACGTGTTCAAGGTCGGCGTCGGGCCGTCCTCGTCGCATACGATGGGACCGATGCTCGCCGCACGGTATTTCGTCCTCGACCTCGAGGCGCGCGGCTTACTCGATGCGACGACCGAGATTTTCGTTCAGCTCTATGGTTCGCTCGCACTGACCGGCCTTGGCCACTGCACGGATCGCGCCATCCTGCTCGGCCTCGAGGGCCATGACCCGTCGGAGTTCGATCCGGCCGTCATGGAACCGACGCTCAAGCGCATCCGCGAGACGAGCCGCCTGCGCCTGCTCGGCCGTCGCGAGATCGACTTCGACGAGCCGATGAATCTCCTGTTCCATCGCGACCAGATGCTGTCCGGCCATTCGAACGGCATGCGTTTCACGGCTCGGGACGGAAAGGGCGCGACGCTCCTGGCGGAGGAGATGTATTCGATCGGTGGCGGCGCCGTGCAGCGGGCGGAAGAGGGGACCGGCTCCAACGGGACGCCGCTGCGCGATGTGCCGCTTCCTTTCGGCAGCGGCGACGAGTTGCTGGCGCAATGCGAGCGCAAGGGACTTTCAATCGCGGAATTGATGCTCGTCAACGAGCGCGCCCTGCGTTCCGCCGGCGAGATCGACGCAAAGCTCGAGCGCATCTGGACCGTCATGCAGGCCTGCGTCGGCCGCGGATTCGCCGCCGAGGGAGTGCTGCCGGGCGTGCTGAAATTGCCGCGCCGCGCGCCGCGCCTCAAGCGCGAGCTCGAAGCCGAGGCGCCGCAGGGCCCCGTCGATCCGATGGAATGGGTCAATGCCTGGGCGCTCGCCGTAAACGAGGAGAACGCTGCCGGCGGACAGGTCGTCACGGCGCCGACCAATGGCGCCGCCGGCATCGTGCCCGCCGTCCTGCACTATTACGCGAAGCTCTGCGCCGGCAGCAGCCCGGCCGGCGTGCGCCGATTCCTGCTCGCAGCCGCGGCGATCGGCCTGCTCTACAAGCGCAATGCCTCGATCTCGGGGGCCGAAATGGGCTGCCAGGGCGAAGTCGGCGTCGCCTGCTCGATGGCGGCGGCGGGACTCGCCGCGGCGCTCGATGGCTCGAACGGTCAGGTCGAAAACGCCGCTGAAATCGGCATGGAGCACAACCTCGGTCTCACCTGCGATCCGATCGCGGGCCTCGTGCAGATCCCCTGCATCGAGCGGAACGCCATGGGCGCGGTCAAGGCGATCAATGCGGCGCGGCTCGCGCTTCGCGGCGACGGCACGCACAAGGTGTCGCTCGACCAGGTGATCACGACGATGCGACAGACCGGCTACGACATGTCGTCCATCTACAAGGAGACCTCGCAGGGAGGACTCGCGGTCAACGTGCCGGAGTGCTGAACCGGTCGGTCGCGCGGATGAGCTCGTCCGTGATTCCAGGCTCGAAAGCCGAATGCCCGGCGTCGCCGACGACACGGAACTCCGCTTCGGGCCAGGCTCGGTGAAGATCCCAGGCCGTGAACATCGGACAGACGACGTCGTGGCGGCCCTGCACGATGACGGCGGGCAGGTGCCGGATGCGTTCCACGCCGTCGAGAAGCTGGCTCTCGCTCTTCAGGAAGCCGCCGTTCACGAAGTAGTGGCATTCGATGCGGGCGACCGCAAGCGCAAACTCGTCTTCGCCCCATTTACGGACATTCTCGTCGTCGGTCAGCAGGTAGCTTGTCGAGCCTTCCCACACCGCCCAGGCGCGAGCGGCCGCAAGCGCCGCGGCGCGGTCCTTGCCGGTCAGACGACCATGAAATGCGCGCATAAGATCGCCGCGCTCCGCCGGCGGAATCGGCGACACGTAATCCTCCCAGCGGTCGGGGTACATCGCGGAGGCGCCCGCCTGGTAGAACCAATCGAGCTCGGATTTGCGGAGCAGGAAGACGCCGCGCAACACGAGTTCGGTGACGCGGGACGGGTGAGTCTCGGCGTAGGCGAGCGCGAGCGTCGATCCCCAGGAACCGCCGAAGACCTGCCAGCTCTCGACGCCCTGCAGTTCGCGCAGCCGCTCGATGTCGGCGACGAGATCCCAGGTCGTGTTGTGCTCGAGGCTCGCGTGCGGCCGGCTGCGTCCGCAGCCGCGCTGGTCGAACAGGAAGATCCGGTAGCGCGCGGGATCGAAGAACCGGCGCGCCCGTGCGTCGCAGCCGGCGCCGGGCCCGCCATGGAGGAACACGACCGGCTTGCCGCCGGGGCTGCCGCATTCCTCCCAGTAGATATCGTGCCCGTCGCCGACGGCGAAATGCCCGTGGCGACGCGGCTCGATGGGCGGAAAGAGTTCTCGACGCGGGTTCACGCGACCCTATCCTAACGATCCGCGCCGCCGAACGCGATCCGCTGTACACTGCGCCGCAGAAACGATGATGCCAGCCCGATTCTCGATCCTCCAGTTCGGCAAGATCCTTTTTTCGCCCGATTCCGTATTCCATGCCGTCGCCGCCGAATCGCCCACGGCGAGCGGCGTGTTTTTCCGATTTGCGCTGTGGCTCGGCCTGCTGCCGCCGCTGTTCGCCTATATCGGCACGCTCGCGTTCGGCTGGCGGCTCGGCGTCGAGCCTGTATTCCTGCCGCAGGCCACCGTGCTTGCGATCTGCGCCGCGTATTTCGCAGCGCTGCTCCTTGGATTCCTGAGCAGCGCGGTGATCGCGCGCTGGATGGCCGCGACCTACGATGCGAGCCAGTCGCTCGGACGCTGTTTCGCGCTGATGGCGATCGTCGGCGCGCCGCTCGCGGTCGGCAGCGCCGTCCACCTGTTCCCGCACGCCTTCCTGAATGTGATGGTGCTGGTTCCTGTGCTGATCTGGTGCATGTATCTCCTGTATCGTGGGCTGCCGGTCGTGCTCGGCACCGGGCCGAATCGCGGCATGCTGATGGCTTCGGCGCTGATCGCCTACCTGCTGGTGGCGTTCGTCAGCCTGCTTGGCGTCACGGTCGCATTGTGGGGCAGCGGCATCGGGCCGTTGATCGGTACCTGACGTGATGCATTACGAGGACCGCGTCGTCACGGCGTTCACGTATTGCTCCGTCTTCTGGGCATTGCTCGGCATGGCTGCCGGCGTGTATGTCGCCGCCGAACTCGTCTGGCCGGCGATCGATTTTGGCCTGCCCGCATTGTCGTTTGGCCGCCTGCGCACGGCGCACACGACGCTGGTGCTCTTCGGCTTCGGCGTCTCCGCGCTGATTGCGACCGCGTTCTACAGCGTGCAGCGCACATCCCACGTGAAGCTGTTCGCGCCGGGGCTCGCGTGGGCGGTGTTTTATGCCTGGCAGGCCGCCATCGTGACGGGCGCGGTCTCCATCCTTGCGGGCTGGAATGCGGGCAAGGAATACGCAGAACTCGAATGGCCGTTCGACCTTGCCATCACCGCCGCCTGGGTCGGCTTCGCTGTCGTGTTCTTCGGCACGATCGCGCGGCGCAAGATCGAGTCGATCTACATTTCCAACTGGTTCTACGGCGCGCTGATCATCGTCGTGGCGATGCTGCACATCGTCAACAGCCTGGCGCTGCCGGCGACGCTCGGAAAATCCTATTCGTTGTTCGCGGGTGCCCAGGATGCGGTCGTCCAATGGTGGTACGGCCACAATGCCGTGGGCTTCCTGCTGACCGGCGGCTTCCTCGGCATGCTCTACTATTTCCTGCCCAAGCAGGCCGAGCAGCCGATCTGGAGCTACCGGCTGTCGATCGTGGCCTTCTGGGCTTTCGTCTACACGTATATCTGGGCGGGGCCGCATCACCTCCATTACCACGCGGTGCCGGAGTGGTTGCAGTCGCTCGGCATGGTCATGAGCCTGATCCTGCTGGCGCCATCCTGGGCGACGATGGTCAACGGCATCATGACGGTCAGCGGCGCGGCCAGGAAGTTGAAGACCGATCCGGCGCTGAAATTCATCGTGCTGGCGCTCGCCTTCTACGGGCTCGCGACCTTCGAAGGGCCGATGCTGGCGATCAAGAGCGTCAATGTGTTCAGCCATTTCACCGAATGGACCATCGGCCACGTGCACTCGGGCGCGCTCGGCTGGAACGCGCTCATAACCTTCGGCACTTACTACTTCATGGTGCCTCGCATGGCGGGAGCGCCGCTTCACAGCGCGCGTCTCGCGAACATTCATTTCTGGCTCGCCCTCGCAGGCACGATGCTCTATGTGCTCGCGATGTGGGGCGCCGGCGTGTCACAGGGCGTGCTGTGGCTGTCGCTCGATGAGCTCGGCGAAGTGCGCTTCAGCTTCAACGACGTGATGGCGGCGATGAAGCCGTACTACCTGCTGCGCTTCCTCGCGGGGCTCCTGTTCCTGGCCGGAGCGGCGCTCATGGCGTGGAATCTGGCGAAGACCTTTGCCGGCCGGCGGACCGTCCTGGTCGCGCCGCCCGCCATCGCGGCGGCCGGAGCGCGCGCATGAGCTGGATGTCGCTGCACCGCCGGCTCGAACGCAATGCCGGACTGCTGATCTTCGGCATTCTGCTGGTGTCGGCGATCGGCGGCATGGTGCAGCTCCTGCCGATCGTGTCGGAGGGCTCCCATGCGCACGCGGTGCCAGGCCTCGTGCCGTATTCCGCGCTCGAGCTCGCCGGCCGGGACATCTATATCCGCGAATCCTGCAGCACCTGCCACACGCAGCAGATCCGGCCGCTGCTCGCCGAGGTCAAGCGATACGGCCCATATTCGCGCGCCGCAGAATTCGCGTATGACCGGCCATTCCTGTGGGGATCGAAACGCACCGGCCCCGACCTGCATCGCGTCGGCGGACGCTACAGCGATGCCTGGCACCGACTGCACCTGCTGGATCCGCGCTCGGTCGTGCCGGCGTCGATCATGCCGGCCTATCCCTGGTTCGAACGCAATGCGGCGGACCGCCACGGCAGCATCCAGGCCCGCATGCGCACGCTCGTGAAGCTCGGCCATCCCTACACGGAAGCGGACATCTCGGGCGCGCCCGCCGCTCTCGAAGGAAAGACGGAGCTCGATGCGGTGATCGCCTACCTGCAGTCCATGGGGCGCAGCATGCAAGGACAGCCGCAGCCATGACCTGGTACATCTTCATCGGCGACATGCTGGTGATGGCATTCATGATCGCCGTGGTCATCTGGGTCTCACTGCGTTCGAGCCGCGCGCGGCTCGATGCCTCTGCGCGCATTCCGCTCGAGGACGAGGAACATCGTGGCTGACCTTCCATCGGAGTTCTGGGGCGGGTGGATCGTCGCGATTACCGTCGCGAGCTTCATCGCGCTGCTGTGGCTCGTCATCGACGTCTATCGCGGCGGACCTGACGGGAATGAGCACGAAGTCTGGGACGAGACACTGCGCGAAGGCGCGAAGCCGGCGCCCATCTGGTGGTTCTGGTTCATCCTCGCGCTGATGACCATATCCGTGATCTACGTGATGCTGTACCCGGGCCTCGGCACCTGGCGCGGCGCGCTCGGCTGGTCCCAGGGCGGCCGGATCGCTGAGCGATTCGTCGACTACGACGCCGAGTTCGGCGCCGCGCGCCGGCGCGTGCTGGGGCAGCCGCTCGCGGCACTCGCCAGCGACGGCGCCGCGATGCGATCCGCCTGGCGCGTGTTCAACAACAATTGCAGTTCCTGTCATGGCCGGGATGCGGCGGGCCAGGCCCGGCAATTCCCCGACCTGACCGATTCCGCCTGGCAGTGGGGCGCGGACGAGACACAGATCGTCGAGACGATACATTCGGGCCGCCAAGCTGCGATGCCCGGCTGGCTCGCCGTCGCGGGTGAAGAAAGCGTGGGTCAGATCGCCGACTATGTGCTGGCACTGTCACGTGGAGAGGCGGGCGCGGCGGCCGTCGCCGGAGGCGGCACCCTGTTCCAACAATTCTGCATGGCCTGCCATGGGAGCGACGGCGCGGGCAATCCGCTGCTCGGCGCACCGGCGCTGAACGACGCCGTCTGGACTTACGGCGGCGAGCGCGCCGAGGTGATCGAATCGATTGCGACTGGGCGCAATGGAACCATGCCGGCCTTCGGTGCGCGCCTCGACGCGACACAGATTCGCCTGCTCGCCGCCTGGCTCAAGGCCGGAGCGCGGGAACCCTAGAAGCGGAAGGCGATTCCCGCGAGCGCCTCGGCCTGGAAGATCGTCGAGCCGCTCGCGACGATGCGGCAGACGCCCCCGGCGTTGTCAGATCGGCAGAAGATCGCGCTGTTCGTATCCACGGCCGTGAGATAACCGCGCGCTTCCAGCCGGATCGCAGCATTCCTGGCGAGGGGCAGCTCGAGCCCGAATGCGATCGAGCCCGAGAAATGCGTACGGTCGTCGGCGCCCGCACCCGATGCCGAGAACCGCGTCGCGCCGAGCCCCGCCGCGAAATACGGCTGGGCATGCTCGTAACCGCCGAAGGGCAGGGTGCCGCCGATGTGCAGGTATTCGATGTCGACGTCGTGCGATTCGAGGCCGTCATTGACCTCGGACGCCTGGCGCGAGTACCAGAGCTGGTAGTAACGATCGTCGCCCTTGTCGAAACGAAGTTCGAGCGCGAGCGCAAAACTCCCGCCGTCCTCGAAGTCGGCATCTTCACCGGTGTCCACGTCCTCGAGGCCGCCACCGGCGCGGTAACCGCCGTGGAACGCCGCCTGGAAGAGCGGCAATTCGTCCGCCTGCGCCGCCGGGGCGGCGAGCAGGAGCCCGAGGAAAACGAGGCCTAGGCTTTTCATTCGTCGATGACTATCTCACAGGCCCTCGAATCCTGCCATTGTGAACACGATTCACCTGGCGATCGCTACAATTGAGCCGAGATGCGCATCAACACCGACCAGGTCTCGGGCACGCTGGACAAGGGACTTTTGCCCCTATGGCTGATCGTCGGCGATGAAGCACTCCTGACCGGCGAGGCAGCGGATGCCGTGCGCGCGCGTGCGCGCGCAGAGGGTTACTCGGGCCGGGAATTGTTCGTCACCGATCGAAGTTTCGACTGGGCGGATCTGCTCGCGTCCACGCGGTCGCTGTCGCTCTTCTCCGAGCGGCGCATCATTGAAATCCGCATGCCGTCGTCGCGTCCCGGAAAGGAAGGCGCGGCCGCGCTCGCGCAACTGGCCGCCGATCCCGGCCCGGACAATCTGCTGCTCGTCGTGACGACGCGTCCCGAAAAGGAAACCTGGTCGAGCGCCTGGTTCAAGGCGTTCGACAAGAACGGGGTCGTCGTTCAGGCCTGGCCGGTCGAAATCGGTCGCCTGCCGCAATGGATCGCCGGCCGCGCGGCGCGGCACGGCCTGAGTTTCGACCGCGATGCCGCCGAACTGCTCGCCGAGCGGGTCGAAGGAAATCTGCTGGCGGCGCACCAGGAGATCGAAAAACTGGCGCTGCTCCACGCCGGCGGCCGCATCGGCGCCGATGAAGTCCAGGCCGCGGTCGCAAACAGCGCCCGCTACGACGTCTTCCAGCTCGGCGAGGCGGCGCTCGAAGGCGACGTGCCTCGCTCGATGCGGATCCTTGACGGTCTGCGTGCCGAAGGCGCCGAGCCGCCGCTCGTGCTCTGGGCGATCTGCCGCGAGCTTCGCGCGCTCGCCGATGCGCGCGCCAGAGTGGAGCGCCCCGCCTACGGCGCGCAGGCCGAACGGCGCGCGGCTCTTGTGAAGCGCGCCGCGCGGCGCACGGCCGGCCAGGAGCTCGATCCACTGTTCGCGGCCGCGGCCGCGGTCGATCGCCAGGTCAAGGGATATGCGAAAGGAGACCCCTGGACTTCACTGACCGGACTCGTCGTGGCGCTCGCGGGCACGCGCCTGCCGGTCGCGCCCGCCGCCTGAGCCCGGATGCGACCGATCGGCGTGTTCGGCGGGATGTTCGACCCGATCCACTACGGGCATCTGCGCACGGCGCACGAACTCCACGAGATACTCGGCCTGGAAACCCTCGCATTCCTGCCGGCGGGCGATCCGCCGCATCGCGCAGCGCCGCTCGCCGATGCTGAAACCCGCTTCGCGATGGTGCGGGCGGCGGTCGCGGACGATCCGCGTTTCTTCGTGGACGATCGCGAGCTTCGGCGCGCGGGACCCTCGTACACGATCCTGACGCTCGAGGAGATGCGCGCCGAGCGCGGCGAGCAGCCGATCGTGCTGATCATGGGCATGGATGCGTTCGCCGGCATCGATCGGTGGCATCGCGCCGCGGATCTGCTCTCGCTCGCCCATCTTGTGATTGCGCTGCGACCGCGGGCGCCGAAGCCACGGGACGGGCTCGGCGCGGCGCTCCTGCGCGGCAAGCGATGCGACGACCCCGCCCGCCTGTCCGGAATGCCGGCCGGGCTCGTCTACGTGAGCGAAGGCACCCAGCTCGACCTGTCCTCGAGCGCGGTGCGCGACGTGGTGGCTGCGGGCCGCGATCCGCGCTACTTGATGCCCGAGGCGTCGCGTAGGATCATCCTCGCCAGGGGCAGCTACGCCCGGCCAGGTGAAACGAAGGAATGATCGCCACGAAAACGAAGAGAAAACGCACCGCCTCCCAAACCAAGAAGACCCGGAATGTACCTGGCACCCTGACCCGAATCGCCGTCGCCGCCCTCGAAGACATGAAGGCCGTCAACGTCAAGGTTCTCGACGTGCGGAAACTGACGGATGTCACCGACACGATGATCGTCGCGACCGGCAATTCGGACCGGCACGTCAAGTCGATCGCGGATCGGCTGATCGAGCGCTGCCGCGATGCGGGTCACCGCGCTTACGGCGTCGAGGGCCAGCGCGAAGGCGAGTGGGTGCTCGTCGATCTTCAGGACCTGATCGTCCACGTCATGCTGCCGCGCATCCGCGAGTTCTACGGACTCGAGAAACTCTGGGACATCCGCCCCGCGCAGCGCGAACCCAAACTCGCCTGAGTCCCGGCAATGCACCTCCGGCTGATCGCGGCCGGCACCCGCCTGCCTGACTGGATCAACGAAGGCGTTGCGGAATACGGCCGGCGCTTCGGGCGGGGACTCAAGTTCGAACTGGTCGAAATGCCGCTCGCCCGGCTGGCCGAGCGCATGCAGGCCGCGATCCGCGAAGGCGATTATGTCGTGGCGCTCGAAGTCGGAGGCAAGGCTCTGTCGACGCCGGAACTTTCGCAATGGCTCGCCGCGCGCATGGCCGGGGGCCGCGATCTCGCGTTCCTCATCGGCGGGCCGGATGGTCTCGACGCGGAGTTGTCCCGGCGCGCGGATTTCCGCTGGTCCTTGTCGCCTCTCACCTGGCCGCACGGACTCGTCCGCGTCATGGCGGCCGAACAGCTCTATCGCGCGCACAGCCTGATGCAGGGACATCCCTACCACCGCGCCTGACGAGGTTCCTTAGGCTATCCTTGCCGCTCAATGGGTTACGACTCCGTTGTCTTGGCCTCGGCGTCGGCGCGCCGCAGCCTTCTCCTGGCCCAGATCGGCGTGCGGCATCGCTCCCACGCCGCCGATCTCGACGAAGAGCGGCTCCCGGGAGAGAAGCCCGGCGACTATGTGCAGAGGCTTGCGCGCGACAAGGCGCAGGCGGTGATGAATGCGCTCGGTGGAAGCCCGGATTGCCCGGTGCTGGCCGCGGACACGACCGTCGTGCTCGACGGGCGGATCTATGGCAAGCCCGCGGATGAAGCGGCCTGCGTTGAGATTCTGTCCGCGCTGTCGGGCCGCTGCCATGAGGTCCTGACCGCGATCGCGCTCCAGGCCGGCGGCAGGCTGCGGTCAGCGCTCTCGACGAGCCGCGTCTCGTTTCGCGCCATCGGCGTCGATGAATGCCGGCGTTACTGGGCGAGCGGCGAGCCGGCCGGCAAGGCCGGCGCCTATGCGATCCAGGGACGGGGCGCGGTCTTCGTCGCGACGCTCGAAGGCAGCTTTTCGGGCGTAATGGGGCTCCCGCTGTACGAAACGGCGGCGCTCCTGGATGGCGCCGGCGTCCGGCGCTGGCAAGCGCTGTGATTTCCCGGAACGCCGACTCCGCGGCCCTTGTCCAAGTTGCGGCAGCGGACTCTGGCGGTCGAGCATGAATTCCTGGACACAATCGGCGCAGCGGCTATGGCGCTGGATGGCCGCGCTCATCGGTTTGAGCGCGCTCCTGCTCGCGCTCGGCATCGGTGCATTCCGCCTCGCCATCGACCTGCTGCCCGGATACCAGCAGCGCGTGGTCGAGCGCGTGCGCGAGGCCACGGGGCTGACGCTCGAATTCGATTCGGTCTACGCGCGCATCGGCCGTTATGGGCCCGAGGTCGTGTTCCGCGGCGCCCGTGTCCTGCCCGAGTACGGCGACGAGGCGCTCGTAACCGCGGAATCCGGCCGGGTCAGTCTATCGATTCCGCGCACGATATGGTTCCGCCGCATCGAGGTCGGACGCGTCGCCTTCATCCGGCCGCGGCTCAGCTTCGTGATCACGTCCGACGGACGCATCCAGCTCGTCGGCCAATCGGCGCTCCGGCAGCCGGATGCCGAGCGCTCCACGCTGACGCTCGACCGGCTGCCGCGCGGTCATCTCGCGGTTACCGACGCCGTGCTCGACGTTCTCGATCTCCGCTCGCGGCAGGGTCGATTCCAGCTGACCGGCGCGAACGTGGACGTCGTGCGCAAGGGCGATGACGTCGAACTGAGCGGCCGGGTCGCATTGCCGGAACACCTCGGCGCATTCATCGATTTCGACGGGGAGGCGAGCGGGAACCTTGCCGATACCGCGTCCGTGGACTGGCGCGCGCGGATCGATGCGCGCGACCTCGACCTCGAGCAATGGGCGGCGACGCTGCCGGACAGTTTCATCGTGCCGGCCGCAGGCCGCGGCTCGATACGGGTCTCCGCGCGCGGCACCGGCCGCGAACTGTCGAGCCTGCGGCTGGAACCGCGGATCTCGGGCTTGCGATTCGCGGGGTCGCAGGACGAGTTCACGCGGGTTGCAGGCGACCTGCGCGTCCAGCGCGACGGCGACACGATTTCCCTGCAGGCGACGGGCCTGGAACTGTCGCGCGCCGGGGCGGCCTGGCGCCCGACGAGCCTCGAAGCGCGCCTCTCGCGGAAAGCCGGGCGAGTCACGGCCGTCGAGGCGCGCGCGGATTACCTGCGAATCGAAAACCTTGCCGTGTTCATGGCTCTGATGCCGGCCGGCACGATGCGTGACCGCTTGTCGACACTCGCGCCGCGCGGAGAGCTGTTCGGGCTCGACATGACGGTCGTCGACTCGGGCGTGAAGCGGCTGCCGGACATCACCGGCCGGCTCCGATTTACGAACATCGGTTTCGGCCCGTTCGGAAAGTCGGCCGGAGTCACCGGCTTCGATGGCGCCGTCGAAGGCCGCGGTGCCGGCGGCGTGGTGCACCTTGCGACCCGTGACGCGACGATCGACTGGCCGCAGCAATGGCGCGCGCCCGCCGCGGTGGTGAGGGGTGACGGGCGAATCGAGTGGCATCGTTTCGACAACGGCGTGCGGCTGTGGCTCGACGACGCCGTTGTGGACAGCGGGCACGGCGTCGCGCGCGGAAAATTGCGGATGTTGTTGCGCCCGGGCGAGCTGCCGCTGATGGACTTGAGCGCCACCGCCGCGAATTTCGACGTCAGTCAATTGTGGCGCTATCTGCAAACCGGGCGCCTGCAACCGAAGACTATCCGCTGGCTGGACGCCGCATTCCGCGCGGGCCGGGTGACCGAAGCGACCGTATCCGTCACCGGCCCGACGCGTGGATTCCCCTACCGTGAGGGCCAGGGGCGGTTTCACGCGAACGGCCGCGCCACGGGCGTGAACCTGCATTACGCGCCCGGCTGGCCGGAGCTACGGGGCGTCGATACCGCGTTCGAATTCGATGGCCCGGCGATGCACGCAGTCGCGACCCGCGGAAGCGTCGGCGGCATTGCATTCACGCAGGCTGAAGTCAACAGCGCCGACTTGCGCGACGCGGTCTTCGCGGCGCGCGGTTCGACGCGGACGGATGCGGGCCGCGCGATTCGAATGCTGCAAGGCACGCCGCTCGCGCCGTCCTTCGGCGCATTGTTCGCGGATCTTGCCGGTTCCGGACCGGTCGCCGCCGAGATTGCGATGTACCTTCCGATCAAGAACTTCGACCGTCGCGTCGTGACCGTCATGGCGAATCTGGACGGCGTCAAGCTTCGCCACCGGCAGCAACCCTACGAGGCGACCGATATCGCCGGGGACCTGTGGGTGCGTAACCGCGAGATTCACGCACCCGCGCTGTCCGGACGGGCGCTCGGCGGGCGGTGGCAGGCGGCAATCGAGACGACGACGGCCCTGAACGGGAATCTCCGCACCCAGGTGAATGCGCGGGGCAGCGTGCAGGGGGCGGCGCTGCAGCCGATTGCGCGACTGCCGAAGAACGCGGGCCTTGCGGGAAGCGCGGAATGGCGCGCAGCGCTCGACGTCGAACGCAATGCGGATCCAAAGCGTCCTGCGCGGGGGACGGTACGCCTGAGCAGCGACCTGCGGGGCCTTGCGTCGAAACTGCCGGAACCGTTCGACAAGAGCGCGGACGCTGCGCGCCCGCTCGTCCTGTCCGCGAGCTTCGACGGCACGAGCGGCCCGCGCATCGAAGCGGAACTCGGCCGCGACGTGCGCGCGCTCCTGCAATGGCGGAGCCGCGCCGGCGAGGCGCCGGTGGAGCGGGGCATCGTGACTTTTGGCGGCGCCGCGCCCGAGTCCTTGCCGCGGGCCGCCGGCCTGTGGCTCAGCGGGCGACTCGAGTCCGCGAGCCTGACCGACCTGCTCGATCTCCAATGGGAAGAACCACGCGGCCGCCCGATCCAGGAATGGCTCGGCGGCGCGGACCTGTCGATCGGTCGCTTCGAAGCGCTCGGCTACTCCTTCACGAACGTGAGCGGTCGCCTGCGACCGGGCAACCGCGCCTGGGACGTCAGCGTGAACGCGGACGCGGCGATCGGGCGTGTCGTCGTTCCGTTCACTTTTCCCGGCGAAGTGCCGATGTTGCTCGACCTCGACCGGCTGCATCTGGGCGATCGCGCGGCGGGCGCCGGCAAGCGGCCGGATCCGGATCCGCGGAAACTTCCGGCCATCCGCATCGACCTGCGCGATTTCGTTTTCGACAAGCGAAGCTTCGGGCATGTGCAGGCTGAACTCGCGCGCGGCACGTCCGGCATGACGCTGAACCGCTTCACGATGCGACATGCGGCATTCACCGCCGAAGGCCGCGGCAGCTGGCTCGTGCGCGATCAGGCCGCCGAGTGCCGTCTCGAATTCGACGTCGAGACAGGCGACGTGCAGGGCTTCATGAACGCCATGCAGCTCGGCGCGCTCGTCGAGGGAGAGAAGGGCCGCGTATCGGCCCGGCTCAGCTGGCCCGGAGCGCCCGAAATCAGTGCGCTGAACCGGTTGTCGGGCCGCCTCGAGATTTCCGCGGTGAACGGCAGCCTCACCTCCGTCGAGCCGGGCGCCGGCCGCGTCTTCGGCCTCATGAGTCTCGCCCACCTGCCGCGCCGGCTTGCACTCGATTTCGGCGACCTGACCGGAGAGGGCCTCGCGTACGACACCTTGCGCGGTACATTCCAGTTGACGGACGGCGATGCGTACACCGACAACCTCACGCTCCGCGGCTCGGCGGCGGAGATCGGCATCGCGGGCCACACGAGCCTGCGTTACCGCACCTACGATCAGACCGCCATCGTCACGGGCCAGCTCGGCGCGTCGCTCGGCGTCGCAGGCGCTCTCGCCGCGGGTCCGGCGGTCGGCGCGGCCCTGCTCCTTTTCTCGCAGATATTCAAGGAACCGCTCAAGGGCGCCACGCGAGGCTACTATCGCATCACGGGCAGCTGGGACGATCCCCAGGTGCGCCGGATGGATGCCCGGGAATTGAAGGACGACCGCCAGGCGGCGCAAGGACCGTCATGAGCCAGCCGATCGTCGCCGCCCTGCAGATGACTTCCGCAGCCGATATCGCGCGGAATCTCGAATCCGCCAGGCGGCTGCTCAGCCAGGCGCGCGATCGCGATGCCTGTCTCGCCTTGCTGCCCGAGAATTTCTGTTTCATGGGCCGCACCGAAGCCGAGCGGCGGCAGGTCGTCGAGCGCGACGGCGACGGGCCGGTGCAGCAGGCGGTCGCGGCGATGGCGCGCGAACTCCGGCTGTGGATCGTCGCCGGAACGCAACCGATCGCAGTCGCGGGAGATTCGCGGCCGGCCAACGCCTGCGTCGTTTACGATTCGGCGGGAAAGCGCGTGGCGCGCTACGACAAGATCCATCTGTTCGACGTCGATCTTCCGGGCGGCCGCGAAGGCTATCGAGAGTCGAACAATGCCGCGCCCGGCGCAAAGCCCGTGCTCGTCGACACGCCCGCGGGCCGGGTCGGACTGTCCGTGTGCTACGATTTGCGCTTCCCCGAGCTGTTCCGGCAACTCGTTTCGGAGGGCGCCGAGATCTTCACCGTGCCGTCTGCATTCACCGGCCCGACGGGCCGTGCGCACTGGGAAGTCCTGTTGCGGGCCCGTGCCATCGAAGACCTGTGCTTCGTCATCGCCGCCGCCCAGAGCGGGCTGCACGACAACAACCGGGAGACCTATGGCGACAGCCTGATCGCCGACTATTGGGGCCGCGTGCTGGCGCGCGAGCCGCGCGGCAGCGGTGTCATCGTGGCGCCGCTCGACCGCGACGCTCAGAGGGAAACCCGCGCGAAGTTCCCGGCGCTCGAGCATCGGGTGGTCGGCTGAGTATGGACGCCCTGCAATGCGCGCGCGATCGCATCCTGTCGCCGTCGGGACTCGACGAGCGGCGTCTCGAGCAGGCGCTCGGGTCGCTGCTCGGCGCGAGCGTGGATGCGGGCGACCTCTATTTCCAGCTCGCGCGTGAAGAGCATTGGGCGCTCGAGGACGGTATCGTCAAGGAAGGCAGCCACGGCATCGAACAGGGCGTCGGCGTCCGCGCGATGGCGGGGGAACGCACGGGTTTCGCCTATTCCGACGAAGTGGTGCCGGCGGCGCTGCTCGAGGCCGCGCGCGCGGCGCGCGCGATTGCGCGCGAAGGGGGCAGCGGGCAGGTCCAGGCCTGGCGCGCGACGGCCGCGCATCGCCTGTATCCCGTCGACGACCCGATCGCGTCGCTCGCCGACGCCGACAAGGTGGCGCTCCTGACGGAGCTCGACCGGCACGCGCGGGCCCTCGATCCGCGCGTCAAGCAGGTGGTCGCTACACTCGCCGCCGTGCACGAGATCGTGCTCGTCGCCGCGAGCGACGGCACGCTCGCAGCGGACGTGCGGCCGCTCGTGCGGATGAACGTATCGGTCATCGTCGAGCAGAACGGGCGGCGCGAGCAGGGTTATGCAGGCACCGGCGGACGGTATTCTCTCGAGGAGTTCGTCGCCGGCGAGCGACCGCTTCGCCTCGCACGCGAAGCCGTGCGGCAGGCGACCGTGAATCTCGAATCCGTGCCGGCGCCCGCCGGCACGATGACGGTCGTGCTCGGACCGGGCTGGCCCGGCGTACTGCTTCACGAGGCCATCGGCCACGGACTCGAAGGGGACTTCAATCGCCGCGGGACGTCCGCGTTCTCAGGGCGGATCGGAGAGCATGTCGCCTCCGCGCTCTGCACGGTCGTCGATGACGGAACGCTCCCCGGACGGCGCGGTTCGTTGAACGTCGACGACGAGGGCACGCCGACTTCGTGCACGACGCTCATCGAGAACGGCGTGTTGAAGGGCTATCTGCAGGACAAGCTCAACGCGCGGCTCATGGGCGTCCGGCCGACGGGCAACGGACGACGCGAATCGTTCGCGCATACGACGCTGCCGCGAATGACCAATACGTACATGCTTCCCGGTCCGCACGACCCCCAGGAAATCATCCGCTCGGTCAAGCGCGGGCTCTATGCCGTGAATTTCGGCGGCGGCCAGGTCGACATCACCTCCGGCAAGTTCGTGTTCTCGGCGAGCGAGGCGTATTTGATCGAGGACGGAAAGGTCACCGCGCCGGTCAAGGGCGCGACGCTCGTCGGCAACGGACCCGACGTGCTGACGCGCGTCAGCATGGTCGGCAACGACCTCATGCTCGACGAAGGCATCGGCAGTTGCGGCAAGGACGGGCAGACCGTGCCGGTCGGCGTCGGACAGCCGACGCTGCGCGTCGATGCGCTGACCGTCGGCGGCACGGCCTGAGGAGGCCGCGATGCGCATCTCAAGACCGCTTTACGAAGCGCTGCCTTACGTGTACATCGCCATCGGCGTCGCCGCGGTGGGCGCTTCGTTCGTCTGGCGCGTGGCAGACTGGTCGGGGCTGGTGGCCCTGCTCGGGCTGGTCGCGGTCGTCGGCGGACTCGTGCTGGCACTCCGCCGGCGCGACTACCGGATCCAGAAGCGCCATTACGGCGGCGCCTTCGAGGAAGAAAACTAGGAACCGGGAGAGTGGCGCGGGGCTCAGGCCGTGCCGGCGGCCGGTGCGGCATTGCCGGGATCTGCCTGCGGACTCCCGGATTCCTTGAGCGCCTGGTGATCACCCGTCTGCTCGTGCTGCTGCACCCGCGCGCGGGCCGAGCGCTCATCGAGGTACATGATCTCGTGCTTGCCCAGCGCGACGACGTCGCCGTCGTTCAGATGATGCCGGCGAATGCGTTTGGATTTCACGTAGACGCCGTTCGTGCTGTTCAGATCCTCGAGCACGCAGCCTTCGTAGGTCGTCGTGATCTGGCAGTGGTGCCGGCTGATGAACTTGCTCTCGATCTGAACGTCGTTGTCGACGGTGCGGCCGATGATGAGCCGCCCGATGCGCAATGGCCGTTCCTCGACGTGCTCGCCGCCGTGCGCGACCACGATGCGCGCCAGCACTTCGTCCCTTGCCGCCGGCCGCGGCGCCGGCGCGGGATCCGTCACACCCGCGCGCATGCGGTTCGTGCGCGCCGCGTATTCGACCCACTGCAGCTCGTCGATCGCGGCCTGGAGCTCGGCGACCCCGACACCCGGCTGTTCGAGTGCGTAGGCGCTCATCAGCGCGGTGTCGCAAAGCGTATTGATCAGGCGCGGAACGCCGCCCGTGTACCGAAAGATGATCGGGAGAGTGTCCGGCGCGAAGAGCTGCCGGCCATGCGCGCCCGCGACTTCCAGGCGGTGCAGGATGTAGGCCTGGGTTTCTTCCGGAGTGAGCGCCGTCAGATGAAAGCGCAGGCGTATGCGCTGCATGAGCTGGACCAGTTCCGCCGAATCGAGTTTTTCGCTCAGCTCCGGCTGTCCTGCCAGGATGATGCGCAGGACTTTCTCCTTGGTCGTCTCGACGCCCGACAGGAGCCGGATCTCCTCCAGTACGCGATTGGAGAGATTCTGGGCCTCGTCGACGATCAGCAGCACCTTGCGCCCGGCGGCGTACTGCTCGACCAGGAACTGGTTGAGCGTCGCGATCAGCTCGGCCTTGCGCATCTTGAACGGCGAAAAACCGAACTGGACCAGCACGGCCTGCAGAAACTCGATCGGGGAGACCTGGGTTTGCGCGACCTGCGCGACGACGACGTCTTTCTCCAGCTCGCGGAGAAAGGTCTCGAGCAGCGTGGTCTTGCCGGATCCGATCTCGCCCGTGATGACGACGAACCCGTCGGTGAACCAGATGGTCGACTCCATGTACGCCTTGGCGCGCGCATGGTGCTTCGAGAGGTACAGGAACTCCGGGTCCGGACTCAGCCGGAACGGCAGTTCCGTCAACTGGAAATGGTCGAGGTACATACAGCTTTCTAGGCTAGCACAAGCGCAAGTCCCGGTTCCGGTTAGGGATTCAACAAGTGTCGCAGCCGCCGCGCGGCGCGATCGCGCGCGGCGCCGCCCGTCGTGATGAGGGTTACATGGCCGAGCTTTCGGCCCGGCCACGGCGTCTTGCCGTAGTCGTGCCAGTGCGCACCTGGAACGCGCAGCAGCTTCTTCGCCGCCGGCTTCCGCCCGATCACATTGCGCATCAAGGCATGTCCGCGCGGCCGCGCGCTGCCGAGAGGCAGGCCTGCGATCGCGCGGACGTGATTCTCGAACTGGCTGGTTTCGGCGCCTTCGATGGTCCAGTGCCCGGAGTTGTGAACCCGCGGCGCCATCTCGTTGGCGACGAGCCGCCCGCGCTCGACGAAGTACTCGACGCACATCACGCCCACGTAGCCGAAAGCCTGCATGATCCGCCGGTGATTGCGTTCCGCCGCGCGCTGCAATCGCGCGTCGACGTACGGCGCGCGGGTCTCGGCGAGAATCCCGTCCTCGTGCACATTCTCGGCGAGTGGATAATTCCCGATGTTTCCCGCGCGATCGCGCGCGGCGACGAGCGAGACCTCGCGCGAGAAATTCACGAGACGCTCGTAGATGAGCGGCTGGCCGGCGAGCCGGCTCCAGGCCTCGCCCGCGTCCCGTGCGCGCCGCACGAGCGCCTGTCCCTTGCCGTCGTAGCCGAGGCGTCGCGTTTTCAGGATGCCGGGCGCGCCGAGATCCTCGATGGCGCGCGCGAGTTCGTGCTCCGCATCGACGGCGGCGAAAGGTGCCACCCGCATCCCGAGGCGGAGGAAAAGTTTCTTCTCGGCCAGCCGGTCCTGCGCGACTTCCAGTGCGCGCGGCGGCGGCCACACGGGCCTGATCTTCGCGATCGCGCGCGCCGATTCGACCGGCACGTTTTCCCAGTCGAAGGTCACGACGTCCACGCCGCGGGCGAAGCGGGCGAGCTTGCGGCGGTCGTCGAAGTCTCCGGCGACGACCGGTGCGACCGCGGCGCCCGGGACGTCGCGGCTGCGGTCATACATCGCGAATTCGAGACCGAGCGGAATGCCGGAAAGGGCCATCATCCGGCCGAGCTGACCGGCGCCGATGATCCCGATGCGCATGGGAGTTCCTAGCCGGCGGCCGGGTCGGGCTTCGCCAGCACGTCCGCGGTCTGTCGTTCGCGAAATGCGCGGAGCGCATCCATGAACGGCGGATGGCTTCCCGCGAGAATGGCCGTCGCGAGGAGCGCGGCATTGCGGGCGCCCGGTTCGCCGATCGCAACCGTCGCAACCGGCACGCCGGCCGGCATCTGCGCGATCGAAAGCAGTGAATCGAGGCCATTCAGGGCCTTGGACTGAATCGGAACGCCGATTACGGGAAGCAGGGTCTTGGCTGCTGTCATCCCCGGCAGGTGCGCGGCGCCGCCTGCGCCGGCGATCAAGACTTGGAGTCCGCGCCCCGCGGCGCTGCCGGCATATTCGAACAGGAGATCAGGCGTCCGGTGCGCGGAAATGATCCGGCTCTCGAAGGGCACGGAGAGGGCGCCGAGGAGTTCCGCCGCATGACGCATCGTCTCCCAGTCCGACGATGACCCCATGATGATGCCGACCAGCGGTTTCATCGCGGGAGTCTAGCATGGGAGACCCTTGGGACCGGTCGGGAGGCGGCCCCAAGTGATTGTCAGGAAAGGAAAAACCGGTCGGAGGAGGCCTGAAAGACCCCTGCGCCGACAGGGAGTGGTGCGGCGCAGGGGGGATGCCCGAAGATCAGGGGATGCTTGATACGCTGGGCAACCCGATCAGGCTAGCGCGTCACGTCTTGCCGACAACCCCTGCGCTGTCTCCGGACGGCGACAGCGTCCCACATTTGCCATGGAGCGCCGATGAATCTTTCCCGATCCTGTTCACGCTTTTTCGTCATCGCGACGCTCGCGATCCCGCTCAACATCGCGGCCGCGGCCGAGAAAGCGGGGGCGGACGATCCGGCGCTTCGCCAGGCGCGTGAATTCCTGAAAAAGCATCCGCTGATCGATGGCCACAACGATCTGCCGGCCGTCATTCGCGAGAGTGGCAGGCCGCCGCGGGACATCGTGGCCTATGACCTGAACCGCCGGGCCGCCGGCGACACGGATATCGCCCGTCTGCGAGAAGGCGGCGTGGGCGGCCAGTTCTGGTCCGTGTGGATACCGAGCTCAGCGGACGTCGGGAAGAAGGGCTTCGCCCGGATCCAGCTCGAGCAGATCGACATCGCGCGTCGAATGGTCGAGCGCTATCCCGACGACTTCCGGCTAGCGCTGACCGCCGCCGACATCGACGCGGCCAATCGGGCGGGACGCATTGCCTCCTTGCTCGGCATCGAGGGCGGTCATGCGATCGAGAACTCGCTCGGCGCACTGCGTGCTTACTACCGCCTCGGCGTGCGCTACATGACGCTCACGCACTTCAACGGCAACGACTGGGCGGATGCCGCGACGGAGGCGCCGCGGCACGGCGGCCTGACGAAATTCGGCGCCGAGGTCGTGAGGGAAATGAACCGGCTGGGCATGCTGGTCGACATCTCGCATGTGTCGTCCGAGACGATGAATGACGTGCTGGACATCGCGGAGGCGCCGGTCATCTTCTCGCATTCGAGCGCGAAGGCCATTACGCCGAGCATTCGCAACGTGCCGGACGAGGTGCTGCGCAGGCTCCCGCAGAATGGCGGTGTCGTCATGGTCGATTTCATCTCCGAGTTCAACGTCACGGGGCCGGCCTTCGATGAGTGGCAGGCCGGCTTCGCCGCCGCCAGCGGCGTCAAGCTCGGCGACGCCCGCTATGACGAGGAGAAGGCGAAATATTCCGCGATTCATCCGGAGCCCATGGCGACGATTCAGGATGTCGCCGATCACATCGAGCATGTCCGGGACGTCGCGGGAATCGATCACGTCGGAATCGGCGCCGATTTCTTCGGCGACGCATCGTTCATGGCGGCGGGACTGGAGGACACCTCGCATTATCCCCATCTTTTCGCCGAACTGATACGCCGCGGCTGGAACGACGGGTTGCTGATCAAGCTCGCGAGGAGCAACCTGCTGCGGGCGCTGCGGGCTGCGGAACAGGCGGCGGCCAGCCTGCAGAAGGCCCGGCCCGCATCGATCGAGACGATCGAACAGCTCGACGCGGGGCGGGGAGAGCCCGACAAGTACTGACGGCAGCCCGATCACCGCGTCGCCGACAGTGTTTCCCGCACGAAGCGGAACAGCCTGCGGCCGGAGCCAGCCGGCTTTCCGTCGCGACGCTCCGCCATCGCGGCGCCGACGCGGCGCTGAAGCACCGCGCGATCTGCCGCGGGAAATTCGACGCTGAACTCCGCGATTGCCGCGTCGCCATCGGCCAGCAAGCGATCGCGCCAGCGCTCCGAGCGCTTGAACCGCGCCGAATCGCTCCGTGCACTCTGTGTTTCCGACTCGAGCGCGACGCGGATGGGCTCGCAGTCGATGCCGCGCATCAGCTTGCCGACGAATTGGCGTTGGCGCAGGAGCGCGGCGCGGCTCGTGATGCGTCGAGCGAGGGCGACCGAATCCGCGAGCTTGTCCGGGAGTCTCAGGCCGGCGACCAGACTTTCGGGCGCCGCGATCAACCGGTCCGCCAGATCCTGCACGGCCCTGGCCTGGCGCTTCAATTCGGTCTTGGTTGGCGGCGGAAGCCCGCCGGGCAGCTCGCGGCGGCGCATCGCGGGATGCTAGCACGCGCGCCATTGCCCGCCGCCTGCCTGCCGGTACAATCCGCGGTTCCATGGCCGAAGCCACCCAACCGGACCAGGCTGCGCTCGAACGGGTCGTCGAGCGTGCGCTGGCGCTCGCTCGCGCGGGCGGGGCGACCGCGGCCGAAGCCGGCGTCGGCGTCTCCACCGGTCTCTCGGTGACGGTGCGCCTGGGCGAAGTTGAAACACTCGAATATCAGCGCGACCGCAGCCTCGGCGTGACCGTGTATGCGGGCCAGCGCAAGGGTTCCGCGAGTACCGCGAACCTCTCGCCCGCCGCGGTCGAGGAAACGATCGCTAAGGCGCTTTCGATCGCGAGCTTCACGACCGCGGACGAATACGCGGGCCTGCCCGATGCCAGTTTTATGGCGAGCGCACTCCCCGATCTCGACCTCAGCCACCCGTGGGACCTCGAGGCGCCGGAGGCGATCGCGCTCGCGAAGCGCTGCGAGGCGGCGGGACTCGCGCACGACAAGCGCATCCGCAACTCCGAGGGAGCGTCGGTTTCGACGCACCGCAAGCTCCGCGTGTTCGGCAACAGCCACGGCTTCGTGGGCGGCTACCCCTCGACCTCGCACAGCGTCAGTTGCGTCGTGCTCGGGCAGCACGACGGCGAGATGCAGCGCGACTACTGGTACACAGCCGCGCGCGACTGGCGCGCACTCGAAGACGTCGAAGAAGTGGGGCGCAGGGCGGCCGAAAAGACCGTGCAGCGCCTCGGCTCAGGCAAGCTGACGACGCGCAAGGCGCCGGTGCTCTTCGCTCCGGAACTCGCACGCGGCCTGATCGGACATTTCGTCGGCGCAATCGGCGGCGCCGCGCAGTACCGCCGCAGCAGTTTCCTGCTGGACGCCGGCGGGCAGCGGGTCTTTCCGGGGGCCATTTCGCTGATCGAGCGCCCGCACCTGCAAGGCGCGCTCGGTTCCGCCCCGTTCGACGGCGAAGGCGTCGCGACCCGCGATCGCGAGCTGGTCGTGAACGGCGTGCTTGACGGCTATCTGCTCGATTCCTATTCCGCGCGCAAGCTCGGACTCGTGACGACCGGCAACGCGGGCGGCGTGCACAACCTCGTCGTCCAGGGCCACATGCTCGATCCGGAGACGCTGTTTCGGAAGCTCGGCACCGGCCTCTTCGTGACCGAGATGATGGGCCAGGGCGTCAACCCGGTGACCGGAGACTACTCCCGGGGTGCGTCGGGATTCTGGATCGAAAACGGAGAGGTCATCCGGCCCGTCCACGAAATCACCGTGGCGGGCAATCTGCGCGAGATGTTTCTCGGAATCGTCGCTCAGGGCGACGATGTCGACTGCCGCGGCGCGATTCGTTGCGGCTCGCTCCTGATCGACGAGATGACGATCGCCGGCGACTAGGGCGACTTCCGGGCTGCCAGTTCCCGGAGCGTCATCCCGCTTATTCGCTCGCGCATCGCGGATTCCACCGTGTTCGCGATCGCGTCGGCAACCGGCTCCGTGCGCGCCCGCCACAGCAGCCGGGTACCATACTGGCGCTCGTCGCGGACGGCATTCAGGACGTCGTGCAGCGCGATGTTTTCGAGATCCCGCGCGGGCAACAACTCCTCGTCCTCGGTGAGCGTCACGAGACCCGCCTTTTCAAGCGAGTCGACGACTGTCGCGAGCGCCGACCCCGGGATCTCGAGATCTTCGGCGAGCAGCCGTTGCTGCCACGGCGGCTCGCCGGCGATGAACTTGCGCGCAATGAGGAGCATCACGGTGAAGGCGAGGCGCTCCCGGAGCGCGCTCGTGAGCAACACGGGGGTTTGCCCGACGCGCAGGTACCGCGGATTCTGCACATAGAACGAGAGCTGCGCGCCGATCAGGAGGATGAGCCAGCTCAAGTAGATCCAGATCAGCGCCGCCAGGAAGATCGCAAAGCCCGCGTAGATCGCCACCATCTGCGTCGAGGCGGCTACGATCTTCGTGAACAGCGCGCCGCTCGCCGCCCAGAGTGCGCCCGCCGTGACGCCGCCCACGAGCGCAGCGCGGAAGCGGACGCGCGTGTTGGGGACGAAGGCGTATAGGAACGTGAATACGCCGGTGACAAAGAGGTAGGGGCCCAGAATGCCGAGACCGCGGACGATGCTGCCCCCCGGCTCGTGCATCGTGAGCCAGACCATGGCCGAGTGGTTCGTCACCGCGCCGAACAGGCCGAACACGACGACCAGGAATATGGGGCCGATGACCATCAGGCTCAGGTACTCGCTGATGCGCCGCATGAAGGAACGCGGGCGCTCGACATGCCATGCGAAATTGAAGGCGCCTTCGAGTTTCTGGATCGTGGAAACAATGGTATAGAGCAGGAAGGCGAGGCCGACCGAGCCCAGCACGTCGCCGCGCACGTTCTCGACGAAGGTCATCATCTGTGTGGTCAGCTCGCCGGCGCGCTCGCCGATCGGCCGCAGCAACTCGTAGATCAAGGGCTCCAGGTCGCGATGCACGCCGAGGCCTTTCAACACCGCAAACGCGAAGGCGACGAGCGGCACGAGCGACAGGAGCGTCGTATACACGAGCCCCATCGCCCGCAGGTTGAGTTCCCCGGTCAGCAGGTCGCGGATCAGCGCGAAGGGGTAGCGCAGGAGATCGAGCAGCCAGTTTGCCGGCTTGACCGGCAGGTCGTGACGGTCGAACAGCAGTTGCTCGACGCGCCGGCGCAGGTCGGCATAGCGGGTCACCTCAGGAGCGTGGCACAGGGTCGATGCGCCCGCAATCGACGGAACCTTGGCCTGCTAGAGTGCGACGATGCCGGGCACATTTCCAGAACGCATCGTCTGCCTGACCGAGGAGACGACCGAAACCCTGTACCTGCTCGGCGAAGACCGGCGCATCGTCGGCATCTCCGGTTTCACCGTGCGGCCGCCGCGGGCGCGGCGCGAGAAGCCGCGCGTTTCGGCATTCACCAGCGCGAAGATCGACCGGATCGTCGCGCTCGAGCCCGACCTCGTGCTCGGCTTCTCCGATCTCCAGGCGGACATCGCCGCGCAGCTTGCGCGGGCCGGCATCGAAGTGCACCTCTTCAATCATCGCAGCGTCCCGGAAATCCTTCGCATGATCCGGATGCTCGGCGGAATGATCGGTTGCGAGGCGAGAGCCGCGGACCTCGCCGGCCGGCTCGGCGCCGGCGTCGAGAAAATCCGCGCGGCCGCCGCGCGCCTGCCGCGCCGTCCGTGCGTCTATTTCGAGGAATGGGACGAGCCGCAGATCTCGGCCATCCGCTGGGTCGGCGAGCTGATCGGGATCGCGGGCGGCGACAACTGTTTTGCCGAGCTCGCGGCAATGCCGCTCGGCCGGGACCGCATCATCGCGGATCCGATGGAAGTCGTGCGCCGCGCGCCGGACATCATCTTCGGTTCCTGGTGCGGCAAGAAATTCCGGCCTGAACATGTGGCGGCGCGGCCGGGCTGGGAATCCGTTCCGGCGGTTCGCGACGGCGAGCTGCATGAGATCAAGTCCGCAATCATCCTGCAGCCGGGCCCCGCCGCACTGACCGACGGTCTGGCCGAAATCCACGCGCACATCCGGCGCTGGGCCGGGCAGCCGCGTTGAATCAGCCGGTCAGGCGCCGCTCGGCTTCGAGGTAATTCGCGACGGTGCCTGCGATGACTTCGGGCGGAAGCCGGGGCCCGGGCGGACGCTTGTCCCAGTCGAGCGTCTCGAGGTAGTCGCGCACGTACTGCTTGTCGAACGACGGCGGATTGATGCCTTCGCAATAGCCGTCCGCCGGCCAGAAGCGCGAGGAGTCCGGCGTCAGGGCCTCGTCTATCAGCACGACCTGCCCGGCGTCATCGAGCCCGAATTCGAATTTCGTGTCGGCGATCAGGATGCCGCGGCCGCGCGCGTATTCGGCCGCATGCGCGTATAAGGCGAGCGCGAGTTCCCGCACGCGCGCGGCGGTCGCCGCTCCGATGACGTCTTCCACCTGCTCGTACGAGACGTTCTCGTCGTGCTGTCCCGCGGCCGCCTTGGTGGCCGGCGTAAAAATCGGCTCCCGCAGGCGCGCCGCGAGCGCGAGGCCGGCCGGCAGCGCGATGCCACAGACCCGGCCGCTCTTCCGATAGTCCTTCCATCCCGAGCCGATCAGGTAGCCGCGCACCACGGCTTCGACCGGCAAGGGTGCCAGGCGCCGGACGACGACCGCGCGCCCCTCGAGCGGCGCGCACTCCGCCGGATCGCGGACGTAGCGCGACACGGGTTCGCCGGTCAGGTGATTGGCGACGATGTGACGCGTGCGCGCGAAC